>NZ_JARAMH010000016.1:0-99123 GCF_029524215.1 Kocuria oceani | reverse complement strand
GGAGATCGGGAAGGGTGTACTTCTCGGCCATAGGAGAATCCTTTCGATAGCTGTCGTGTGGTTCCACACTCGTCCCGCGCGCGCGCAGGGGTCAAGGAGGTTCCGCCACCAGCGTACGGTGCCCGCGGGCGCGCCGTGCCGGGGCTCAGAAGAAGTCGGGTGGGGTCTCGAGCGTGCAGCGGGGCGGGTGCGCCGTGAGCTGGGACGGCACGGTGAACTCGAACTGCCCCGTCTCCAGCAGCCGTTTGAGGTCCCCGAGCTCGGCGCCCAGGTTGCGGCGCACGATCCGCTCGGCCCACGCGGCGAGGCCGGCCCTCGCCGCGGTGAGCCGGCCGTCGACGGTGGTCCGCACCTCGGTGCCCCCGTCCACCGCCGCCCACGTGGTGACCGCCAGGAGATCCACGATCCCCCGGGTGGTCCGGAGCGCCAGCTTCCGCCCCGGTTCCTGTGCGGAGACGATCGTGACGTAGGGGAAGCGGAGCGGGCCGACACGGCCGAAGAACTCCACGGAGGTCCCGGTCTGCAGCACCGGTGTGCTGATGGTGGGCACCCCGGCCACACCCCGGTGCCACAGAGGGAAGCAGCCGCTGTCGAGCAGGAAGCGCTCCACCACACAGGGGTCGACGCCGATCACCGCCTGGGCGTCCACGCGGAACGATGCCGGGCCGAGTGCCATTCCAACCTCCATGCCGGTCCCAGGGCCCGGAACGCCGCCGTGCGGGCCCGGAGGCATGGGCGGGAGCCTCCATCCATGCACAGACATTTACTTTAGCGATGGGTCGGACGGTGGGGCCAGTTCTGCGTGCACACCCGGTGGAGAAACTTGTCCACAGGTGTGGACGAGCGTGTGCAAAATTCGAACACGCGTACGCCTGCTCCTCGTCCGGGAGTGGAAATGCACGTCGGAGCAGGGCCCTTGGACGCTCCCCACGCGTAATTCCACCGGTGGAAGTTATCCACGCTGTGGACAACGCCTGTGGAGAAGATGTTGAGAACCCCGGACTCCGGAGGTCATGGAGGGTCGTACAGCGTCTTTTCGGTCCGCCCGGACCGGGACGCCGGCCTCCTTCCCGGATCCGGGCGTCCCGGCGTCCCGGTGTCCCGGCGTCGGGGCGGAGCGGCGGGAGCAGCCGCGGTCAGCGGCGGGGACCCAGGCGCGGGGTCCCGGCGGCCGACCCGGCCCGCGACCGGGAGCGTCGGCGGACGAGCACGGAGAGCAGTCCACAGGCGAGGTAGCAGACGAGCACCAGCGCCCAGCCCACGGCGAAGGAGCCGGTGAACTGCAGCAGCACGCCCATGACCAGCGGTCCGGAGCAGAACCCGGCGTAGAGACCCATGGTGACCACACCGGTGGAGGCACCCACCCGTTCCGCCGGCACGGCTCGCATCGCCCCGGACATGACGATCACGCTGACCGCGAGTGCCGCCCCGCCGTGCAGCACCGCGGCCGGCCACACCGCCCACGCCAGTGCCGGATGCAGGGGAGCCAGCACCAGCAGGCCCGCGCTCACGGCCGCCCCCAGGGCCATGCCGGCGAGCAGGACGAATCCGTCGGCGCCCGGCCGGTCCATCACCCGCGCCCACAGCACGCGCGAGGCGATGCCCACCAGCGCGGCGACCGAGACCGTGGCCCCGGCCGCGACGACGTCGAGGCCCAGTTCCCGGTGGGCGTAGAGCGGAAGGTAGACGTTGGCCGCCTGCGCCCCCAGGCCGGTCAGCGCCGCCGCGGCCGCGTACGCGCGCACGACGCCGGGCATCGGCGGGCGGCCCCCGGTCCGTCCCGGCGGGTGGGGGGACGACAGCCCTGGCCGGGACACCGGGGCCGGTCTGTCACCGGCGTGGTTCTCCGGGACGGTGCACCACCCGTGCACGAGCAGGAGCAGGACGGCTCCGGCGGCCACGGCCACGGCGGTGCGCCAGCCCAGGAGCAGTCCGAGCGCGGGAAAGGTCAGCCCGGCCACCAGCTGGGCGGCCTGCACCCCGGCCTGCTTGACCCCGAGCCAGCTCGCACGCCGGTGGGCGGGCACGTGCAGGCGGATGAGCCGGTTGGTGGCCGGATTGGCCATGACCTGGCCGAGGCCGGAGAGCACCATGGCCAGCAGCAGCACGGTGTAGTCCGGTGCGACGGCGGCGAGGAGCATGGCCAGGACGGCCCCGCCGAACATCACGGCCAGCAGGGTGCGCGCGCCCAGCCGGTCCGCCCATCGGCCGGTCCGCACGGCGGTGACGGCAGCGACGAAGAAGGTCACGGTGGCGAGCAGCCCGAACTGCGCCTCCGTGAGCCGGAGGTCCTGGATCACCAGGGGGCTCATCGCGGAGAGGCTGTGCGTCAGCAGCGGGCCCACCGCCATCGTGGCCGTGAGCACGAGCATGAGGTTCGGCCCCGGGGCCCGCTCCCCCGGCGGGGTCACCGGGCGCGCCCCCTGCGCGGCCGGTCGGCGGCGTGCAGCCCGGCCACGCACGCGACGATGCCGGCCAGGAAGAGGGCCTTGAGCCAGGACATCTGCTCCTGCCCGGTGCCGGCCGCCCACGCGACCGTGAGCACGGCGCCGATCCCGGTCCACACCGCGTAGGCGGTGCCCATCGGCACGACCCGGGCGGCGCGGGCCAGGGTGATCATGCTCAGCACCAGCGCCACCGCGAAGAGCACGGTGGGGCCGAGGCGGGTGAGACCCTCCGCGGCGCCCAGGGCCGTGGCCCAGACGGCCTCCAGGACCCCGCTCAGGAGCAGCAGCGCCCACGCCCGGGACCGCCGCGCCGCCGCGTCCGGCGACGCCGCGGGAGAGCGCGGGGACGGGGCGGGCGACGACGTGCGGCCGGTCAGCGGAGGTTCAGGCGACAAGCCGCAGTCCGATCACGCAGCCGATGATCCCGAGCACGAGCAGGACCTTGAAGGCGGTGGCGGCCTTCCGGCCGGTGAGCATGGACCAGGCCACGGTGAGGGCTCCGCCGATGCCCACCCACACCGCGTAGGCCGTGCCCGTGGGCAGACTCGTCATGGCGTGGGCGAGACCGAACAGGCTCAGGGCCGCCGTCACCACGAACACCGCGACCGGGACCGGGCGGCGGAAGCCGTCCGAGGCGGCGAGCGCGGAGGCCCACACCGCCTCCAGGACCCCCGAGAGGACGAGCACGACCCAGGCCCCCACGGGTCAGCGCTTCGGGACCACACGGATCCAGAGGAACCCGTGAGCGTCGATCAGGAGGCCGTGGCGCAGGTCGAGCTCGGTGTTGCCGTGCAGCTCCACGGCCTGGTGCAGGAACCCGGAGAGGGTCTCGCCCGTGACGAACTGGGACCAGTCGGAGAAGTTGGCCAGGCACAGGATCATCGTGTTGCCGCCCGGGCGCTGGTAGCCCAGCACGTGCGGGTTGCGCGTGTCGAAGGGGATGAGGGCGTTGCCGTCGAACTCCGGGGCGCCGCGGCGCAGCTCGACCATCCGGCGGATGCCGCCGAAGATCCGGCCCTGCACGGAGAAGAGCTCGTGGCGCCGCTCGTAGTCCCGGACGGGCCGCGGCGGCCGGTGCACCCATCGGGCGTCACCCGCGTGGGCCGGGTCCTCGGCCCACGCGGGGTCGTTGAGCTGGCCGACCTCGTCGCCCAGGTACAGCAGCGGGACGCCGCCGGTGCTCATCGCGACGGAGTGCGCGAGCAGGATCCGGTCCACCGCGGCACCGGGGTCCTCCGCGAGACCGAGCAGGGACGCGGTGGTCCCGCACACGCGGCAGTCGCCGGTGCGCGGATTCTCCTGGAACGGCACCCCGTCGGCGAAGCTGCCGGGGTGCCGGCCGGTGTAGAAGGCGTTGAGGAACCGGCGGTGGTCGTGGCCGTCGACACCGAGCCGGGCCGCGTCCTCGTCGGAGAACGTCCACCCGATGTCGTCGTGGCCCCGCACGTAGTCCACCCACGCGGTGCCCGGCGGCAGGGCGTGGCGCTCCTCGAGGGCCTGGGCCAGCAGCTTGGGCTCGCGGGTGGCCATCGCCTCCCAGGTCAGGGCCATCTGCAGGGGGTTGTAGGAGAGCTGGCACTGGCCGGGCTCGACGTACCGGATCACCTCGTCCGGGTGGACGATCGCCTCGGACTTGAACAGCACCGACGGCGCGGCGATGCGGCACAGCGCGTTGTAGGCGCGCAGCAGCACGTGGGCCTGCGGCAGGGACTCGCACGCGGTGCCCAGCTGCTTCCAGATGAACGCCACCGCGTCCATCCGCAGCACCTCCACGCCCTGGGCGGCGAGGAAGAGCATCTCCGCGGCCATGGCGCGGAACACCGCGGGGTTGGTGTAGTTGAGGTCCCACTGGAAGGAGTAGAACGTGCTCCACACCCACCGGGGGTCCTCCTCGGTGGCGCGGACCCGGGTGAAGGAGCCGGGATGGTCGTCCGGGAAGATCTCACGGGTGGTGCGCTCGAACTGCTCCGGGACGGTGCGGTCCGGGAAGATCCAGTAGTAGTCCTCGTACTCCGTCTCCCCCGCCGCGGCCCGGCGGGCCCACTCGTGCTCGTCGGAGGTGTGGTTGAAGACGAAGTCGAGGACCAGGCTGATGCCGTGGCGGCGCAGTTCCCGGCTCAGCTCGGCGAGCTCCTCCATGGTCCCCAGGCGGGGGTCCACACGGCGGTAGGACGACACCGCGTAGCCGCCGTCCGAGTTGCCCTCCGGGGCCTCGAACAGGGGCATCAGGTGGAGGTAGGTCAGGCCCAGTTCCTGGAAGTACGGGATCTGCTCGCGGATCCCCCGCAGGTTCCCGGCGTACCGGTCGACGTAGCAGACGCCGCCGAGCATCTGCCGCGAGCCGAACCACGCCGGGTCCTGCTCCCGGCGTGCGTCCAGGGCCTTGAGGTCGTCGGGGCGCTCGGCCCAGGAGCACGCCAGCTGCAGGCCGAGCTCGGTGAGCTGCTCCAGGAAGTCCTCGCGGTGGCCGTAGACCTCGGCGAAGAGCAGCGTCAGCCGGGGGAAGTGCTCGTCGAACCGTCGGTCGAAGTCCTTCCAGCCGGTCTCCGGCAGGTCGGCCGGACGGCGTTCGCGCACCTGCTGGCGCACGCACTCGGTGATCACACGGGCCTGGTTCTCGTGCGAGAGACCCGGGATCCCGGGCGGACTGGTGTTCGGCACACTGCTCCTTCGGTCGTCCACTCCTGGGCGGGGCGGTCTCCGAACTCGAGATCCTCCTTGACGACGAGCCCTCGGATGGTCACGGGCACATCCCGCGCGCGTCGGCAGGGGGCGGCCCGCACCTCAGCATACTGATGCGCTCCCGGGTTTTCAGCGGATGACCGGCACACCCCTCCACATCCCTGTGCACAGAGTTGTCCACAGGTGTGGACGGACTCTGGGGACAGCGGGGAAAACCGGCCGCTGCCGCCGTGTCCGCCCTGGCGGACGGCGGATCCGGCGGTGCCGGGCCGGGGGACGCGCATGTGGAGAACCCTGTGCAGGGCGGGTGGCGGTGCGGCGGCACCCGCCCTCGCCGGCACCGGGACCACGGCGGTGGACACGCCGGTGCCCCGGGGGCGTTCCCGCCCCCGGGGCACCGGCGTGTCCACCGGGCACCCGCACCGCTGTGCGGAGACGTGGTTCCGCCGCGGCCGGGCTCAGTAGCCGTTGGCGGAGAGCCACTCCTGGGCCGCGTCCGCCGGGCTGATCGGCTGGTCGCCGCTGACCTTGCGGTTCAGGTCGATGAGGTCCTCCGTGGTGAGCTTGCCGGAGAGCTCGTTCAGGGCGTCCACGGCCTCCTGGGGCAGCCGGTCGGCCGCAGCCAGCGGAAGGACCTGCTGGGCGATGAAGTTGTTCTCCGGGTCCTCCAGCACCACGAGGTCGTTGTCGGCGATCGCCGGTGTGGTCGTGAAGATGTCGGCGACGTCCACGTCACCGTTGAGCAGGGCCTCGACGGTGAGGGGCCCTCCGCCGTCGTTGATCGGCTCGAACGACTGGGGCACGCAGCCGTACTTCTCCTCGAGGCCGTCCAGGCCGTAGGCGCGCTCGGCGAACTCGGGCGGACCGGCGATCACCAGCTGGCCGCACACCTGCGCCATGTCGGCGATGCTCGTGAGGCCGTACTGCTCCGCGGTCTCGGGCGTGACGACCATCGCGTCCTTGTTCTGCGCCTCGGAGGGCTCCAGCACGGTGAGCCCCTCGGGGAGGGCGCCCGGCAGGGCCTCCATGATCTCCTCGGCGGAGCTCGCGGTGGCCTCGGGGTCGGCGAAGAGCAGGAGGTTGCCCGAGTAGTCCGGGACGACGTCCACGGACCCGTCCTGGACGGCCCCGACGTACGCCTCGCGGGCCCCGATCCCCAGGGACGTCTCCGTCTGGACCCCGGCGGACTCGAGGGCGCCGGCGTAGAGCTCGGCCACGATCTCGCTCTCCGGGAAGTCGGCGGAGCCCACGGTTACGGTCTCCGAGGACCCCGCGGAGGTCTCCTCGCCCCCGGCGAGCGGATCGCCGCCGGAGCCGCAGGCCGTCAGACCCAGCAGCAGGGCGGCGCCCAGGGCCGGCCCGGCGGCGCGGCGGAGGGAAGCGGGAGCAGTGGTCATGGTGGTTCTCCTGTCGGTCGGTGCAGGTGGTCGGTGCAGGCGGTGGATGCCGCCGGTCGTCGGACGGTCGGTGCAGGCGGTGCGGGCGGAGGACGGCGGGCGGTCAGGGAGAGGCCAGGCGAAGGCCCGGTGAGGTGGACAGCCGCTGGGCCGCGGCGAGCGCGGCGTCCACGGCGAGCGCGAGGACCGCCACGAGCACCACGGACCCCAGCATCCGCGAGTAGTCGCGCACCGCGAGCCCGTCGATGAGGTAGCGGCCGAGCCCGCCGAGGTTGATGTAGGCGACCACGGTCACCGTCGCCACGACCTGCAGGGCGGCGTTGCGGATCCCGCCCAGGATCACCGGCAGCGCGTTGGGCAGCTCCACGCGGGTCAGCACCTGCCCCCCGGTCATGCCCATGGCCGTCCCGGCGTCCTTGAGGGCCGGGGAGACGTTCGCGATGCCGGCGTAGGTGCCCGACAGGATCGGGGGGATCGCCAGCAGCACCAGCGCGATGATCGGCGGCACGAGCCCGAGGCCCAGCAGCAGGGTGAACAGGGTCAGCAGTCCGAGGGTGGGCAGGGCGCGCAGGGCACCGGTCAGACCCACGACCAGGCCCGAGCCGCGTCCGGTGTGGCCCACCCACAGACCGAGCGGCACCGCCACGGCCAGGGCCACGGCCAGGGTGATGCCGCTGTAGGCGAGGTGCTCGAGCAGCCGGGCCGGGATGCCGGCGGCCCCGGACCAGTTCTCGGGGTCCGTCAGCCAGGACAGGGCGGTGCCGAAGAGGCTCATGCGACGGCTCCTCTCCGCACGCGCGGCACGCGCGTGCGGGCCCGGCCCGCCCGCTGCCACCGGGTCAGGGCGTGCCCGGTCCCGCGCAGCACCAGGTCGAGGAGCACGGCCAGGAGCACGGTGAGGGCGATGCCGACCACGATCTCCTCGAGGATGGAGCGGCGCAGCCCGTCGGTGAACAGGGTGCCGAGGGACTGCACGCCGATCACCGCGCCCACGCTGACCATGGAGATGTTGCTGACGGAGGCGACCCGCAGCCCGGCGATCAGGACGGGCACCGCGAGCGGCAGCTCCACCGCGAAGAACCGGCGCAGCGGGCGGTAGCCCATGGCGGTGGAGGCCTGCAGGACGTCCCGGTCCACGGACTCGAAGGCGTCCACGGAGGAGCGGACGAGGATGGCCACCACGTAGACCGTCAGGGCCACGATCACGTTCGTCACCGAGGTGATCTGCGTGCCCAGCAGCAGGGGCAGGACCACGAACAGGGTCAGGGACGGGATCGTGTAGAGCAAGGACGAGCCCGTGACGAAGACCGGGCGCAGCGTGCGGTTGCGGGCGGCCAGCCGGGCCACCGGGATCGCGATCAGGGCGCCGAGGAGCAGCGGGAGCACCGACTGGACGAGGTGCGCGCCCGTGAGCTCCAGGACGTAGGGCCAGTTCCGGGCCGTCCAGTTCACCGCGGGGTCCTCCCGCCGAGCCGGGCGTCCTGGACGGCGGCGACGATCTCGCCGGGCTCCATGACCCCGATCGCCCGCCCGTCGTCGTCGACCACCACGGCCAGCCCCGAGGGCGAGGACAGGGCGGCGTCCAGGGCGCTGCGCAGGGAGCCGCCGGGCCGGTGCAGGGTGCCCCCGACCACGGGGTCGGCCTCGGCCCCGGTGCGCACCCAGCCGCGCGGGGCGCCGTGGTCGTCGACCCGCAGGGTCCACCCCCCGGGGAAAGGACCGTCGCCGGGTCCGACGACGCCCGGGGTGCCGTCCGGGCGGAGGACCGCCACGGAGCGGACCGGGATGTCGTGGGCCGAGTCGAAGGTGAGGGAGCGGAAGCCGCGGTCGCGGCCCACGAAGTCGGCCACGAAGTCGTCGGCCGGCGCCCGCAGCAGCTCCTCCGGGGTGGCGTACTGGGCCAGGCGCCCGCCCGTGGCGAAGACGGCCACCTTGTTGCCGAGCAGGACCGCCTCGTCGATGTCGTGGGTGACGAACACGACCGTGCGGTGCAGCCGGCGCTGGAGGTCGAGCAGCTCCCGCTGCAGGTCCTGGCGCACCACGGGGTCCACGGCGGAGAACGGCTCGTCCATGAGCAGGATCGGCGGATCGGCGGCGAGCGCCCGGGCGACGCCCACCCGCTGCTGCTGCCCGCCGGAGAGCTGGGACGGATAGCGGGAGCCCAGCCCCGCGTCGAGGCCGACCGTGGTCAGCAGCTCCCGGGCCCGCTCGCGCGCCTGCTTCCTCGGCACACCGTTGAGCCGGGGGACGGTCGCGATGTTGTCGACCACGGTGCGGTGCGGCATCAGGCCCGACTGCTGCATGACGTAGCCCATGGAGCGGCGCAGCTCGTGGGCCGGCACGGAGGTGATGTCGCGGCCCTCCACGGTGACGGTGCCGGAAGTGGGCTCCACCATGCGGTTGATCATCCGCAGGGACGTGGTCTTCCCGCAGCCGGACGGCCCCACGAAGACGGTCAGCGACCCCCGCGGGATCTCGAGGTCGAGGGCCTCGACGGCGGTCGTCCCGTCCGGGTAGGTCTTGCCGGCACCCTCGAAACGGATGGCGATGTCGGTCATGGAGATCCTCCCGTTGCCGTGCCGCCAGTATAGGCAGGGAGCTGCGGCACCGGACTAGACTCGCGTCCACCGGAGCGGGCCGTCCGCGCCCGGAGGAGGTGGGCGGTGCACAGCCTGGAACTGCTGCTCGGCGAGGACGCCGAGGCGTCCGTGCGCGCCGACTGGGACCGGTTGATCGAGGCGGGCCTGCCCAGCTCCGGCCGGCACCGCTCCCCGTCCAACCGCCCGCACATCACCGTGGTGGCCGCGCCCTCGCTGGCCCCGGAGACGGTCCCGGGGATCGACGAGCGGGTCGCCGCCGCCGCCGGGTTCGTCGACCTGCCGCTGGCCAGCGCCGGGGTGCTGCTGTTCGGTCCCGGGCGGGGCGGCTACGTGGTGGTCCGCCAGGTGGTGACCACCCCGGAGCTGCTCGAGCTCCACCGGCGGGTCTGCGACGCCGTCGGCACCGTGCCCGGGCAGGCCCGCACCTCCTTCCCCGGGGCCTGGACCCCGCACATCACCCTGGCCCGCCGGATGCGCCCGGACCAGGTGGCCGTGGCCCTCGGCGTCCTCGAGCCGCACCCCGCGCCGCTGCGGGCGGTCTCCCTGCGCCGCTGGGACTCGGACGCCCGCACGGTGGTCCGGCTGGCCTGACCGGCCCTGGCCGGGTCCTGCGGCCCGGAGCTGCTGCGGCCCCGGATCCGCTGCAGCCCCGGTGCGGCTGGGGCGCCGGAGCCGCGTAGGCTCGAGGCATGACGAGCGCACAGGACATCGCCGGCTGGATGGTCGACCGGATCCGCACCGAGGGACGGCTGTCCCAGGAGCAGGCCGTGCAGGAGATCCCGGAGACCTTCGGGCCCGAGTGGGTCCGCACCCTGGAGAACGGGCACACCGCGATCAGCAAGGAGGTCCTCGCGGAGTTCCGCAAGGCCCACGGCGGCACGGTGCAGTGGGACCGGGACCGCCGCTTCTGGTCCGTCAAGGGCTGACCCCCGGGGCCCTCACCCGGGTCCCGGGACCGCCCGCAGCATCCGCCGCCCCATCTCCTGCAGGACCGCGGTGAGCTCCGGAGGGTCCAGGACCTCCAGCTCGAAGCCGGTCCGCACCAGGTGGAGGGCGATCCCGGCCAGGTCGTCCCCGCCCGCCTCGAGCACGCACGCGCCCGGGCCGTCGGCCGTGAGCCGTCCCGCCTGCGGCGGGACGACCTCCCCGGCGCGCTCCAGCGGCACGAGCAGGCGCACCCGCACGGTGTGCGCGTAGGCCCAGGTGGTGACCGACCGGCGCACGTGCTCCTCCACGTCTGGCACCGGGCGCGGGACGAACCGGAACGTGGTGGTGCGCGCGCCGTGGATCCGGTCCAGCCGGAACGTGCGCCAGTCGTCCCGGTCCGCGTCCCAGGCGAACAGGTACCAGCGCCGGCCCAGGGACAGCACCCGGTACGGCTCGATCCGCCGCTCGGCGCGCCGGCCGTCCCGGGTCTCGTAGTCCAGCCGCACCAGCACCCGGGTCCGCACGGCCCGGGCCAGCAGGACCAGGACGTCCGCGTCCACGCTCGGCCCGGGCGGGACGACGGCGTCGACCGCTCCGGCCACGGCCGAGACCTCCTCGCGCAGACCCGGCGGCATCAGCTGGTCCAGGGTCGTCAGCGTCCGCAGCGCGGCCTCGCCCAGCCCGTCGATCCCGGAGGCCGCCGCCAGCCGCAGTCCCACGGCCGCGGCCACCGCCTCCTCCGGCTGGAGCAGCAGGGGCGGCAGCCGGCGGCCCCGCCCCAGGCGGTAGCCGCCGCCGTGCCCCCGGTCCGCCGGCACGGGATAGCCCAGCTCCCGCAGCCGGTCGACGTCCCGGCGCACGGAGCGGACCGTGACGCCCAGCTCCGCGGCCAGCTCGGGCCCGGTCCACACCGGGCGGGACTGCAGCAGGGAGAGCAGGCGCAGGACGCGACGGGTCGGATCGGTCATGGCACCAGTGTCCTCGCACCAGCGGACAGGATCTGTCCGCTCCTGCGCGGACACTGGCTGCACGGCCCCGCACCCGCCCAGGGCCCCGAACAGGAGGGAACCGCCATGCCCGACCTCGACGTCGCCGCCTGCGCCACCGACCAGATCGAGTGGCACTGGACCCATCAGCTGCGGCCCCGCCTCGCGGGCCTGACCGATGAGGAGTACCACTTCGACCCCACGGGCGGGTCCGCGTGGACGGTCCATCCCCGGGGCGAGCAGCGCACGCCGATGCAGGCGGGCGGCGGGGAGTTCGTGGTGGACTTCGCCTTCCCCGAGCCGGTGCCCGCGCCGTTCACGACCATCGCCTGGCGGATGGCCCACGTCGTCGTCGGGATCCTCGCGGTGCGCAGCCACGGGCACTTCGGCGGCCCGGAGGCCTCCTACCAGGACTGGGCCTACGCCGGCACCGCCGACGAGGCCCTGGACCAGCTGGACCGCGAGTACGCACGCTGGACGGCCGGGGTGCGCTCCCTGTCGGAATCGGACCTGGCGCGCCCGTGCGGACCGGTGGAGGGCCCCTACGCGGAGCTGCCGATGCTCGCGTTGGTGCTGCACATCAACCGCGAGCTGATCCACCACGGCGCGGAGCTCGCCCTGCTGCGCGACCTGTACGCCCACACCCGCTGACCCACCTCCCCGGACACCAGGAGACGACCATGCCGTTCCTCACCCGCACCGTCACCGACGAGCGCGACGCCCTCGCGGCCTTCGCCGCCCAGCAGATCCGGCAGATCGCAGCCACGCTCCAGGGGCTCGACGCCCAGCAGCTGCGCGCGACGCCCTCTGCCAGCGCCATGAGCCTGGGCGCGCTGGCCCGCCACGTCCTGTTCATCGGCGAGCACGGCGCGTTCGCCGAGCTGCTGGATCCCGGCCGGACGCCGGAGCAGCCGCAGGACGGCACGGACTGGGCGGCCGGCGCGGTCCTGCCCGAGGCCGTGCGCCCGGCGGACACCGCAGAGTCCCTGCGCGCGGCCCTGCTCGCGCTGGCCGACCGGGTCGAGGCCGCTCTGCGCACCGCGGATCCCGAGATGCGGATCCCCGTCCCGGAGGCGCCCTGGTTCCCGCCCGACCTGGAGACCTGGCCCGCCCGGTGGGTGGCGCTGCACATGGTCGAGGAGAACGCCCGGCACGCCGGGCACGCGGACATCCTGCGCGAGAGCATCGACGGCAGGACCGCCTACGAGCTCAACGCCCTGGCGGACGGGGAGGAGTGGAGTCCGGAGGAGTGACCGTCAGCAGCTCCCGCGGCACCAGGTCCCCGTCCCGCACGCCCGCCAGCAGCCGCGGGTCCACCGGCGTGCCGCGCCGGAGCACGCTGATCGTGCCCGAGGCCTCGAAGACCACGCAGGCGATCTCCCCGAGGTTGCGCACCCCCGCCTTCCGCAGGGCTCCGTGGAGCTCGGCCTCCACCACGTGCACCCGGCGCAGGTTGGCCTCCAGCACCCGGTCGCCGGCCATCAGCAGCACGGCCCGGTTGTTCATCAGCGCGGACACCCGGATCCCGGAGCGGAGCCGGCCGAACGCGGCCTCCAGGGCGAAGAGCGTGCCGAGCCCGAGCACACCGGCGGCGAGGGTGGGCGTGTCCCCGAGCACCGCGCGCCCGGCCACGGCCCCGAGCATCACCGCCACGACCGCGTCGAAGGTGGACAGCCGGGAGAGCACGCGCTGCCCGAGCAGGCGCACCATGAGCAGGAACGCCAGATAGATGCCCACCGCCGAGAGCACCACCGCGAGCGCGCCCGCGGCATCCACTCCGAGGCGCGCCAGGACGTCGTCGAGCACGGGTCAGACCTCCTGGTCGGCGAACTGGGTCTCGTACAGCTCGGCGTAGCGCCCGCCGGAGGCCAGCAGCTCCGCGTGCCGGCCGCGCTCCACGATCCGGCCGCCCTCCACCACCAGGATCTGGTCGGCGGAGCGGATGGTCGAGAGCCGGTGGGCGATCACCAGGGCGGTGCGCCCCTCCATCGCCTCGCCCAGCGCGGCCTGGACGTAGGCCTCGTTGGTGGAGTCCAGCGCGGAGGTCGCCTCGTCGAGGATGACCACGCGCGGGGCGGCCAGCAGCAGGCGGGCGATCGTCAGCCGCTGGCGCTCACCGCCGGAGAGCCGGTAGCCGCGCTCGCCGACCACGGTGTCCAGCCCGTCCGGCAGGGCCCGGATCACGTGCTCCATCCGGGCCCGGGCCAGGGCGTCCCACAGCTGCTCGTCCGTGGCCTCGGGGCGCACGAGGGCGAGGTTCTCCCGGATCGACTCGTGGAACAGGTGCCCGTCCTGGGTGACCATCCCGATGGTCTCCCGCAGCGAGGCGAAGGTCGCCTCCCGCACGTCCGTGCCGCCGATCCGCACGGCCCCGGAGGTGACGTCGTAGAGCCGGGCCACGAGCTGGGCGATGGTGGACTTGCCCGCGCCGGAGGAGCCCACGAGGGCGACGGTCTGCCCGGGCAGCACCGTGAAGCTCACCCCGTGCAGCACCTCCTCGCCGCCCCGGGTGTCGAGCACCGCGACGTCCTCGAGCGAGGCCAGGGAGACCTCCTCGGCGGAGGGGTAGGCGAAGCGGACGTCGTCGAACTCCACCGACGCCGGGCCGGGGGGCAGGGCCCGGGCTCCGGGCCGCTCCTGGATCAGGGGCACGAGGTCCAGGATCTCGAAGACGCGCTCGAAGCTGACCACGGCGCTCATGATGTCCATCCGGGCGTTGGCGAGCATGGTCAGCGGGGTGTAGAGCCGGGTGAGGAGCAGGGCGAGGGTCACGACGTCGCCGGCGTCCAGGTTCCCGAGGATCGCCTGCGCGCCGCCCAGCCCGTAGACCAGCGCGAGGGCCAGCGCGGAGACCAGGGTGAGCGCGGTGACGAAGACGGTCTGCAGCATCGCCACCCGCACGCCGATGTCCCGCACGCGGCCGGCCCGGCGGGCGAACTCGGCCGACTCGGTCTCGGGCCGGCCGAAGAGCTTGACGAGGGTGGCGCCGCCGGCGGAGAACCGCTCGGTCATCTGCGTGGACATGGACGCGTTGTGCTGGGCCGCCTCCCGCTGGAGCCGGGCCAGGCGCCCGCCCATGGCGCGGGCCGGGACCAGGAAGATCGGCAGCAGCAGCATGGACAGGGCCGTGACCTGCCACGAGATCGTGACCATGACGACGACGGTGAGCAGCAGCGAGACGATGTTGCTGACCACGCCCGAGAGGGTGTTGGAGAACGCCCGCTGCGCGCCGATCACGTCGTTGTTGAGCCGGGAGACGAGGGCCCCGGTGCGGGTGCGGGTGAAGAAGGCGATCGGCATCCGCTGCACGTGCTCGTAGACGGCCGTGCGCAGGTCCACGATCAGCCCCTCCCCGATCTGGGAGGACAGCCACCGGTTGACGATGCCCAGCGCGGCGTCGAGCACCGCGACGACGGCGATGGCCACGGCCAGCCAGACCACCACGGAGACGTCGTCTCCCCCGGTGATGGCGTTGACCACGTCACCGGCCAGGACGGGCGTGACCACGCCCAGCAGGGCCGTGAGCACCGAGATCACCAGGAACACGGTGAGCTGCTTGCGGTGCGGCCGGGCGAAGACCACGATCCGCCGCAGGGTCGCCCGGTCGATGCGGCGGTTCTTGACCTCCTGGCCCTGGACGGTCCGCCACAGGACCATGTACGGCGAGTTCTGCATGCTCATGGGTGAGCCCCCGATCTGCGGGGGTCGCCCGCGCTGGAACCGGCCCGGCGCCGTGGTGGTGCGCGCCGCGCCGGACCGATTTTACGCCCCCGTGCCGACGCCGGTGGTGGGGGGCCGGGGGCGCGGCGGACGGCCGAGGACGGCCCCGTGCCGCGGCACGCAGCAGCACGGGGGCCGTGGATCCGTCCGGACGAGGAGCGGGGCGGGCGCCGTGGGATCAGGCGCGGGCGGCGGCCCGGCGCCTGCCGGCGAGCACGTGGTCCACGGACCAGCGGCCGGCACCGGCCAGAGCGAGGAACAGCGTGCCCGCGGCGAGCAGCAGGACGAGCTCGAACCCGCCGTCGGCCGCGAAGAACCCGGCGGGCAGGTGCACCAGGACGAGGGCTCCGAGCATGGTGAGGGCCAGGAGCGCGGCGACCACGCGGGTGCCCAGACCGACGACCAGCAGCGCGCCGCCGACGAGCTCGAGCACGGCGACGGCCGGCGCGGCGACCTCGGCCAGCGGCACGCCCATCTGCGCGAACGAGGCCTGGGTGCCGGCGAGGGTCCACTCGCCGACCTTCTGCCAGCCGTGGAGCAGGAACGTGAGGCCGAGGACGGCCCGCAGCACGGTCAGGCCGAGAGTGGGGCCGGCGCTCGCGGCGGCCGTGGCGGGAACGGAGGGACGGGAGGCGGTGGCGCGCTCGGGCGCGGGCGTCGTGGACATGGCACGACCCTAGCCCTATATACTTTCCCTTACAACATTTGCTGACGCATGCTTACGGGGTCACAGCTGGTCGGCGGCCATCCCGCGGGCGGTGGGGCCCTGGGCGTCGTCCTCGACCAGGCGCCCGATCAGGGCGAGCTGCTGGACCTGGACGGGGGTGAGCCGGTCGATCACCGTGCGGCGGACGTGGGCGACGTGGCCCGGCGCCACCTGCTCGACCTTCTCCATGCCGCGGTCGGTGATCTCCGCGAGCACCACGCGCTTGTCCTTCTCGTCGCCCGTGCGCACCACGAGGTCGTCGCGCTCGAGCCGCGCCACGATCCGCGACAGCCGGGACTGCGAGGTGTTGGTGGCCGTGGCCAGGTCCGACATCCGCCGCCGCCGGTCCGGGGCCTCGGAGAGCATCGCCAGGACGAGGTACTCGGCGAGGCTGAGGTCGGCCTCGGCCTGCAGCTGGGACTCGATGCTGCCGGGCAGGGTGAACATGATGGACACGAGCGCCAACCAGGCCTCGCGCTCCTCGGGGGACAGCCATCGGGTCTCGGTCATGGGCACGATTCTACGAGCCGGCACCCTGCCGCCGGTCCCGCACCGCCCGCGCCCCATAATGGAAGCCATGGACTCCCTCGGCACCTGGCCCCGGCCCGTTCCCGCGGACGATCGCGACTTCGACGTCCAGGTGATGAAGCGCCTGCGCACCGTGCACGGCGCGGACGGCGCCCCCGACCGCCCGTCGTGGGGCGAGCGGCTGGGCACCTCGATGCTGCTCGTGGTCCCGCTGCTCACGGCACTGGCCGTGGTCCTGCTGTGGCAGCAGTGGTCCCGCTCCGGGGCCGCGTGGCCGCTCGCGCTGATCGCCGTGATCCTCGTGGCCACCGCACTGTGGTGGACGGCCCGGCTCCGCCGGGCCTTCACCGCGGCCCAGGGCCGGCTCGGCACCCGCCTGGCCCACGTGGTCGACCACGGGGTGGGCGTGGTCCGGGAGCTGACCCTGGAGCCCCTCACGGCGCAGGACGGCACCCCGGCGGAGGCGCCCGAGGACGGTGGGCGGGTGCGCGCCCGCCTCGAGCTGTCCGTCAACCCGGTCCGCGGCTCCCGGTTCCACACGGTGGTGGAGGCGGTCTACGACGCCGACGCGGCCCTGCTCCTGGAGGTCGGCTCGCACGGGCCGGTGCGCTTCCTGCGCGACGACCCCGAGGGCACCGCGGTGATCGACACCCGGCTCTCCGAGGCGCAGGTCGAGCAGGTCTACCGGGGCGCCGCCCTCAACTGACGCCCCGCCGCTGCGCCCGGCGGGCCTCCGCGCGGCGCTCCTTCTCGATCCGCCGGCGCAGCTGCTCGCACAGGTCCTCCCCCGCCCGCAGCAGCTCCGGCAGGCGGTCCCGCTCGGTGGTCTGCGCGCGGAAGGCGTCCGTCACGCCCACCCCGTGCTCGGCCCGGCGGACCAGGTCGACCGCCTGCCCGGCCCGCACCGCGCCCGGGGAGAGCACCTTGAGGTAGGCGCCCGAGCGGCCGCGCTCGGTGAACCTCCGCAGCCATCCGCGCACCTCCATGACCCCGCGGAACGTGCCGCAGGGGATGCGCGCGTCGGTCACCTGCAGCAGCACGTCCCCGATCCGCCAGACGTCGCCCAGCCGGGCGTCGTCGACGTCGAAGCCGGCGAGCGTGAGGTTCTCCCCGAAGGAGCCGTCGGGCAGCTCCCGGCCCAGCTCGTGCGCCCAGAAGTCCAGCTCCTCGCGCGCGAACGCGTAGACCGCCTGGTCCGTGCCGCCGTGGTGGGTGCTGTTGCCGATGAAGTCCCCGGCCACGCCGGAGCCGAGACCGCCCCTGCGCGGTCCGGGGTCGCGGATCGCCACGGGACCCGCCACCGGGCGCTTGCGGATGCCCGTGGGCAGGGAGGACCGGGCGGGGTTCTCCTCGGCCCGGCCGACGTTGACGCTGCGGACGCGGGCGGTCACCGACGGACGTCCTTCCCCGGGTGGTCGCTCGCTCCCCCGTCGGACCCGTCCAGTTCGTTGTGGTGGGTCGGGGAGTACACCGCGGAGCCGATGAGGTACCCGGAGCGGGCCAGCGCCATGCTGCCCACGGCCGACGTCAGCAGCTGCAGGACCACCGCGGCGAGCAGCTTCACGGCGTTCTCCACGCCGGGCAGGAAGAAGAACGCCCCGGTGAGGACGAACGAGACGCCGATGCCCGCGGCGGTGGCGATCGCCGAGGACCGGGTGTAGAGGTCGGGGAGCGTGATGATGCCCACCGTGGCGGTGAGGAAGACCAGGGCGCCCAGGACGATGAACGCCTGCCCCACGATGCTCATCCACAGGGTGTCGTGCATGATCAGGTCGAACTCCACACTCATCGCCTCCCCTTGGTCAGCGCACGGGCGAGCGACAGGGTCGCCAGGAAGCCCACGAGGGTGGCGACGAGCACCAGGTCGAAGACCGGCGGGCTCATCGCCAGGACGCCGAACAGCGCGATGAGCCCCACCACGGCGAAGAACAGCAGGTCGGCGGCGATGGCCCGGTTCGCGTCGTTGGGGCCGCGGAACATCCGCACCCCGGCGACGAGGACGGAGCCGGCGAGCACCAGCACGCCGAAGAGGATGCCGATCATCGGGGCGCCCCGTCCACTCGGATGCCGTTCAGCATGTGCGTCTCCATCTCCTGCAGGCTCGACCGTGCGTCCTGCGGTCCGTCCGAGTACATGGCGTGCACGAAGAGGTCGTACTCCTGGGTGCGGCCCTCTCCCCCGCCGTCCGTACCGTCCGCGCCGTCACGGGACCGGGCCACGGTGGCCAGGGTCAGGGTGCCCGGCGTCAGCGAGATGAGCACGCTGAGCAGGACGGTCTCGAACTCGCTGCGGCACCGGGTGCGGTAGCGCACCACGATGGGCGAGGACCGGTGGCCGGGCGTGAACACGTCCTGGGTCACCGCCACATTGGAGAGGACCAGCGCCCACGCGTACCAGAGCAGGAAGCCGAGCAGCCGGAACGGCCAGGTCAACCACTTCACGAGGAGGTCACCGCCTCCACGAACGCGCTGGTGTCCACGAGTCCCTCCGCGGCCGTGGCCGAGACGCCGAGCAGCAGCTCACCGCCCACCCCGAGGGCGAGGGTGACGACCGCCAGGACGAGAGCGGGGGCGATGAGGCCCACCGGGATGCGGCGCTCCTTCGTGCCCACGGCGGTGACCACCTCGCTCGACGAGTCCTCCGGCTCCCCCAGGAACATCCGGCCCCAGATCTTGAGCGAGTACAGGAGGGTGAAGAGGCTGACCGCGACCGCCACGAGGGCGACCGCGACCTGCTGCTCCTCGAACGCCGCCAGGATCAGCGCGAGCTTGGCCACGAACCCCGAGAACGGCGGGATCCCGGTCAGGGACATGGCCGCGGCGAAGAACACCACCGCGGTGAGCGGTTCCCGCCGGAGCAGTCCCGTGACCTCGCCCAGCGGTTGGCGCCCGTAGGCGATCTCCACCGCGCCGGTGGACAGGAACAGGGACACCTTCACCACCGTGTGGTGCAGCAGGTAGAAGATGCCCGCGGTGAGGCCCACGGCTCCGAACAGGGCGACGCCCAGCAGGATGTAGCCGATCTGGCTCACCGTGGAGTGGGCGAGGACAGCGCGCGCGTCCCGCTCCCCCACGGCGCCGAGGACGCCGATCACCATGCTCGCGGAGAACACCACGACCCCGATCCACAGGTACTGCGCCATGCCGTCGAAGATCACGGCGTAGATCCGGTAGATCGCGTAGACCGCGACCTTCGTGTGCAGCCCCGAGAAGAGCGCGGTGACGGTGGGCGACATGAAGGGGTAGGTGCGTGCCAGCCAGCCGTGCACGGGCACCACGGCCGCCTTGACCGCCAGGGCGGAGAGGACCACCGCGACCGACACCGCCACGGCGGTGGACTCCGCCGCCCGGCCGGCCAGCTCGCCCACGTTCACGGTGCCCGCCGTGCCGTAGACCAGCCCCACGCCGGCGAGGAAGATCGTGGAGGCGAGCAGGTTGACGCTCACGTAGATCCGCGAGGACGTGACCTGCATCAGTCGTCCCCGCCCGCGGTGGGCGAGGATGATCAGCGCGTAGGACGGCAGGAGCATGACCTCGATGAACACGAAGAGGTTGAACAGGTCCGCCGTGAGCAGGGCCCCGTTGAAGCCTGCGGTGAGCACGAGCACCAGCGGGCCGAAGTAGCGCTTCTCCGCCTGCCCCGAGACCACCCCGAACCAGCAGGTGATCAGGGTCACGAAGCCGGTCACGGTGAGCATCAGCGCGGTGAAGAGGTCGGCGGCGAACGGGATGGCGACGCCGGTGGGCCAGAGGCCGATGCGGTGGGCCAGCACGGTGTCGCCGTCCAGGAGGGTGGTCAGCAGCCACACCGCCCACACGACGTCGGCGCCCAGGACGGCCAGCAGCCCCGCCTTGCCGATCCGCTGGGAGTTCCCGGCCAGCACCAGCACGCCGGCGGCCAGCAGGGGGACGATGACGAAGAACGGGATCAGGTCCGCGGTCATGCGCGACCACTCCGCCCCGGTCCCCGCTCGCGGCGGACGCCCAGCGGGCCCGTTCCCGCGGGTGCGTCGCGGTGCGTCCCGGTGCTGTCAGCGGGGTCGTCCATCAGGTCAGGGGTCTCCATCTCCCGGCCGGTGAGCTCGAGGTCGGTGTCGTCGTCGTCGTCGCCGGTCACGGCGAGCACGAGCATGTACATGGTGATCGCGAAGGCGATGACGATCGCCGTCAGCACGAACGCCTGGGGCAGCGGGTCCGCCGTGGTCGCCGGGTCCGGGGAGGCCCCCAGGGGCTCGCCCCGCCGGTCCACGCCGCCGGCCGCCATGATCAGCAGGTTCACGCCGTGGCTGAGCAGGGCGAACCCGATGATCAGCCGGACCATGCCGCGCCGCAGCATCATGAACACGCCGCCCCCGATGAGCACGCCCACCGTCAGTGCGAGTGCCATCAGGAATCGTCTCCTCGGTGTCGGTCGGTGCCCTCGGCGGAGGTCCCGGAGGGCGTCCCCGCGGCGGTCCCTGTGGCGGTTTCCGTCGCGCGTCCGGACTGCCGCTCGAGGACCCGGACCCTGCTGCGGTCCAGAGGCGCCGTGCTGGGGTGGTGCGGCTCGGCCGTGGTGCTGGTCGGGCGGGGACCCGGCACCGGCACCGCGGTGGAGCCCACCCGCCGGAGGGGCGGCGGCTCCTTCTCCTCCACCCCCAGGCGGCTGATCGCCGCGAGGATCACGCCGACCACCGCCAGGTACACGCCGACGTCGAAGATCAGCGCCGTGGTGATGTGGACGTCGAGCACGTAGAAGTGCAGCGGGCGGAGGAACGAGCCCTCGGCCAGGCCGAGGAGGCCCACGCCCACCGCGACGACGACCCCCGCGCCGATGAGCTTCAGGTAGGGCAGCTCGAGGCGGCTGACGCGGTCGTCCTGGGCGGCGAGGTAGACGAGGGCGATGCCGGCCGCGCCGATGAGCGCGGCGATGAACCCGCCGCCGGGCTGGGTGTGCCCGCGGAGCAGGAAGTAGAGGGACAGGACGACGATCACCGGTCCCAGCAGACGGTCCGCGACCCGCAGGATCATGGTGTTGTCCTCGGCGTCGCTGATCGGGGAGCCCGCCGGCTCCGTGACGGGGCTGTGCAGCTTGGGCAGCAGGCCCCGCGACTCCAGGGCCACGACGATCGCGATGCCGGCCACGCCCAGCACGGTGAGCTCGCCCAGGGTGTCCAGGGCGCGGAAGTCGACGAGGATCGTGTTCACCACGTTCGTGCCGCCGGTCTCCGCCTCGCCCTCCGTGAGGAAGTACTGCCCCGCGTCGGAGAGCCCGCGGCGGCCGGTGAGCGACCACACGGCCACGGAGGCGGCGGCGCCCGCGAGGACCGCGACGACGGCCGCGAGGGTCGTCCGCCGTCTGCCCGTGCGGTGGAAGGTGGACGGCAGGCGGTTGAGCAGCAGCACGATCACCACCACGGTCAGGATCTCGACGAGCAGCTGGGTCAGCGCCACGTCGGCCGCGCCGAGCTCGAAGAACCACAGCGCCACGGCGAAGCCCACCACCCCGATGATGGTCACGAGGGCGATCCGGCTGCGCACGCCCAGCGCCAGCAGCACCCCCACCAGGACCACGCCGAGCAGGATCCAGTCCAGCGGCTCCGTCACGTTGCCGTGCAGCGGCGGGACGTCGACCGTGGCCACTCCCACGACGGTCAGCAGCACCAGCACGACCACGGGCGGGACCAGGTGCCGGTAGGGGGCGTCGGTGCGGGTGAGGTCCCCGACCCGCTCGCCCAGGGCGACGGAGCCGTTCCGGAACGCCTCGACCGCGCCCACCCCGGTGACGGGCGACAGCTCCCGGTCCAGGAGCCGGTCCATCCTCCTCCGCGCCAGCACGAGTGCGCCGCCGAGGGCGAACACCGCCAGGGACATGTACAGCTCGGGGGCGACGCCGTGCCACAGGCCCAGGTGGGGCTCGGCGTCGGGCCCGGCGACGGCGGCGGAGGCGGCCCCGAGCAGCGGCTCCGCCAGCACGCCGGCCAGCCCCAGTGCCAGACCGGCCACGGAGACCAGCGCCACCGGGGCCAGGAAGGCGGCGGAGGCCTCCTTCGGCGGGTCCTCGGCCGGGCGTCCGGGGAAGATCGTGACGACCATCCGGGCCGAGTAGGCGAAGGTGAAGGACGCGGCCAGGACCGCCACGGCGCCCACGAGCCACACGGCGGCCGGCGGCCCGGGGTTCTCCGCCATGGCCTTGAACATGGCCTCCTTGGAGACGAAGCCGAACAGCGGGGGGAGCCCCGCCATGGAGACCGCGGCGAGGGTCATCACGACGGCGGTGACGGGCATCGTCCGGGCCAGTCCGGAGAGCCTGCGGATGTCCCGGCTGCCGGCCTGGTGGTCGATCACGCCCAGGGACATGAACAGCGCGGACTTGAACAGCGCGTGGGCGGCCACGTGCACCACGGCCCCCACCACGGCGTAGGAGGTGCCGATGCCGATGGTCGCGGTCAGGAACCCCAGCTGGCTCACCGTGGAGTAGGCGAGCAGCTCCTTGAGGTCATGGCGCTGCAGGGCGAACACCGCGCCCATCAGGGCGGTGAACAGGCCCACCGAGACGAGCAGGACGTTCCACACCGGCACCTCGCTGAGGGCGGTGGAGAAGCGCAGCATCAGGTAGATGCCCGCCTTCACCATGGCGGCGGCGTGCAGGTAGGCGCTCACGGGAGTGATGGCGACCATGGCATCGGGCAGCCACGCGTGGAAGGGGAACTGCGCGGACTTGGTGAAGGCCGCCAGTGCGATCAGCACCGCCACGAACGCCGCGAGGCCCGGGGACGTGGACCACACGTCGTCGACGAGGATCTCGCTGAGGCGCGTCGTCCCGGTCGCCACCCACATCGCGACCGCCGCGGCGAGCAGGCACAGCCCGCCGGCGAAGGTGACCAGGAACGTCCGGATGGCCGGGTCCCGGGCGTGCGGTCCCGAGCGGGCGATGAGCAGGAAGGAGCACAGCGTGGTGAACTCCCACATGACGAACAGGAGGACCACGTCGTCGGCCAGGACGAGCCCGAGCATCGCGGCCGCGAAGAACGTCATCAGGCTGTAGAACGCCGCGTGGCGGCCCCGGCCGAGGTAGCGGGCGGAGTAGGCGATGACCACCGCGCCGATGACCAGCACCAGCAGGCCGAAGAACAGACCCAGGCCGTCGAGCCGGAGGTGGAAGGAGATCCCGAGCGTGGGCATCCACGGGACCGCCTCGCTCACCCCTGCCGGGTCGGTGCGGCCGTTCCAGGCCGAGACGAGGCCCGCGGCGAGCGCCAGCAGGGCCGCGGCGATCGGCCAGCCCGCGTCCCGGCCCGCACGGCGGCCGAGCAGTCCGGCCAGCGGGGCCAGGAGGTTGGTGAGAACCAGAATGAGAAGGAGGGACACGCCTGAATTACCGTCCGGTCGTGGTGAGGAGGGTCCGGTGGGGTGCCGACGGACCGATCCCTCTGCGAGAGCCGGGGCCGGTCAGGAGGTGTCAGAGTTCGGAGGGGTATCCGGAGAGCGACGGGCCCCAGGACGTGGTGTAGCCGTTGGTGCCGACGGGCAGGTTCCGCCCGCCCGGGAGCAGCACGCAGGTCGAGGGCACATCGTGGCCTCGGTGCGCGGGGACCCGTACGGCTGGACTCATCAGCCCGAATCTAGCACGGGCGACCGGGTGTCAGCGCTCAGCGCCGCGGCCCGTGGGCCCGGGAACCGGTGTGGGGCACCGTGGGGGTCGCGGCCGTCTCGGCCTCCGGCTCGACGGTCGCCCGGCGCAGCCCCTCCCGGGACGGCTCCGCGGAGATCCCTCCGAGCGGATCGGTGTCCGGGTCGGCCTCCGGGCCGTCCCCGCGCTCGTCGGCGGGGCGCCGGGTGCGGGACACCCGTGCGGGCAGGGTGGGGCGCCGACCGCCCGCGCGCGGGGCGTCGTGGATCTCGGTGACGGACACGGCCATCGCGTTGAGCGCGAGACCGAGGAGCACGAACACCCACGCCGCGACGGGGTACCACGCCAGGCCGAGGAGCACTCCGATCACGATGAGAGCGATGGAGGTCAGGTAGGCCGGAGTGAGAACGCGCTGGACGTTGAACTTCATGGGTTCCATTCCACCACGCGCGCGCGTGGATCGACCAACGCACCCGCGCAATTCCCGGCCCGCACCCAGGCTCGCGCCCGGCCGCGCGGCGGAGCGTGGCCCCGGCGGCCCTCCGCGTATACCGTGGGCGGCATGGACGACCTGGATCCCGAGCTGCTCGCCCTCGCCCGGTCCGCCCGCACGGTCACCGTGCTCACCGGCGCCGGGATGTCGGCGGAGAGCGGGGTGCCCACGTTCCGCGACGCCGGGACCGGACTGTGGGCCCGGTGGTCCCCGGAGGAACTGGCCACGCCCGAGGCCTGGGAAGCCGATCCGGAGCTCGTGTGGTCCTGGTACCTGTGGCGGGCGCGGCAGCTGCGCCGGCTGCGCCCCAACGCCGGGCACCGGGCGCTCGCCCGGTGGGCCGGGCGGGCCCGGGTGCAGGTGGTGACCCAGAACGTGGACGACCTGCACGAGCGGGCCGGGTCGGAGGTCCTCGCCCATCTGCACGGCAGCCTGTTCGCCTTCCGCTGCTCGGCCTGCGGCGCGCCCTTCCCCGGGGCGCTCGTCCCCGGCCTGTCCCCGGTGGACCCGGAGGAGCCGACCCGCGAGCGACCGCCGATGTGCCCGGTGTGCGGCGGGGCCGTCCGCCCCTCCGTCGTCTGGTTCGGGGAGCTGCTGCCCGAGGGTGCCCTGGAGCGCGGCGCCGACGCCGTGGCGGAGGCCGACCTCGTGCTCGTGGTGGGCACCTCGGGGCTGGTGCAGCCCGCGGCCTCCCTCCCGCTCATCGCCGCCGGCCGCGGGATCCCGGTCGTGGAGGTCAATCCCGAGGACACGGCCCTCACCCCGCACGCGGACTGGGCCGTGCGGGCCCGCTCCGCCGAGGCGCTGCCCCGCCTCCTGCCCTGACGCCAGCCCGGACTCCGGTCCGGACTCGGGCCCGACGGGAACCGTCCCGCGCCGTCCCGGTGAGCGCCCCCGGCGGAGCACCGGGGGCCGGGCGCCGGCCGTCGGACGCCGATAGCTGAGAGCAGAAAGCAGCCTGTCCTTCTTGTCACGGGCCCCCGGCGGCCACAGACTGAACGACGGACACCAGCTCCGGGGCCCCGTTCCGGAGCCCACCCCTTCCAGCCACCGGCTGGTTCCCCACGAAAGGCACGGTCCATGACCCAGTCCATGACGCAGTCCCCCACCCTGCCCCTGCACGACGGCAGGACCATCCCGCAGCTCGGCTACGGTGTCTGGCAGGTCGACGCCGACATCGCCGAGGACGTGGTGGGCCAGGCCCTCCAGGCCGGGTACCGGCACATCGACACCGCCATGATCTACGGCAACGAGGAGGGCGTCGGCCGGGCCATCGCCAACAGCGGCATCCCGCGCGACGAGATCTTCGTGACCACCAAGCTGTGGAACGAGGACCAGGGCTACGACTCCGCCCTCGAGGCGATCGACGCCTCCCTGGAGCGCCTCGGCCTGGAGTACGTGGACCTGTACCTCATCCACTGGCCCACGCCGAAGCGCGGGAAGTACCTGGAGACCTGGAAGGCCTTCGGGGAGATCCGCGACAGCGGCAAGGCCCGCTCGATCGGCGTCTCCAACTTCCCGCAGGAGGAGCTGCAGGAGATCATCGACGAGACCGGCGTGGTCCCGGTGGTCAACCAGGTGGAGCTGCACCCCTACTTCAACCAGGCCGCGCTGCGGGACTTCAACGCCTCCCACGGCATCCTCACCGAGGCGTGGTCCCCCCTGGGCCAGGGCGGCGACCTGCTGAAGGACCCGGCCATCGCCTCGATCGCCCGCAAGCACGGCGCGACCCCCGGCCAGGTCATCATCGCCTGGCACCTGGCGATCGGGAACGTGGTCTTCCCCAAGACCGTCACCCCCGAGCGGATCCGCGAGAACTTCGCGGCCCTCGACGTGCAGCTCGACGCCGAGGACGTCGAGGCGATCAGCGGCCTCGACAACGGCGGGCGCATCGGCTCGGACCCGAAGGACTTCAACTGAGTCCTCGGCGTCCGGGGACGGTCCCCCGCCCCTGACGACCGCCCGCACCGGTGCTCACCGGTGCGGGCGGTCTCCTGCGCGGTGCGGATCGGCCACGCGGTAGGCCTCCTGGACCAGCCCGCCCGGGAAGGAGCGCACGTCCATCAGCTCCAGCGGGACGTCCGTGCCCGCCCCGGCGAACGGGGAGATGCCCTCCCGCAGCAGCACCGGCACGCGCGTCAGCACGAGATCGTCGATCCGGCCGGCGTCGAGGAAGGAGCGGATCGTGGCGCGGCCGTCCACGTAGACGTGGCGGGCACCCACGGCGTCGAGCAGCTCGACCGCCCGGGGCACGGACGGCGCCCACTGCACCGGAGGAGCCGTTCCCGGGCCCGGGCCTCCGGAGCCCAGCACCACCACGGGACGCTCGCCGTAGGGCCAGTCGCCGAAGCCCAGGACCTGCTCGTAGGTGACGCGGCCGAGGACCACGGCGTCGATCCCGGCCAGGAACGCCTCGTAGCCCAGGTCCCCGGCCCCCGCCTCCGCGGCGGCGGCCCCGCGGCTCTCGAGCCAGGCCAGGTCCCCGTCCGGGCGGGCGATGTACCCGTCCACGCTCAGCCCGATGTACACGTGCCCGGCCCAGCCGGACCTGCCCCGTCCGGTGTCCTCGTCGCGCTCCGTCCCCACGTCCCGCCTCCTCGTTCCGGCCCCTCGTCCGACCGCTCCCCACGCCAGCCCGGGGGCGGAGCCGCGGGACGCCCCGTGACAGAACCGTTGCAGGGCGGGGCCGGCCCGTCCCGCTCGCCGATTGGTGCGGGACCGGCCGACGGGTGAACCATGGTGGTCATGAAACACAACACTTCCCGGGCGGGCGACGGCACCACCAGCGCCGCCGCCCCGCACGGCAACCCCGACAACGTCCCGGGCGCGGACCTGCCCCGTCCCGAAGGGAAGACCTTCTTCGGACAGCCCCGCATGCTGGCGAACCTGTTCAGCGTGGAGCTGTGGGAGCGCTTCTCCTTCTACGGCATGCAGGGCATCGTCCTGCTCTACATGTACTTCGCCACGACCGAGGGCGGGCTGGGCATCGACCAGTCGACCGCCGCCGGCATCGTGGGCGCCTACGGCGGCGCCGTCTACCTGTTCGCCATCCTCGGCGGGTGGGTGGCCGACCGGCTGCTGGGCTCCGAGCGCACCATGTTCGTCAGCGGCGTGCTCATCATGGCCGGGCACATCTCCTTGGCCCTCCTCCCCGCGGTCGCCGGCCTGGCGATCGGGCTGATCCTCATCGCCGTCGGCTCGGGCGGGCTCAAGGCCACGATCACCAACCTCGTGGGCTCCCTCTACGAGCGCCGTGACCCGCGCCGGGACGCCGGGTTCTCGATCTTCTACATGGGCGTCAACATCGGCGGCCTGACCGGCCCGCTGCTGACCGGCCTCGCCCAGCAGACCTGGGGCTTCCACCTCGGCTTCGGCCTCGCCGCGATCGGCATGGCGTTCGGGCTCACCCAGTACGCACTGGGCCGGCGCCGGCTGCCCGGCGAGGTCCACCACGTGCCCAACCCCCTGCCCCGCAGCGCGTACGGCCGGTGGATCGGCGTCGCGCTCGCCGCGCTCGCCGTGGTCGCCGCCGCGGTGCTCACGGGCGTGCTCAACGCGGCCAACCTGGCGGACGTCGTGGTGGTCGTGACCGTGCTGGCGGCCGTGGCCCTGTTCGTGCTCCTGCTCACCAGCGCGAAGGTCGACGACGACGAGCGCTCCCGCGTGCGGTCGTTCATCCCGATGTTCATCGGCTCGGCCGCGTTCTGGGCGCTCTTCCAGCAGCAGTTCACCGTGATCACCATCTACTCCGACACCCGGCTGGACCGGACCCTGGGCGACTGGACCATGCCGATCTCCTGGGTGCAGTCCTTCAACCCCTTCTTCATCATCCTGCTCGCCCCGGTGTTCGCGGTGCTGTGGACGCGGCTGGGCGAGCGGCAGCCGTCGACTCCCGCCAAGTTCGGTCTCGGCATCGTCCTGATGGGGTCGGCGTTCCTGATCTTCCTGCCCATGGTCGGGGTGTCCTCCGTGCCGGTGCTGTGGGCGGCGCTGATCCTGCTCGTGGCCACCCTCGGCGAGCTGCTGGTCTCCCCGGTCGGTCTGTCCCTGTCCACCCGGCTGGCCCCCCGGGCCTACCCGGTGCTGATGGTCTCCCTGTTCTACCTCTCCGTGGCCCTGGGCACGGCCCTGTCCGGGTCCCTGGCCGGGTACTACAGCGAGCAGTCGGAGGCCGCCTACTTCGGCGTCCTCGGCGCGGTGACGATCGTCATCGGCGCGGGCCTGCTGGTGCTCTCCCCCTGGATCCGCCGCCGGATGCGCGGGGTGCGCTGACCGGAGCTGGATCCGCGGGGCGGTGCCGGCCGGGCCCCGCGTCACTGCGGGCGGTCGCCCGCTCCCGTCCTCCGGCGCTCCGGCGCCGGAGGACGGGCTGCCGCTCAGGTGCCGACGATCTGCGCCACCACGTCCGCCGCGGGGCACTCCCGTGCCGCGGCGAAGGCCGGACCTGCCCACAGCGAGATGGTCTCGGGGTCCCCGGCGGCCGCCGCTGCCGCCCGCAGCGGCTTCGTCAACTGGTTGACCTCCGGATATGCCGCTGGAGCAATATTCGAGTAGCGGTCGACGAACCCGTTTCGCAGGCCGCGGGCCAGGCGGCCGGAGAACGCCCGGGTCACGACCGTCTCCCGGTAGCGGCCCGAGCCGAGGGCCTCCCGGTACGCGGCGGAGGTCCCGGCCTCGTGGGTGCGCAGCAGCAGCGTGCCGACCTGGACCGCGTCCGCCCCGGCGGCCCGGGCGGCCTCCGCGTCCGCGCGCGAGGCGATGCCCCCGGCCGCCACGAGCGGGAGGTCGACCGCGGCGCGGACCGCGGCGACGAGCTCGGCCAGGGGCTCCTCGCCCGCCACGTCCTCGGTGCGGTGCGTGCCCCGGTGGCCGCCGGCGGCCGGGCCCTGCACGGTCAGCAGGCCGGCACCGGCCCGGGCCGCCGCCTCCGCCTCCGGGACCGAGGTCACCGTGACGGACGTCGTGCTGCCCACCGCCGCCAGCCGCTCCAGGACGGACGCCGCCGGCAGGCCGAAGGTGAACGAGACCACCGGCACCCGCAGCCGTTCGAGGAGCTCGAGCTTGGCCGCCCACCCGTCGTCGTCGGCCGGGTCCGTGGCGGGCAGCTCGACCCCGTGGTCCCGCGCGGTCTCTCGCAGCGCCTCCCGGTAGGCGGCGAGCGACAAGTGCACGGCCGGGTCCACGGCGGGGCCCGGCGCGGCGGTGTTCGCAGCCTGCGGCACGAACACGTTCACCCCGAACGGACCGCCCGTCAGCGCCCGGACCTCCTCGACGTCCGCCCGGACCCCCTCGGCCGAGCGGTTCCCGGCGGCGAGGAACCCCAGACCGCCGGCGGCGCTGACCGCCGCCGCCAGCGCGGGAGTCGACGGTCCTCCCGCCATCGGGGCGCCCACGAACGGCACGGAGAGATCGGACAGCCGGAAGCGGGGCGCGATGCTGGTCATGACACCCAGGCTAGGAACACGCACGGTCCGCGTCATCCCCTGCACCGCGCCCCGGCCGTGGCATAGGCTGTGCCCAGATCACCGTCCGCCCGGGCGTGGGCCGGGCACGACCGATTCGAGGCATCCGATGGCTCAGTCAGCAGACTCCAAGACCCGGTCCCGCCCGCAGCCGGAGCTCAAACGCGTGATGGGCCCGGGGCTGCTCCTGCTCTTCATCGTGGGGGACATCCTCGGCACCGGCGTGTACGCCCTGACCGGCAGCATCGCCGGGGAGATCGGCGGCGCCGCCTGGGCCCCGATCCTCGTGGCCTTCGTCGTGGCGACCATCACCGCGTTCTCCTACCTGGAACTGGTGACCAAGTACCCCGGGGCCTCGGGCGCGGCCCTGTACACGCACAAGGCGTTCGGCATCCACTTCGTCACGTTCCTGGTGACCTTCGCCGTGCTGAGCTCGGGGCTGACCTCCGCGTCCACCGCGGCCTCCGCCGTGGCCTCGAACTTCGCCCGGGGCTTCGGCCTGGACGTGGGCACCACCGGGATCACGGTGATCGCCGTGAGCTTCATCGCGATCCTGGCCGCGATCAACATCCGCGGCGTGACCGAGGGGCTGGCCTTCAACGTGGTCCTCACCTCGATCGAGCTCACCGGACTGCTCATCGTGATCCTCGTCGGGTTCTGGGCGGCGTTCCAGGGCAACGCCGACTTCAGCCAGACCGTGGTCTTCGAGACCTCCGAGGACAAGGGCATCTTCCTGGCGCTGACCGCCGTGACCTCGCTGGCGTTCTTCTCCTTCGTGGGCTTCGAGGACTCCGTCAACATGGTCGAGGAGACCAAGCACCCCAGCCGCGACTTCCCGCGCGTGATGCTCTTCGGCCTGGGCCTCACGGGCGTGGTCTACATCCTGGTCTCGATCTTCACCGTGGCGGTCGTGCCCATCGGCGTGCTCGGGGAGTCGACCACGCCGCTGCTGGACATGGTCCGGATCGGGGCCCCGAACATCCCGATCGACACCATCTACCCGTTCCTGACGATCTTCGCCGTGGCCAACACCGCGCTGATCAACATGCTCATGGCCTCCCGTCTGCTCTACGGCATGGCGCGGCAGGGGGTGCTGCCGGACTTCCTGGGACACGTGCTGCACGGCCGCCGGACCCCGTGGTCCGCGATCGTGTTCACCACGCTGCTCGCCATGGGCCTGATCGTGGTGATCAACAACCTCCTCGGCAGCGGGACGGCGAGCGCCCTCGGCGGCACCACCGCACTCCTGCTCCTCGGGGTGTTCACCATCGTGAACATCGCGGCGATCATCCTGCGCAAGGACCACGGACCCACCCACGACTACTTCCACGCCCCGCGGGTCCTGCCGTACCTGGGCGCGATCACCTGCGCCTACCTGGTGGGGCCGTGGGCGCAGGATCTCATCGAGTACCAGATCGCGGTGGTCCTGCTGCTGATCGGCCTGGGCCTGTGGATCGTCAACTTCCTCTACGACCGCCTGTTCCTCGGCCGCAAGGTACGGTTCGAGAACCCCGAGGACCTCGCCCGGCTGGAGGACGAGCCCGAGGGCGGGGACCCGCACCACACCCTGTGACCCGGTCCGCCGTTCCTGGCGGCCCTACGCGAGGAGAGACCGTGACCGTCGTCGTCGGATACATGCCCACCGCCCCCGGACACGCGGCGCTGGACGCCGCGATCCGTGAGGCCGAGCGCCGGGGCACCGACCTCGTGGTGGTCCAGCCGCGGCCGAAGCGCCACCAGACCCCGGAGGTGGGAGCCGACATCGACGTGGAGCGGGAGAAGCTCACCCGCTCGGGGCTGCGCTACGAGCTGCGGGAGCCCGAGCACGACAGCGACCCCGCGGACGTCATCCTCGACACCGCCCGGGAGCGGGAGGCCGAGCTGATCGTGCTCGGCATCCGCCGCCGCTCCCCCGTGGGCAAGATCATCATGGCCAGCACCGCCCAGCGCGTCCTGCTCGAGAGCCCCTGCCCGGTGCTGAGCGTGAAGGCCGTCTACGACTGAGCACCACGTGTTATTTCTGTTTTCGAAATATTAGGCTGGTGCCGGACCCGGGTCCGGCGGCCGCCGGACCGGGCCCGTCCCGACGTCGGGACCGCTCCAGCCGCTTTCGAAAGGCCCGCCATGCCCTCCACCGCCCCCACCAGGCCCCGCCCCGCCCCCTGGTCCGGCGACACCCGGCCGCCGCGTCGTTCCCGCTGGACCACCCTGCTGCGCGTGCTCCTGCCGGCGCTGCTCATCGTGGGGTGGCTGGCCGTGGCCGGCGTCGGCGGGCCGTACTTCGGCAAGATCTCCGAGGTCTCCACGAACGACCAGTCCAGCTTCCTGCCCGAGTCCACCGAGTCCACCCGCGTCACGGACCTGCAGGGCGAGTTCCGGGACTCGGACGCGATCCCCGCGATCGTTCTCCTCGTGCGGGAGGGCGGCCTGGAGCCGGCGGACCGCGCGTGGGCGGAGGAGACCGTCGCCTCCGTGCAGGACGGCGGACCGGTCGAAGGACGCCTCTCCCCGCCCATTCCGTCCGAGGACGGCGAGGCCCTCCAGGTCGTGGTGCCGCTGCCGGACGGTGAGGTGGTCAAGGACGTGGAGGCGCTCTCGGACCGTTTCGCGCAGGACCGCCCGGAGGGGCTGCAGGCCTACGTCACCGGTCCCGCCGGGTTCACCGCGGACCTCGTGGCCGGCTTCGAGGGCATCGACGGGCTGCTGCTGGGCGTGGCGCTGGCCGTGGTCTTCGTGATCCTGCTGGTGGTCTACCGCTCCCCGGTCCTGCCCGTCCTCGTCCTCCTGACGTCGGTCTTCGCCCTGAGCGCCGCGATCCTGGTCGTCTACTGGCTGGCCGCCAACGACCTCGTGACCATCAGCGGCCAGGTCCAGGGCATCCTGTTCATCCTCGTGGTGGGTGCGGCCACCGACTACTCCCTGCTGTACACGGCCCGCTACCGCGACGCCCTGCTGCACCACCGCGGCCGGGCCGAGGCGACGCGGGCGGCGCTCAAGGGGTCCGTGGAGCCGATCGTCGCCTCCGGCGCCACGGTCATCGCCGGTCTGCTGTGCCTGCTGCTGTCCGATCTCGCCTCCAACCAGGCACTCGGCCCGGTGGCCTCGGTCGGCATCGTGATGTCGATCCTGGCGGCCCTGAGCTTCCTGCCCGCGGTGCTCTACGCCACCGGCCGCGGCGCCTTCTGGCCGTTCCGGCCCCGCTTCGACGCCTCCGGGACCGAGCGCGTGCGCGTGGTCGGCCACGGGACCGGCCACCGCCCCACCGTGGAGGGCCGGGGCGTCTGGGCGTCCGTGGCCCGCTTCGTGGCCCGCGCCCCGCGGGCGATCTGGGTCGTGACCACGGCGGTGCTGCTGGTGCTGGCCGGGTTCAGCACCCAGTTCCAGGCCACGGGCGTGGAGCAGAGCGAGCTCGTGCTCGGGGAGTCCCAGGCCCGGGACGGCCAGGAGGCCCTCGCGGAGCACTTCCCCGGCGGCTCCGGCAGCCCGGCGGTCGTGCTGGTGCCCACCGGGTCCCTGGACGCCGCGGTCGCGGCGGTCGAGGACACCGAGGGCGTCGCCGACGTGGCCGCCGTCGCCAACGACTCGCCCTCCGGGATCCTCCCCCTGGGGGAGGACGCGCCCCCGCCGGCCGGCCCGTTCGCCGGCGTGCAGCCGACCGAGGCGGAGGGCCTGTACCAGCTGCAGGCGACCCTGTCCGACGCCGCCGACTCCCCTGCCGCCGAGCAGACCGTCCGCGAGCTGCGGGAGAACCTCTCCGCGGTGGACGAGGAGATCCTGGTGGGCGGGACCACCGCGACGAACCTCGACACCAACGAGACCTCGATCGCCGACCGCACGCTGATCATCCCGGTGATCCTCGTGGTGATCACCCTGATCCTCATGCTCCTGCTGCGCTCGGTCCTTGCGCCCGTGCTGCTGATCCTCACGACCGTGATCTCGTTCTTCTCCGCCCTGGGCGTCTCCGCGCTGGTGTTCGAGCACGTCCTGGGGCTGCCCGGCGCCGACCCCTCGGTGCCGCTGTTCGGCTTCGTGTTCCTCGTGGCCCTGGGCATCGACTACAACATCTTCCTGATGTCCCGGGTGCGGGAGGAGTCCCTGGCCCACGGCACGCGGGCCGGCATCCTGCGGGGACTGACCCTCACGGGCGGGGTGATCACCTCCGCCGGGATCGTGCTGGCGGCGACGTTCGCGGCCCTGGCCGTCATCCCGATCATGTTCCTGGTGCAGCTGGCGTTCATCGTGGCGTTCGGAGTGCTGCTGGACGCGCTGGTCGTCCGCTCGCTGCTGGTGCCCGCCCTGACCTACGACATCGGGCGGGCCATCTGGTGGCCCGCCCACCGGCGGATCGAGCCCTGAACCGGCGGCGCCCCGCGTCGTCCGCTCAGGCGGCGTGGTGGCCGGAGCGGCGGGCGACGACGGGGATCCGGTTCGTCACCGGACGCGCCTCCTCCTCGGGCGCCGGCTCCTCCTCCGGCGCCTGCTCGACGGCGTCCCACTCGGCGCCCTCCTGCTGCCAGCCGAACCCGAAGGCCAGCGCGGGGACGAGCAGGTTGGCCAGCCCGCAGCCCACGGCGAGCCCGGCCCACGCCACGGGGAACGAGGCGAGGACGTCGAGCGGGTAGTGCACGCCCAGGTAGAGCCGGGAGACGCCGACCAGGGCGGCGACCCCCACGCCCGTGGCCAGGACCGCCGGTGCCCGCCCGGACCGGCGCACCGCGAGGCAGAAGGCCGCCGCGATCGCCAGGGCGGCGCCGGTGTGCCCCGAGGGGAAGGACGTGATGCCGTCCACCAGGACGAGCGGCTCGGTGAGCGTCGCCGCGTCCGGGCGGGACCGCCCGACCGCCACCTTGGCCACGGCGACCGCGCCCCAGCCGCAGAGCGCGGTGACGGCGAACCCGGCGGCGTCCCAGGGGCGCCGCCGGCTGCGGGCGAGCCAGGCGGTGAGGGCGACGATGACGGCGAACGCCCCGGGGGTGGAGAAGGCGTGGTGCAGGGCGAGTGCCCCCAGGTCGAGCACGCCGGAGCGTGCGACGTCGAGCCGCTGGAGGACCTCGGTCTCCCGAGCCGCAATCCCCGGCGAGTACACCAGGAGCCGTCCCACCGTCGCCGTGGCGAGCACGACGATGAAGGGGACGACCACCCACTGGTGCAGCTGGGGCAGGGACCAGGTGGAGCGGGCCGGCCGGGGGGAAGAGTGCTGTGCCGGGAATGCCATGGTGCCCACCATGACATACACCACGTGGGCTCGATGGCCGAGCGGGCCTGTGACCAGGGGCTTCGCAAAGATTTCGCCGTCCGGACCCAGAGAATGACAAATCATGAAGCTGTTCGGGGGACAAACGGTGCCGGCACGCCGGCACGACGCCAGGTGTCAGGACGTCGCTCGTCCAGGGACGGCGCAACCTTCTCGAGGTGATGGAGCAGCGGCGCACTCGTTTCACGTGGAACGGACGGTGAATCCCCACGCCGAACAATGCTTGTGAGTTGTTTCGTCGACTGCGCCCCGGTGCAGGGCGGGCCATCAGTTCCGGCCCGGGCGTCCCCCACTCAGGGGACAATGACGTGCTGCGGGAGCCGCACTAGACTGATCGGTCAACCAGGCCCCGCACCACCCGACCGACGATGGAGCACCCGTGTTCAAGAAGGACCCGTCCCGCCGCGCCCGACAGGCCGTCTCCCACGCCGAGGCCGTGCAGCACGTGGCGGAGGGAGGGGTCGCGATCTACTGGCGGCCCGGCTGCCCGTTCTGCAGCATGCTGGAGCGCGGTCTCGCGGAGGACGCCGACCGCGCCACGTGGACGAACATCTGGGAGGACCGCGACGCCCAGGCGTTCGTCGAGTCCCTCAACGACGGCAACGCCACCGTGCCCACGGTGGTCACCCGCGACGAGCACTTCGTGGCGGCGTCCCGCGAGCAGGTCGCCCTCACGAGGGCCCTGATCGCGAATTCCGCCGACCGCTGAGCAGCAGCTCCCGGCGCGCCGCCGCCGGCGACCGGCCCGCGGAGTGCCACCGGTGCGGTCCGCGGGCGATGGCCGACCCCTGTCTTCAACCTATGAATGGTGAGTAGAATCACTCATCGTCACATGTTCACCGGCGAAAGAGGACGACGATGTCCGAGTCCGCTGAGCCCCGCGCCAAGCCCGGCTCGCAGACGTCCCTGCGCAACGCCAACCAGCGCCGCGTGCTCGACACCGTGCGCCGCAACGGCCACCTGACGCAGGCTCAGATCTCCCGGCGCACCGCCCTGGCGCCGTCGACGGTCTCCAACATCGTGCACGAGCTGATCGGCGCCGGACTGCTGGTCATGGAGGCCGACAACGCGGGCCGCCGCGGTCAGCTGATCAGCTTCAGCGGCTCGGCCGGCCACGTGGTGGGCATCGACGTGGGGAACCGGCACCTCACCGTCGCGGTCGCCGACCTCAACCAGCGGATCCTCGCCCAGCGGCGCCACGACCTGCCCGCAGGGCACCGCTTCGCCGACGACCTGGAGCTCGCGGGGCGAGCCCTCGACGATCTGCTGGACGGCCTCGGCACCGCCCGCCCGGAGCTGCTCGCCGCGGGCCTCACCCTGCCGGCGCCCGTCGACCTGGACGGCCGGCTGATCAGCGCGAGCGCGATCCTGCCCGCCTGGAGCGGGATCGACGTGCGCGAGGAGGCCGGCCGGCGGCTCGGCCTGCCCGTGGTGGTCGAGAACGACGCGAACGCGGGTGCGCTGGGCGAGCACGCGTGGGGCGCGGGGCGCGGGGCGCGCAACATGGCCTACATCAAGATCGGCCACGGGGTGGGTTCCGGCCTCATCCTCAACGGCACCCTCTTCCGCGGCGCCACGGGGTCGGCGGGCGAGATCGGCCACTCGACCGTCGACGAGCGGGGCCGGGTGTGCCGGTGCGGCAACCGTGGCTGTCTCGAGACCTACGTCTCCTCGGAGGAGACCACGCGGCTGCTGACCGACACGCACGGCCCGGACCTCACGATCCCCGACCTCGTGGCCGCCGCGGCCGCCGGGGACGTCGGCTGCGCCCGGTTCATCGGCGACACGGGACGGATGCTGGGCACCAGCGTGGCCAACCTGTGCAACATCATCAACCCGGAGCTGGTGGTCATCGGCGGGGAGATCTCCCGCGCCGGGGACCTGCTGCTCGACCCGCTGCGCGAGATCGTCTCCCGCTACGGGGTCCGCGGCAGCGTGCAGGACCTGCGGATCGAGGCCGCCCGGCTCGGCATCCAGGCCCATGTGGCGGGCGCCGTCATCCTGGCCCTGCAGCACGCGGAGCTGCCGGCCGGGGCCGGGCCGACCCGCTGAGGAGGGCGGCGCGTCCATCGTGTTCAACTAATGGACATCCAGTGCGCCGAGTTCTACTGTGGACCGGACCACAAGATCCCCTCGACGTCGGCCGGTGCGTCCGTCCCGGGGCGCGGAGGCCGGCCGGCACGCCGGACCCCGCCGATCTCACACCAGCAAGGGAGCTGTTCGATGAGTCAAGACGCAACGACCCCGACGGTGGCGGAGCATCCCAACACCTCGGCCGTCCTCAGGATCAGCATCATCGCCGCCTTCGGCGGCTTCCTCTTCGGCTACGACTCCGCCGTCATCAACGGCGCGGTCTCCGCCATCCAGGAGGAGTTCGGGGTCAGCCCCGGCCCGCTCGGGTTCGCCGTGGCCTCGGCGCTGCTCGGCGCGGCCGCCGGCGCCTTCTTCGGCGGACGGATCGCCGACCAGCTGGGCCGTGTTCCGGTCATGAAGATCGCCGCGGTGCTCTTCCTCGTCAGCGCGATCGGCTGTGGCGTGGTCGACAGCTTCGGCTGGCTGATCTTCTGGCGCATCGTCGGTGGTGTCGGCGTGGGCGTGGCCTCCATCATCGCCCCGGCCTACATCGCCGAGATCGCCCCGGCCGCCGTGCGCGGACGCCTGGGCTCGCTGCAGCAGATGGGCATCGTGCTCGGCATCTTCGTCTCCCTCGCCGTGGACGCCTGGCTCGCCGCCCTGGCCGGCGGCTCCACCCAGGAACTGTGGTGGGGGCTCGAGGCCTGGCGCTGGATGTTCATGGCCGAGGCCGTCCCGGCGCTCGCCTACCTGATCGGCGCGTTCACGATCCCCGAGTCCCCCCGCTACCTGGTGGAGGACGGCCGTTCCGACGAGGCCCAGGCCGTGCTGGCCAATCTGCAGGGATCCGCGTCGGCGACCGAGCGCGTCCGCCTGATCAAGGAGTCCCTCCGCAGCGAGCACAAGCCGCGGCTGTCCGACCTCAAGGGCCGCATGGCCGGTCTGAAGCCCATCGTGTGGGTCGGCATCGGCCTGGCCGCGCTGCAGCAGTTCGTGGGCATCAACGTGATCTTCTACTACTCCAACGTGCTGTGGCAGTCCGTGGGCTTCACCGAGGCGGACTCCTTCACCATCACGGTGATCACGTCGGTCACCAACGTGGCCGTCACCATCGTGGCGATCGCCCTCGTGGAGCGGGTGGGCCGCCGCCGGCTGCTGCTCATCGGCTCGACCGGAATGGCCCTGTCCCTCGGCACCCTCTCCGTGCTCTTCGCCACCGCCGACGTCGTGGACGGCTCGCCCGTGCTCGGCCCCACCGCGGGCCCGGTGGCGCTCGTGGCCGCCAACCTGTTCGTGATCTTCTTCGGCGTCTCCTGGGGTCCCATGATGTGGGTGCTGCTCGGCGAGATGTTCCCGAACCGCATCCGCGGCGCCGCGCTGGCGGTGGCCGGCTTCGTGCAGTGGATCGCCAACTGGCTGGTCACCGTGACCTTCCCGGCGCTGGCCGCCTTCTCGCTGGGCGTCGCCTACGGGCTCTACACGTTCTTCGCGCTGGTCTCCCTGCTCTTCACGCTCAAGATGGTCCGGGAGACCACCGGCATCGAGCTGGAGGACATGCAGGACTGAGCCGGCCCCGCAGCTCCGCGGACGACGGCGGTCCGCCTCCCCTTCCGGGGAGGCGGACCGCCGTCGTTCCCGGCGACCGTGGCCCCTCTCGAGGCTTTCCGCCGCACGGCGCCGGACCGGGGCCGTGCGCTCTTCGTTACCCCTCGGTGACTGTCAGGACACGAATCGCCGCCGACTTCGGGTATTTTCGGGACAGCTGTGTGCGGCCCGGGCCCCCGGAATGGGCCCCGCTCCGCCCAGTCGCACCGCTCCATTTTCAACGGCGAAAAGGAACCACGTTGACCCAGACCACTGCGGATCCCGCATCCCCTGCTGAGACCACTGCCCGGAAGTCGGCGGGCCACGTGATCGTGGACACGCTCGTGGCGCACGGGGTGGAACGCACCTACGTGGTCCCGGGGGAGTCCTATCTCGACGTGCTCGACGGGCTGCACGACTCCCCGATCGCCACGGTGGTGTGCCGCCACGAGGGCGGGGCGGCGTACATGGCCGAGGCCGACGGGAAGATGAACCCGGTGCCGGGGGTGGCGATGGTGACCCGCGGGCCCGGGGCGGCCAACGCCCACGTGGGACTGCACACCTCCTGGCAGGACTCCACCCCGATGGTGCTGTTCGTGGGGCTGATCCCCTTCGAGCACCGGGACAAGGAGGCCTTCCAGGAGTTCGACCCGCACGCCTGGTTCGACTCCGGGGCCAAGCGGGTGATGGTCCTGGACCACGCCGAGCGGGCCTCCGAGATCGTGGCCGAGGCGATGTTCGCCGCCGCCTCGGGCCGTCCCGGGCCGGTGGTGGTGGGCCTGCCCGAGGACATCATCCGCACGCAGATCGACCCCACCCTGCACCCGCCGATCCCGGTGGCCCACGGCGGGATGACGGTCAACGACTGGAAGGCGCTGCGTGATGCGCTCTCGGCGGCCGAGAAGCCGCTGTTCGTCACCGGCGGCAACGACTGGACCCACGCCGGCGCGGCGGGCCTGACCACCTGGCTGGAGGAGCACCACCTGCCGGCCGCGGCCGAGTGGCGCACCGAGGGCACCGTGGGCTTCGACTCCCCCTCCTACGTGGGCCCGATCGGCTACGGCCGCCCGCAGGCCACCTTCGAGATGCTGGAGGAGACCGACCTGCTGGTCTTCGTCGGCACCGTCCCGGGCGATGTGATCACCAACGGGTTCCTGGTCCGCCAGGACTGGGCGAAGAAGAACTTCCTGGTCACCATCGACCCGTCCCTGCGCGGGCGCTCCGGGCCGGTGTCCTACCAGATCGTGGCGAAACCGGACGTGTTCGTGCGCGACCTGGTGCGCATCGACCTGCCGGCCAAACCGGTCTGGAAGGAGTGGACGGCCCGGCTGCGGGCCAAGCAGGTGGAGTTCTCCGCCCCCGCCCCGATGGTCACCGACCGGACCCCGGGCCAGGCACCGGCGCGGATGGACACGCTGATGGCCCACCTGGTGACCGGTCTGCCGGCCGATGCGATGGTGACCTTCGGGGCCGGGGAGCACACCAACTTCGCCCACCGGTACTTCCCCACCCGCGGGTACGCCTCGATGATCTCCGCGCGCAACGGCTCGATGGGCTACTCGGTGCCCTCGGCGGTGGCCGCCTCGCTGCGCTACCCCGGCCGGCGGGTGGTGACCATCGCCGGGGACGGGGAGTTCCTGATGAACGGCCAGGAACTGGCCACCGCCGCCCAGTACGGGGCCACCCCGCTGGTGATCGTGATGGACAACCAGGAGTACGGCACGATCCGCACCCACCAGGAGCGCGACTACCCGCACCGGGTCTCGGGCACCCAGCTCAAGAACCCGGACTTCGCGCTCATGGCCAAGGCCTTCGGCGGCTACGGGGTGCGCGTCGAGCACGAGGCCGAGATCCCCGGCGCGCTCGAGTCCGCCCTGACGGCGATCGACGAGGACGGCACCTTCGCCCTGATCCACCTGCTCGTCGAGCAGCGCGTGAAGGCCTACTGACCCGGCCCCGGCGGGGTCGGTCCCGCCCGGGTCGTCCCGGGGCGCCGGCGGGTGCGCCCGCGCCCCGGGCGGAGCCGGTCCGGCGGCGGAGGGTCGGTCCGACGACGGCGGCCACAGCGGCCCGGGCGTCTCAGCCCGCCAGGGGATGCGCCAGCTCGTCCTGGCGCATCCGGCCGGCCCACAGTGCCACGAACCCCAGCACGGGGGTCAGCACGGCCACGGTCCAGAAGATCACCGGCAGCGGCACGACCTGCGCGACGGGCCCCGCGATCGCCATCGACACCGGCATGAGGGCGATGGAGACGAAGAAGTCGAGGCTCGAGACCCGCCCGAGCATGTGCCGCGGAACCCGGCGCTGCAGGAGCGTCCCCCACAGCACCATGCCCGCGCCGTCCCCGGCGCCGACGCACGCGAGGCACAGCGCCATGACCCAGAACGACTCCGTGGTAGCCACCAGGCCGAACGGCAGCGTCCCGAGCCCCCAGAGCCCGATCATCCAGCTGAGGTAGCGCCGGGGCAGGGGCAACGAGGCCACCACCAGCGAGGCCAGCGCGCTGGCCCCGCCGTAGCACGCCAGGAGGTAGCCGAAGGTGGCGGCGTCCCCGCCCAGCCGGTCCCGCACGAGGAAGGGGACGAGCACCTCCAGGGGCCCCAGCAGCAGGAAGACCGCGCACACCGCCCACAGCAGGGTCCACAGCAGCCACGGCGTGTGCACGGTGTAGCGCACGCCCTCCATGAGGTCGCGCCGCACGGACGCGAACACGCCCCCGGACGGCTCCGCCGCCCCTGCGGAGGCCTGCGCGTCCGGCGCCGAGCCGACGACCGGCTCCGCCGCCGACTCCGCACCCGATGCCACGACCGGCTCCGCCGCCGAGGCCACGACCGGCTCCGCCGCCGAGGCCACGGCCGGGTCCGCGAGCGGCGCCCGGGCCGCCGGGCCCGTCACGGGCAGCGCCTCCCGCTCGGGCACGTGCAGGCGCAGCAGCAGCACGAGTGCCGCGAGGTGGCACGCGGCGATCAGGGCGACCGCCCCGCCGGGAGCCAGGAGCCCGATGAGCACGCCGGCCACCGCGGGGCCGGCCGCCTGCTGCAGCAGCGGGCGTGCCGTGCCCTCCACCCCGTTGGCGGCGAGCAGCTGCCGGGCGGGCAGCACCCGGGGCAGGGCGGCCGAGTAGGCCGGGTAGAAGAAGCCGACGCCGGCGCCGAACACGAACGCCGCGGCGCCGAGGTGCCACAGCCGCAGCCCACCGGTCAGGGCGAGCACCGCGACCGTTGCTGCCGTGAGCGCGTTCGCGGTCTCGACCAGGCGCAGCAGGGCCGCCAGCGGGAAGCGGTCCGCCGCGATGCCGCCCACGAGCACGACCACGAGCATGCCCAGCGCACCCACGGCCGTCACGGCCGAGAGGTCCACGGCCGTCCCGTCCAGTTCCAGGACCTGGTTCACCAGGGCCACCGCCCACATCCCCGCGCCGAAGACGCTGACGAACATCGCGAAGGCGAGCACACGGTACTCGCCGAGCCGGAAGGGCTCCAGCGCGCGGGGGAGGGGCATGGTGCCAGTCTACGGAGTGGCCCGCGGGGCGCCACGCGGCGGCCACGGTGGTGGCCACGGTCCGGTCCGTAGCAGACTGGGGCGGTGCAGACCTTCCTCCCCTACCCGGACTTCGCCCGCTCCGCCCGTGCCCTGGACCGCAAGCGGCTCGGCAAGCAGCGGGTGGAGGCCCTCCAGGTGCTGCGCGCGGCCACGGTTCCCGGCTACGGCTGGTACCGGCACCCCGCCACGGCGATGTGGACCGGGCACGTCCCCGCACTGGTGGCCTACGGGCGGGCGATGGTCGACGAGTGGACCGCCCGCGGCGGGGCCGACAGCACCGCGTGGCAGATCCGGGAGTTCGCCCCGGAGGCCTGGGACCGGTATCCCGACGACGGAGTGGCGCACCCGCCCCCGTGGCTGGGCGACGCCGCGTTCCACCGCTCCCACCGGTCCAAGCTGCTGAGCAAGGACGAGGAGCTCTACCGGGACGTGTTCCCGGACGACACCGCCGGCCTGGACTACGTGTGGCCGGAGCCCGCGCAGGCCCGCACTCCCCCCGCCGAGCCGCCGCACGGCCGGCGCGCCTGGGTCCTGGCGCCGGGGACGCACGAGGCCGCCGGCGGCGCCGTCCTCGTCCCGTTCCGCGTCCCGGAGGGGGTGCGGGAGAACCACTGGATGGCGGCGGTGGCGCGCGTCGAGCAGGAGCTGCAGGAGGGTGAGCCCGTGCTCCTGCTGCACGGGCCGCCCGGCCCCGAGCAGCTCGTGGAGCGGACCGTGCTGCGCGAGAACGTGCACCACGCCGTCGCGGGGTTCTCCCTCGAGCTCGAGCCCGGGGAGCGGGTCCTGCGCCGGGAGCTGCCGGCCCCCGCACGGCTGCAGTCCCCGCGCCCGGTCTTCGCCGTCCCCGCCGAGGCCGTGGGCGCCGGCGCGTGAGCCCCGCCGCGGTGCTCGGCCCGGCCCTGCTGGGCCTCGGCTCGGGCCTGGCCCTCATCGTGGCCATCGGGGCGCAGAACGCCTTCGTCCTCCGCCAGGGCCTGCGCCGGCAGTTCGTCGGCACCGTGGTGGCGCTGTGCGCGGTCTCCGACCTGATCCTGATCGCCGCCTCCGTGGCCGGCACCTCCCTCCTGGAGCAGGTGGCGCCCTGGCTGATGAGCGCCCTGCGCTGGGCCGGTGCGGTGTTCCTGCTCGGCTACGGGCTGCTGGCCGCCCGGCGGGCACTGCGCCCCGCGGGCGGCCTGGTGGCGGCAGGGGCGGCGCCGCCCGGCCGCGGCCGGGTGGCGCTCACCGCGCTGGCCCTGACCTGGCTCAATCCCCACGTCTACGTGGACACCGTCCTGGTCATGGGCTCGCTGGCCAATGCGCAGGGCGAGCAGCTGCGCTGGTGGTTCGCCGCCGGGGCGATGACCGCCAGCGTGCTGTGGTTCGGCGGTCTGGGATGGGGAGCCACCCGTCTGCAGCGGTTCTTCGCGTCGCCCGTCTCCTGGCGGGTCCTCGACGGCTCGCTCGCGGTGCTCATGCTCGTCCTGGGCCTGGAGCTCGCGCTGGGCGCCTGACGGGCACCCGCACCCGGCAGGTGCGCCGCGCCCGCCATTCATCTCCTGTCATGGGGGATCACCGAGACAAAGGGTCGGTAGCATGTCACTCACCCGGCGCCCGTCGTGCCGGACGTCAGGAGGCGCACATGCGAGGGTCCCACGTTCCCGCCACGGGAACGATCACCGTCACGGACTGGCCGGATCCGCAGGCCACGGAGCCGGGTCAGCTGGTGGTGCGGATGCTGCACGCCTCGATCTGCGGCTCGGACCTGCACGTGGTCTTCCACGGCCTGCTGCACTCCGAGGGTCCCCGCCGTCCCGGCTATCCCGGCCACGAAGGCGTCGGGGTGGTGGTGCAGTCCCGGTCGCCGCACGTCCGGGAGGGCTCGCTCGTGCTCACCGTGCCCCAGGGTGAGATGGGCGGGTGCTTCGCGGAGCTGCAGCTGGTGGACGACCGGCACGTCGTCGAGCTGCCCGCGGGCACCGACCCCACCGACTCCCGGCAGCTGCGCCGGCTCATGATGGCCCAGCAGTACGGCACGTGTCTCTACGCCATGCGCCAGTTCTGGCCCGTGGAGACGCCCGCCCGGCGCGCGCACACGTGCGTGGTGATGGGTGCCGGCTCCGCAGGGCTGTTCTTCGTGGAGGAGGCCCGGCGGCTGGGCTTCGAGCACGTCGTCGCCTCCGACCTCGACCCCGGCCGGCTCGAGGTCGCCCGGGGACTCGGCGCCACCCCCGTGCACGTGCCCGAGCAGGACCTGGGCGAGGTCGTGGCCGAGGTGAGCGGCGGCCGCGGCGCCGATCTCGTGATCGAGGCCGTGGGGCACGACGTGCTGCGCGACCAGGCCGTCGACCTCGCGGCCGACCGGGGGGTCGTGGGCTTCTTCGGCCTGCCGGAGCGGCACGGCCCCACGGACATCCCGCTGTGGACTGCGTTCCGCAAGAACCTGCGGCTGCAGTGCTCCGTGGCGGCGCAGGCCGAACCGGGGCTCACGTCCTTCCGCGAGGCGCTGCGCCGGATCTCCGAGGGCGAGATCGACGTGGAGCACTGCCTGGGCCCCGAGCTCCCCCTCGAGCGGCTGCCCGAGGCCATGCAGCGGGCCGAGGAGCACCGCCCCGGCGACATCAAGCTCACCGTGACGCCGTGACCGAGCGCATCCGTCCTCCCTCCGGCGCGGCGGCGGACGGCCGACACCCCACCGACACTCCCACCCTGCCCGCCGTGACCGCCACGACCCAGAGCTCGCTCGCCGTGCAGGTGATGGCGGCGGTGCGGCGGGCCGTCATGGCCGGTCAGATGGAGCCCGGGCGGCTGTACTCCGTGCAGCAGCTGGCCTCCGTCATGAACGTCTCCCGCAGCCCCGTGCGGGAGGGCCTCCTCCGGCTGGGCGAGGCCGGGCTGATCCGGTTCCACCGCAACCGCGGCTTCGAGATCGTCGAGGTCAGCCCCACCGACGTCGCGCAGATCCTCGCCGTGCGCACCGCCCTGGAGGTCCCCGCCGCCCGTCGGGCGGCGGGCCTCGCGCAGCCGCCGGACCTCGAGCGCGTCCGGGCGCAGTGGGAGGCGATGCACGCCGCGGCCCGGGCGCAGGACCTCGAGGCGACCGCCGGGGCCGACGAGGGGCTGCACCTGGTCCTGCTTGAGCTCGCCGGGAACGAGCAGGCGGCCCGGCTCGTGGAGCGGCTGCGCGCCACCACGTCCTTCCTGGGCGTCGTGACCGCCACGACGCTCCGCCCCGTCGGGGAGCTCGCCGGGGAGCACGACGCCCTGGTGCAGGCGGTGCTCGGCCAGGACGGGGACGCCGCGGGAGAGGCCATGCGCGAGCACCTCGCCTCGACCGCCGAGCGGCAGATCGGCCAGGCGCTGCGCGCCCGGGGCACCCCGGAGCAGGACGTCCCGGACCTGGCGGGGCGGATCTGGCGCGAGGCCTCCGCGGGGTACTGAGCGCGGCTCAGACCCCGGCGCCGCCGGGCCCGAGCGGGAGCCGGAGCTCGAAGCGGCAGTTGCCCCGCCCGTCCTCGCCCGCGGTGACCGTGCCCCCGTGGGCGGCCGCGATCTCCCGGCTGATCGCCAGTCCCAGACCGGAGCCGCCGGTGTCCCGGGTACGGGAGTCGTCCAGGCGCACGAACCGCTCGAAGACCCGCTCCCGGTCCGCCGGGGCGATGCCGGTGCCGTCGTTGTCCACGGTCACGACCGCGTCCTGTCCCTCCGTCCGCAGGGACACGGCGATCCACGACTCCGCGTGCCGCTCCGCGTTGGAGAGCAGGTTGCGGAGCACCTGCTGCAGCCGGCTCCCGTCCCCCCGGATCCGCACCGGATCCAGGTGCACGCGGACCTCGTGCCGCGACGCGGGCCGCATCCGCGCGACCTCCTCCCGCACCACCTCGTCCAGGTCGGTGTCCGCGACGCGCAGCCGCAGCCCGGCGTCGTCGATCTTCGCGAGGGTCAGGAGGTCCTCCACGAGCCGGCCCATCCGGCGGGACTGGGACCGGAGCACGGGAGCGACCTCCGGCCACATCGTGGCGGACGGATCCGAGGCGGCCACCTCGATGGTGGTCGTCAGGGTCGCGAGGGGGCTGCGCAGCTCGTGGGAGGCGTCCGCCACGAACCGGCGCTGGGCGCGGTCGGAGGCCTCCAGCCGGTCGAGCATCCCGTTCATCGTCCCGGCGAGCGCGGCGACCTCGTCCCCGGTGGGCGGCACGTCCACCCGCGCCCCGAGGTTGGCGGTGCCGATCCGGCGGACCTGCCCGGTGATCCGCCGGACGGGGGCGAGGGACCGGCCGACCAGGAACCACATGAGGGCGGAGCCGAGCAGGGCCAGCAGCGGACCGCCGACGAGCAGGAACAGGCCCACGGTCCGGAGCGTGGTCTGCTGCAGCGCCATGGGCACGGCCACGGTGAGCGTGAAGGGGACGTCGTTGATGTACATGCCGTGCGAGACATACACGAAGTCGGCGGCGCGCGCGCCCGGTCCGGCGGCGTCCGCCGCGGAGTCGAAGTACTGCCCCGGCTCGAGCGTGGGCGGGGACAGGCCGGCCTCGAGCGTGGAGGCGGGCGCGGCGGCGACCAACCGCCCGTCGGCGTCCTGCAGCTGCACGAGCACGCCCGGCCGCCCGAGCCGCTGCATCAGCTCCCCCAGCCCGGAGGTCGTGTAGACGGCCGTCTCCCGGGCGGTGCCGCCGGCCGTGCGCGGCTGCCAGGGAACGCCGAGGTCCTGCAGGATCTCCGCCTGCCGGGCCACGGCCTGATCGTGGGCGGCCCCCACAGCGGTGCGGTGCACGAGCTCGAGCAGCACGCCCCCGGCCACGGCGACCACGAGCAGGATCAGCAGGCCCGCGGCGGCCGTGCTGCGCCGGCGCACGCCCCACCGCTCGAACGGCGATCCCCGGCGGGCGGTCACGGGCTCGCTGCCCCCGGCTCGTCGGGCACCAGGCGGTAGCCCATGCCGCGGACCGTCTGCAGGGTGGACAGGCCGAAGGGGGCGTCGATCTTCTTGCGCAGGTAGCCCACGTAGACCTCCACGATGTTCTCCGAGCCCTCGAAGCCGGCGTCCCAGGCGTTGTCCATGATCTGGAGCTTGGAGACCACCTTCTCCTTGTTCTGCAGGAGGTACTGCAGGATGACGTACTCCTTGGCGGTGAGCTCCAGGCGCTGCCCGCGGCGGGTCACGGTCCGGCGGACCGGGTCCAGCTCCAGAGAGCCGGCGGCGAGCACCACCGGCCGTTCGGGGGCGCCCCGGCGGATGAGCGCCCGCAGCCGGGCGACGAGGACGAGGAAGCTGAAGGGCTTGGTCAGGTAGTCGTCGGCGCCGAGGTCGAACGCGTCGGTCTGGTCGTACTCGCCGTCCTTCGCGGTGAGCATCAGGACGGGCACCCAGTTCTCGGCGGCACGCATCTCCTCGAGGACGGCGTAGCCGTTCCTGCCGGGCAGCATGAGGTCCAGGACCACGACGTCGTAGGGGTTCTCCCGGGCCAGCCACGCCCCGGTGACGCCGTCGTGGGCCACGTCGACCACGAAGCCCTCGTTCGTCAGGCCGCGGCGCACCGACTCCGCGAGGTCCACCTCGTCCTCCACCAGCAGCACGCGCACGCGCCCTCCTCCCTCGCCGGCCGTCACGGGGCCGCGCGGTCAGCCTCCAGTGTCCCGCACCGCGCTGAGGATCGGTTGAGGACGACGCGCCCGCACCGGTTCCCGCTTCTCCCCAACCGGTGCACAACGTTGTCCACAGGTGTGGAGAACCGTGTGCACAGTCGCCTCTCCACAGCGTTATTAACAGGTGTGGACGCCGCCGTGGCGCCGTCCACAGCGCGGGTCACATGCGTGGAATTCCACGGCTGTAACTTGTCGACAGCTGGGGACAGAGCCTGTGGAGAACCTCGTGGGGCCGACCCGGCGGCTCAGCGCCGGCGGCCGGCGCGCCGTCGTGCGGCCGCGGTGTAGCCGAAGGCCACGAGGGCACCGGTGAGCAGTCCCCCGAGGTGCGCCTGCCAGGCGATGCCGGGGAAGAGGAAGCCGAAGACGATGTTGATCCCGATGAGCACGGCGATGGGCGTGATCGACTGCCCCAGGTGCCGCTGCAGGACGAAGAGGGCGCCGAAGAGCCCGAAGACGCCGCCCGAGGCGCCGACCACCAGGCTCAGCGGGTGCGAGAGCAGCAGGACGCCGACCGATCCCCCGAGGACGGAGAGCAGGAACAGCAGCAGGAACCGGGTGCGGCCCAGCGCGGGCTCCAGCATCCGCCCGAACAGGTACAGCATGTACATGTTCAGGAGCAGGTGGAACGGGCTGGACATCGAGTGCAGGAACCCGCTGGTGAGCATCCGCCACGGCTCGGAGGTGGTCATCACGGGGGCGTAGGCGAACATCTGGAGCAGGCTCACGCCCACGGCCTGGACCAGCCACTGCAGGGCGTAGACCACGGCGTTGGCGCCGATGAGCCACCACGTGACGAGCATCGGCGAGCCCTGCGGCGCCCGGCCGCCCAGACCGGTGCGCACGGCGGGGCGGCGGCGCGAGGCCTGCTGCACGCAGTCGACGCAGTGCACGCCCACCGCGGCCGTGCGCTGGCACTCCGGGCACACCGGGCGGCCGCACCGCTGGCAGGTGACGTAGCTGGGGCGGTCCGGGTGGCGCGGGCACACGGGGACCTCTCCCCCGGTGGACGTGCCGTACTGCGGTCGCTCGCCGCTCACTGGAACTCCTCGTGGACCGGCCCGCGGGCCGGGATCGGTGGACAGGGACGACGCAGGCCCGCCCGGATCGCTCCGGACGGGCCTGCGCCGTGACCCCGGCGGCGCCGGGGCGGGGTCCTGCTGGGGCCTAGAGCTGCTCGACGTCGATCGAGGTGATCACGCAGTCCTCGACCGGGCGGTCCATGCCGCCGGTGCGGACGTCGTTCAGCTCGTCGACGACCTTCCGCGACGCGTCGTCGGCGACCTCGCCGAAGATGGTGTGCTTGCCCTGCAGCCAGGTGGTGGGGGCCGTGGTGATGAAGAACTGGGACCCGTTGGTGCCCCGGCCGTTGCGCTTGCCGGCGTTCGCCATGGCGAGCACGTAGGGCTCGTTGAAGGTGAGCTCGGGGTGGATCTCGTCGTCGAACTCGTAGCCCGGCCCGCCGATGCCCTGGCCCAGGGGGTCCCCGCCCTGGATCATGAAGTCCCGGATGATGCGGTGGAAGACCACGTCCTGGTACAGCGGACCGGTCTGCTTCTCACCGGTGCGCGGGTCGCTCCACTCCTGGGTGCCGTCCGAGAGGCCGATGAAGTTCTTGACGGTCTTCGGGGCGTGGTTGCCGAACAGGTTCACGACGATGTCACCGTGGTTCGTGTGGATCGTCGCCTTGGCAGTGGGGATGGCAGAAGTCATGGGGTCATTCTTGCACGCGGGCGGAGGCCGCTCCGTGACGTCCCGTGGCGTTCAGCGCACAGTGAAAAGCCCCGGCATCGCGCGGGAGGACCTCCATCGGGGTGGACTCTGCACGTATGCTGACCATGGATTGTCACGACCCGAGGAGGGATGGATTCATGAGCTTCACGAAGTCCAAGAGCGAGAAGAAGGCCGCCGCGGCGCAGAAGGCCGCGGAGAGCAAGGTGCTCGACGCCGGCAAGTGGGCGTCCAAGGAGATCGGCGAGCTGGCACCCCGGCTGCAGCACGGCGTCGAGGCGGGTGCCGCCGCGCTCGCCGGCGGTGTGGCGACCGCCGGACCGAAGGTCCAGGAGGGCCTCGGCCGGGCCCACGACCTCTCCGGCTCCGCGAAGCTGAAGGCGGCCGCCGTGACCGCACCGGTCGCCGCGAAGGCGTCCAAGGCCGCGGCCCCCGTCGCCGCGAAGGCCGCCGACCGCGCCGCCGAGAGCCGCGCCGCGATGCAGGCGAAGTACGCCGGTGCCGCCGCCCTGCTCGCGGGCAAGTTCGCGGACGCGGACACCCCGGAGCAGCTCGAGGCCATCGTGGCCAAGCTGACCGGTGACAAGAAGGCCGTGGCCAACGCGAAGAAGGCGGCCTCGAAGGTCGCCAAGGACTACGCCAAGCAGCAGAAGAAGGCCGAGAGCTCGCACAAGGGCCTGCTGGTGCTGGGACTGCTCGTCGCCGGTGGCGTCGCCGGTGTGGCCGCCTGGAAGGCGTCCCGCCCGGTGGAGGACCCCTGGAAGACCCCCGCGGCCACGTCCCCGCGCGTGACGGCCTCCCCGGTCGCCCAGCAGACCACCGTGGCCGCCGGCACCGGTGTGCAGGTCGACGACGTCAAGGACGCCACCACCCCGGCCGGCCAGTCCGGCGGTGTATCGGAGGCGGCTTCCGAGGTCAAGGACAACGCCCAGTCCGTGGGCGAGGACGCCAAGGCCACGATCCACGAGGTCAAGGAGCAGATCCAGGGCAAGAAGGACGACCACGAGTCCTGAGCCCCCGCTCCCGCCGCAGAGGCCCCCGCTCCCGTCCAGGAAGCGGGGGCCTCTGCGGTGGAGCAGGAGGGGACGCGGCGCCGAGCGGTGCGGCGCGTGGCCGGCGGACGCACCCGGACCGGACGACGAAGATCCCGACCGAGCGCGAGCTCGATCGGGATCTCAGGTGGTGGAGGCGAGGGGACTCGAACCCCTAACCCTCTGCTTGCAAAGCAGATGCGCTACCAATTGCGCCACGCCCCCGCAGTGCCGGACTACTCCACCTCGTCGGTGGCGTCCGCCCACGCGGTACGGTCGGCGTCGGTCTCCCGCAGCTTGGAGAGCACCGCGACGGACGCTCCGACCAGGGCGAGAACCGCAGCCACTTTCCTGTTCACGCCTGCCTCCTGACATGCGAAAAAGGGAACCGTGGGCGTACCAGGAATTGAACCTGGGACCTCTTCGTTATCAGCGAAGCGCTCTAACCGTCTGAGCTATACGCCCTTCCGGCCCTTGCGGACCGATAAGAAACGATACCGGAGTTGCCGATCCGTGCCAAATCCGGCCCGGACCGGCGTCCGGTGACCGTACCGTGCCGGGTCAGTCGTCCGTGAGGGTGAGACCGACCCCGCCCACCAGGGCCGCGGCGATGTTGTAGAGCAGCGCCGCGAGCACCGAGAGAGCGGTCAGGAGGATCACGTTGACCACCGAGACGATGGTCGCGAAGATCGCGATCTGCCCCAGGGACAGGAAGTCCTTCACGTTCAGCGCCCCGCCCGCGCCGCCCAGCATGCCGAGCAGCTCGTTGATGCCGTCGAACATCCCGGTGAGGTCCAGGACGATCCACAGCACCACGGAGGCGACCACGGTGATGATCCCGAGCGCCACCGAGAGCAGGAACGCGAGCTTGAGCACCGACCAGGTGTCCACCTTCGAGACCACGAGCCGCGCCCGGCGCACCCTCGGGCGCGGAGCGGGGCGGACCAGGCCCTTCGTGGAAGCGGCCGGCCGGCTGCTCTTGGCCGGGGCCGGGGCGGACTTCACCGGCCGGGGGGCGGTGCGGTCGGCCGTCCCGGACTTCGCGGACGTGGCCGGGCCCGGCTTCGCCGCGGCACCGGGCCGGGGCGCGGACGCGAGGGGGGCGCGTCCGGACTTGCCGGCGGCGTTGGAGCCGGAACTCGAGCTCATGCGTTACCTCCGTTGTTGTTCGCGTCCAACGCTACTTCATCGCCCGCCGTGTCCCCGGTTCCGAGGACGGAATCGAGCTCACCGGTGTCCTCGGCCTGCTGCACGTCGGCCGTCTCCATGGACTCGTCCTGCTGGACGTCGATCTCGGCCACGGCCTCGGCGTCGACCTCCTGCGCGATCTCGCGGTCGGCGTTGTGGGCCACGCCCGTGATCGAGTCGCCCGCGGACGGCTTGGCGAAGATCACGCCCATCGTGTCCCGGCCCTTGGCGGGGACCTCGGAGGCCCCGGTGCGCACGACCTTCCCGGACTCCATGACCACGAGGACCTCGTCCTCCTCCCCCACGATCAGCCCGCCGACCAGGCGGCCGCGCTGCTCCGCGAGCTTCGCCACCTTGATGCCGAGCCCGCCGCGGCCCTGCACCCGGTACTCCTCCACCTTGGTGCGCTTGGCGTAGCCGCCCTCGGTGACGACGAAGACGTAGGCGTCGTCGGTCACCACGTTGGCCGAGAGCAGCTCGTCGCCGCCGCGGAACTTCATGCCGGTGACCCCCGAGGTGGCCCGGCCCATGGGGCGCAGCACGTCGTCCGACGCGGTGAAGCGCAGGGACATCCCGTGGCGGGAGATGAGCAGCAGGTCATCCGCCGCCGACGCCAGCTGCGCCGAGACCAATTCGTCGTCCTCGCGCAGGTTGATCGCGATCACGCCGGCCGAGCGGTTGGTGTCGTAGTCCAGCAGCCGGGTCTTCTTCACCAGCCCGTTGCGGGTGGCGAGCACGAGGTACGGGGCGTCGTCGTAGGAGCGCAGCTCCATGACCTGGGCGATCCGCTCCCCGGGCTGGAAGGCCATCAGGTTGGCCACGTGCTGGCCCTTGGCGTCCCGGCCGGCCTCGAGCAGCTCGTAGGCCTTGGTCCGGTAGACCCGGCCGAGGTTCGTGAAGAACAGGATCCAGTTGTGCGTGGTGGTCACGAAGAAGTGCTCGACGACGTCGTCCGCGCGCAGCTGCGCACCCCGGACCCCCTTGCCGCCCCGGCGCTGGGACCGGTACTGGTCCGAGCGGGTGCGCTTGACGTATCCGCCGCGGGTGATGGTCACGACCATCTCCTCCTCGGGGATCAGGTCCTCCATCGACATGTCGCCGTCGTAGCCGTACTGGATCTCGGAGCGGCGGTCGTCGCCGTAGCGGCTCACGATCTCCTCGAGCTCGGTCGAGATGATGTCGCGCTGGCGCGCCTCGGAGGCGATGATCTCGGTGTACTCGGCGATCAGCCGCTCCAGCTCCGCGTGCCGGTCCTGGATCTTCTGCCGCTCGAGGGCGGCGAGCCGGCGCAGCTGCATGTTGAGGATGGCCTGTGCCTGGTCCTCGTCGATCTGCAGCAGCTCCATGAGCCCGGTGCGGGCGTCGTCGGCCGTCGGGGAGCGGCGGATGAGCGCGATGACCTCGTCGAGGGCGTCGAGGGCCTTGAGCAGGCCCCGCAGGATGTGGGCCTCCGCCTCGGCCTGGCGCAGCCGGTATCGGGTGCGCCGCACGATGACGTCCATCTGGTGGGTGACCCAGTGCCGGATGAAGGCGTCGAGGCTGAGGGTGCGGGGCACCCCGTCCACCAGGGCGAGCATGTTGGCGGAGAAGTTGTCCTGCAGCTGCGTGTGCTTGTAGAGGTTGTTGAGCACCACCTTGGCCACGGCGTCCCGCTTGAGCACGATCACCAGGCGCTGGCCGGTGCGCCCGGAGGTCTCGTCCCGGATGTCGGCGATGCCGGTGATCCGGCCGTCCTTGACGAGGTCCGCGATCTTCATCGCGAGGTTGTCCGGGTTCGCCTGGTAGGGCAGCTCCGTGACCACCAGGCACGTGCGGCCGTGGATCTCCTCGACGTTGACCACGGCCCGCATCGGGATCGAGCCGCGCCCGGTCCGGTAGGCCTCCTCGATGCCCTTGTGGCCGAGGATCTGCGCCCCGGTCGGGAAGTCCGGGCCCTTGATCCGCTGCAGCAGCTCCTCGAGCAGGTCCTCGTTGGAGACGTCCGGGTTCCGCAGGTACCACTGCACGCCGTCTGCGACCTCGCGCAGGTTGTGCGGCGGGATGTTGGTGGCCATGCCCACCGCGATGCCGGAGGACCCGTTGACCAGCAGGTTCGGGAACCGGGACGGCAGCACCGACGGCTCCTGGTTCTTGCCGTCGTAGTTGTCCTGGAAGTCCACGGTCTCCTCGTGGATGTCCCGGACCATCTCCATGGCGATGGGCGCCATCTTGGTCTCGGTGTACCGCGGGGCCGCCGCGCCGTCGTTGCCCGGGGAGCCGAAGTTGCCCTGGCCCAGCGCGAGCGGGTAGCGCATCACCCAGTGCTGGATCAGGCGCACCAGGGCGTCGTAGATCGCGGAGTCGCCGTGCGGGTGGTACTGGCCCATGACCTCGCCCACCACGCGGGCGCACTTGTTGAAGGAGCGGTCCGGGCGGTAGCCGCCGTCGTACATCGCGTAGAGGACCCGGCGGTGCACCGGCTTGAGCCCGTCCCGGACGTCCGGGAGGGCGCGGCCGACGATGACGGCCATGGCGTAGTCGAGGTAGGACCGCTGCATCTCGGTCTGCAGGTCCACCTGCTCCACGCGGTCGGTCAGCACGGGCGAGCTCTCGAGGCCGCCGGTGGGGCCGGCGTCCTCCGGGGTCTGTCCGTCCTGGATCTCGTCACTCATGCGGTCATTCCGTTCTGTCTGCTGGTTCTCGGTGTCCTGCCGGCGCCCCGGTCTCGGCCGTATATGCCGAACCGGTCATATGTCGCGGATCAGATGTCGAGGAACCGGATGTCCTTGGCGTTCTGCTGGATGAACTCGCGGCGAGACTCGACGTCCTCGCCCATGAGCACGGAGAAGATCTGGTCCGCGGCCGCGGCGTCCTCCATGGTCACCTGGAGCAGCGTGCGGTGCTCGGGGTCCATCGTGGTGTCCCACAGCTCGGTGTAGTCCATCTCGCCGAGACCCTTGTAGCGCTGGATCCCGTTGTCCTTGGGGATGCGCTGGTTGTTGGCCAGGCCCCGGGCGAGGGCCTGGTCCCGCTCGGCGTCCGAGTAGACGTAGTCGTGCGGTGCGTTGGACCACTTGATCCGGTACAGGGGGGGCTGGGCCAGGTAGACGAAGCCGTGCTCGATGAGCGGGCGCATGAAGCGGAACAGCAGCGTCAGCAGCAGGGTGGTGATGTGCTGGCCGTCCACGTCCGCGTCGGCCATGAGCACGATCTTGTGGTAGCGCGCCTTCTCGATGTCGAAGTCGTCGCCGATGCCCGCGCCGAAGGCGGTGATCATGGACTGGACCTCGGCGTTGGACAGCGCCCGGTCCAGCCGCGCCCGCTCCACGTTGAGGATCTTCCCGCGCAGGGGCAGGATCGCCTGGTGCGCGGGGTCGCGGCCCTGCACCGCGGAGCCGCCCGCGGAGTCGCCCTCCACGATGTAGATCTCGGACAGGGACGGGTCCTTGGAGGAGCAGTCCTTGAGCTTGCCCGGCATCCCGCCGGACTCGAGCAGGCCCTTGCGGCGGGTGGTCTCGCGCGCCTTCCGGGCCGCGAGCCGCGCCTGCGAGGCGTTGATGGCCTTGCGGATGATCTCCCGCGCCGCGGCCGGGTTGCGCTCGAGCCAGTCGCCGAACCGGTCGTTGACCTCGCGCTGGACGAAGGCCTTCGCCTCGGAGTTGCCGAGCTTGGTCTTGGTCTGGCCCTCGAACTGGGGCTCGGCGAGCTTGATCGAGATGACCGCGGTCAGGCCCTCCCGCACGTCGTCGCCGGTGAGGTTCTCGTCCTTGTCCCGCAGCAGCTTGTTCTCCCGGGCGTACCGGTTCACCAGCGAGGTCATGGCCGAGCGGAAGCCCTCCTCGTGGGTGCCGCCCTCGTGGGTGTTGATCGTGTTCGCGTAGGTGTGCACCGACTCGGTGTAGGCGGTGGTCCACTGCATGGCGAGCTCGAGGGACATCTTCCGGTCGGTGTCCTCGGTCTCGATGGCGATGACGTCGTCGTGGACGAGATCGGCCTTCTTGGACGTGTTCAGGAAGGTGACGTAGTCGAGCAGGCCGTGGTCGTACTTGTAGACGACCCGGCGATGGCCGGAGTCGCTCTCGTCCTCGTGGTTGAGCCGGGGGACGTCCGTGCCGCCGTCGCGGCCCTCGACCGGCTCCCCGTCGGCGCCGGCCGCCGCGCGGCCCCCCGAGTGGTCGGAGGCGGAGCCGGCGATCTCCTCACCGGACTCCTCGGCCACGCGCTCGTCCGTCAGGCTGATCCGGAGGCCCTTGTTGAGGAACGCCATCTGCTGGAAGCGCGCCCGCAGGGTCTCGAAGTCGAAGTCCACGGTCTCGAAGATCTCGGGGTCCGGGTAGAAGACCTGGGTCGTGCCGGTCTCCTCCGTCTCCTCGCCCCGGACCAGCTCTCCCTGCGGCCGGCCGCCCTCGGCGAAGACCATCCGCCAGACGTGGCCCTGGCGGCGCACCTGGGTCTCCACACGGCGGGACAGGGCGTTGACCACGGAGATGCCCACGCCGTGCAGACCGCCGGAGACGGCGTAGCCGCCGCCCCCGAACTTGCCGCCGGCGTGCAGGATCGTCATGACGACCTCGACGGTCGGCCGGCCCTCGGTCGGGTGGATGTCCACGGGGATGCCGCGGCCGTTGTCGACCACCCGCACCCCGCCGTCGGCCTGCAGCGTCACCTCGATGTGGTCGCAGTAGCCGGCCAGCGCCTCGTCGACCGAGTTGTCGACCACCTCGTACACGAGGTGGTGCAGCCCCCGCGGGCCGGTCGAGCCGATGTACATGCCGGGCCGCTTCCGGACGGCCTCGAGTCCCTCCAGGACGGTGATGTCACCGGCACCGTACTCGCGCTTCTGCGGATCGTCTATTGCCACGGGTTCCTGGCTCCTCCTGTTGGGCGTTCCGGCCGCTCCGGACAGCACAAGAGAACGCCGATGAGACGCTCGACGACTCATCGGCTCGTGCAGGGTCGGAACGGTTCGACGACTCCGGACGTCCGCGCCGCGGGCGGGTGCCGTGATCGGCCGTGGGGGGCCCGGTCCGTCGATTCCTGTCTGCCACCGATTCTATCGGAAAACGACGGGCCAGGGGTGCCCGCAGATGCCCCTGAGCGGCCGGAAAAGGCCCTCAGGACGAATTTTCCTGCTCTCCACCACCCGCTGATCGTTCCCGGGGGGCCGCAGCGCGCCACGAGGCCGCTCAGCGCTCCGCGGCACCGGCCTCACCCGTAGGTGTCCCGCGGGCCCCGGCCCTGCACCGACCGGCGGCCGCGCTTCCAGCTCGGCGCCGCCGGGCCGAGGATCTCGATCCGGGTGACGATGCCCTCCCCCAGGTGCTCGTCGAACATGCGCAGCAGCTGCGGGACCATGAGCCGCAGATTGGCGGCGTAGGCGGTGGAGTCGCAGCGGACCCGCACCACCGTCTCGTCGAAGCTCTCCGGCCGGCAGTGCCCCGCGATCCCCGGGCCCACGAGCTCGTCCCAGCGGGAGAGCACCGACCCGACGGCGACCGGCGACTTCCAGCCCCGCCCCGACACGAGGCCGTCCAGCACCGAGCCCACGCCCCGGGGATCGCGGGCGGAGCGGCCCGCCCCGGAGTATCCGCCGAGCGCCCGGGGGTCCACGTCGTTGCCGCGGCGCCCCAGGCGTTCGGCGGGGGACGCGGTGGCCGACTCCATCGCCGCCCCGAAGTTCTTGAGGTTGCGCCGCGCGGCCGCGCCGTAGAGGCGGCCGTCCCCGCGCGCCTCGGCGGCGTGGCGCAACCGGGTCAGCAGCGCCGCGGGGGCGTCGATCTCGTCCTCGATCCGCACGACGTTCGCCTCCGGGTCCGGCGGGTCCGCCGGGAGACCGTCCGGGGGATCGGGGAGCCGGTCCCCGCGCTCGGGCCCGCTCACGACGACGGAGCCTCCTCCGTCTCCGGGCCCGTCCCCGAGCCAGTTCCCGCGGGCGGGCGCTCGTCGTCGCGCACGGCCGTCCCGGGCCCTACCCGCACCACGTCGTGCGGGCCGGCGACGAGCTCGGCGGGCAGGTCCTCCTCGACCGCGGCGGTGACCAGGACCTGCTCCGCGGAGGCCACGATCGCGGCCAGGCGGCTCCGGCGCCGGGCGTCGAGCTCCGCGAACACGTCGTCGAGCAGCAGGATCGGCGCGGCGCCCTCGGCGGGGTCGTCCGCGAGGTGGACGTACCAGGAGCCCAGCCGGAGGGCGAGGGCGTAGGACCAGGTCTCCCCGTGCGAGGCGTAGCCGCGGGCGGGGGCCGGGCCCAGCAGCAGCTCGAGCTCGTCGCGGTGCGGGCCGATCAGGGTCAGGCCCCGTTCGAGCTCCCGCTGCTCGGCGTCCTCGCATGCCTCGAGGATCAGCCGGTGCAGGTCCGCCGGGGTGAAGTCGCGCAGCTGACCCACGTCCCCGCCGGCGCTCTCCGGCAGGACCGAGGACACGTAGCGCAGCGTGGTGGACTTCGTGCCGTCGGTGAGCTGGTCGTAGGCGGTGGCCACCTGCGGGGCCAGGGCGTCGATCAGCTGCAGGCGCGCGTGCAGGATCACGGCGCCGGTGCGGGCGAACTGGTCGTTCCACGCGGCCAGCGTCGAGCGGTGGGTCTCGGTGAAGCGGCCGCTGCGGCGGGCCGACTTCAGCAGCGCGTTGCGCTGCTTGAGCACCTTCTCGTAGTCGGCCATGGTGCCGGCGAGGACCGGGCGCATCGACCGGGCGAGGTCGTCCAGGAACCGGCGCCGGTGCGAGGGGTCGCCCTTCACCAGGGAGAGGTCCTCCGGGGAGAACAGGACCGTCCGCACGACGCCGAGCGCGTCCCGGGCACGGACGGGGGCGGCACGGTTGATGCGCACCCGGTTGGCGCGGCCGTCGTTGAGCTCGAGCTCGAGGACCGTCTGCTGGCCGCCGCGCCGCACACGCACCCGGACGATCGCCCGCTCGGCGCCGAAGCGGATCAGCGGCGCGTCCGAGGACACGCGGTGGGAGGAGAGCCCCGCGGTGTAGTCCAGGGCTTCGACGATGTTCGTCTTACCCACGCCGTTGGGGCCCAGGAACACGGTGGTCCCGGGCCCCAGACGTATGTCCAGCAGGGCATACGTCCGGTAGTCCAGCAGGGAGAGGTGGTCGACGAACACGCCCGGGTCAGCAGCTTCCGCTTCGGCGCCGGCCGGTCACTGGCTCGGGAGCCGGACCGGCATCAGCAGGTACTTGTAGTCGTCCCGGTCCTCGCCCTCCGGCTCGGCCTGCGCGGAGAGCACCGCCGGCTTGGGCGGGGCGGTGAAGGAGAACCGCACGTAGTCCGAGGAGAAGGCGTGCAGGCCCTCGGACAGGTACGTGGGGTTGAAGGCCACGGTGATGTCCTCCCCGGTCAGGTGGGCGTCCAGGACCTCCGAGGCCTGGGCGTCCTCGCCGGTCCCGGCGTCCAGGGCCACCTGGCCCTGGGTGAAGGCCAGGCGGACGGGCGTGTTGCGCTCTGCCACGAGCGAGACGCGCCGGACCGCCTCCACGAGCTCGGTGGTGCGCACCGCAGCCGTGATCGGGGTGTGCTCGGGGAACAGCGAGCGGATCTTGGGGTACTCGCCGTCGATGAGCAGGCTCGTGGTCCGGCGCCCGCCGGACTCGAAGCCCACGAGCTCGGCGGAGTCGGACAGCGCGATGTTGATGTCCCCGGCCGGGCCGAGGGTCTTGGCGATGTCGTTGAGCGTACGGGCCTTGATCAGCGCGGCCGTGGAGATCTCGTGGGAGGACGGCCGCCAGGTCAGCTCCCGCATGGCGAGCCGGTACCGGTCGGTGGCCAGGAGGGTCATCTTCTCGCCCTCGATCTCCACGCGCACGCCGGTGAGGATCGGCAGGGTGTCGTCCTTGCTGGCCGCGATGTTGACCTGGGAGACGGCGAGGGCGAACTCGTCGCCGGCGACCACGCCGGAGACGTCCGGCAGGGCCGGCAGCTCGGGGTAGTCGCCCACGGGCATCGCGGCGAGGTTGAACCGGGAGGACCGGCAGGTCAGCGTGACCTTGCCCTCGTCGGCCTGGACCTCGACCGGTGCCGACGGCAGCGAACGGCAGATGTCCGCCAGGAGGCGTCCGGAGACGAGCGTGGTGCCCTCCTCCTGCACGTCGGCGCTGATCGACAGCCGCGCGGAGATCTCGTAGTCGAAGCTGGCGATGGACAGCGATCCGCCCTCCGCCCGGATGAGCAGACCGGACAGCACGGGGACCGGGGGCCGAGGAGAGAGGGACCGGGCGGTCCAGGTCACGGCCTCGGCGAGAACATCGCGTTCGACGGAGAACTTCACGAGAGGTTGCTGCCTTTCAGTCTGAGCAGGGGCGGCGGAGCCCGCGCCCGGAGGACGGCGTCCGCCGCGCCGCGAGGTGCGGCCGACCGGGTCTTCGCCCCCTGCATCGTATCCGTCCGTTTCGGCGGACGGCCATTCGGCCGGCCGTGGCGGACTTCTTGTGGTTCGCCGGTGCCGGAGGCCTCACCGGGGCCGGGAGTCCAGGATTCTTGTTGTTTGGCCGGAGATCTCTTTAAGGACGGGAGTGTTAATAACCGCTGTGGAATCTGTGGATAACTGCCTCTTGGCCAGATGCCGGGCGGCAGGGCCCTGTTGAGTTCCTGTGATTCGCGGTCCACCGAAAGCTGTTTCCCCGGTGGACAGGATCCGCGCGGTTCCGCGGGTTCCACAGCCCGAGCCGCAGTTGTGCCGAGGTTCTCCACCGCAGCCCGGCGGTCTTCCACAATTTTATCCACAGGTGTGGGTTCTGTCCTGTGCACAGCCGCTCCACAAGGGGCCGTTTCCTGTGCAGAAGCGGGTCGGCCGGCCCGGAACGGCGCGGCGGCGGCCTGTGGACGAATGACAAGAAAACGGGCCCGCCGGTGTCCCGGCGGGCCCGTCGGCGACGGGTTCGCGGCGGTCAGCCCTCGCGCTGCTGCTGCTTGATGCGGTTCGTCAGTTCGGTGACCTGGTTGAAGATCTGCCGGCGCTCGGCCATCAGGGTGCGGATCTTGCGGTCCGCGTGCATCACCGTGGTGTGGTCGCGCCCGCCCAGCTCCTGGCCGATCTTCGGCAGGGACATGTCGGTGAGCTCGCGCAGCAGGTACATCGCGATCTGCCGCGCCGTGACCAGGGTGCGGGTGCGGGACTTGCTCTTGAGCTCCTCGAGGGTGATGTCGAAGTACACCGCGGTCTGGGCCAGGATCGAGGCCGCGGTGATCTCCTGCGCGCCGTCGTCGGTGATGAGGTCCTTGAGCACCAGCTCGGCCAGGGGCAGGTCCACGGCCTGCTTGTTCAGCGAGGCGAAGGCGGTCACGCGGATCAGGGCGCCCTCGAGCTCGCGGATGTTGGTGGAGATGTGGGAGGCGATGTACTCCAGCACGTCGTCGGGGGCGTCCATGCCCTCGCTGGTGGCCTTCTTGCGGAGGATGGCGATGCGGGTCTCCAGCTCCGGGGGCTGCACGTCCGTGATCAGGCCCCACTCGAACCGGGAGCGCATGCGCTCGGCAAAGCCGGTGAGCTGCTTGGGCGGCATGTCCGAGGTGATCACGATCTGCTTCTCGTGGTTGTGCAGCGCGTTGAAGGTGTGGAAGAACTCCTCCTGCGTGTGCTCCTTGCCCGCCAGGAACTGGATGTCGTCGATCAGCAGCATGTCCACGTTGCGGTAGATCTCCTTGAAGGAGGAGCCCTCGTCGTCGCGGATCGAGTTGATGAAGTCGTTGGTGAACTCCTCCGAGTTCACGTAGCGCACGCGCACCTGCGGGTACAGCCGCTTGGCGTAGTGGCCGATGGCGTGCAGCAGATGGGTCTTGCCCAGGCCGGACTCCCCGTAGATGAACAGCGGGTTGTACGCCTTCGCGGGGGTCTCTGCGACCGCGAACGCCGCGGCGTGGGCGAACCGGTTGGACTGCCCGATCACGAAGGAGTCGAAGACGTATTTCGGGTTCAGCCGCGCCGAGCTGTCCCACTCCCCCACCACGGCGGGGGCGGTGCCGGTGTCCTGCACGGGGCGGCGGGGCGGGGCGGCCTGCGGGTCGCGCGGCGGGGGCAGGGTGCGGCCGCCGCCGGCCGGTGCGACCGGCTCCGGGCGCGCCGCGGCGAGGTCCAGCACGCGCTGATCGATCTCCATGGCGTCGGCGGTGTCCCCGGCATCGGTCCGGGTGGGCCCGTCGGTGCGGTTGCGCTCGGCCTCCAGCTCACTGATCGGCGGCAGCGCGGCCGTCTGCGGTCCCGGCTCCGGGGCGGGAGCGGCCTCGAGGTCGGCGTCGACGACGAACGCCACGAGCGTCTCCGGGCTGAAGGCGCGTCCCACGGAGGAGCGCAGGACCGAGGCCATCTGGTTCTGGAAGAACTCCCGGGTCAGCTCGTTGGGGACCGCGACGAGCAGCGTGGTGCCGATGAGCCCCTGCGGCTGGGCCAGGGAGATGAACCCCCGGTACCGGCCGGTGGTCATGGGGTCCTCGTACATGTACTGCACGCATTCGGCCCACTGCGCGCTGAGCGCCTGATTGTCCTGCGTGCCCACGCGTACTCCTGCTGTCGTCGGGTTGTCATCGGGATGTCGTCGGGATGACGAGGTGGTTGACGGGTCGTCCCGGCCCTGCTGCGGTGGCCTTTTCCACAGAGTTGTTCACAACGGTGGAAAAGCTGTTCGGGGGCCGACCGGGAGTGCCAGCCTAGAACATGCTCCGAAACTGTTTATAGCTGATCCGCTGGGCTCCCGGGAACTACAGACGTGTAGTTCGGCCCCCGATCCGCGCCGTTCCGCGGCCGGTGGCGCACGGGTTTTCCACAGGATGTGAGCAAGATCCGTGCACAGCTGTGGGTAGGATGTGCACTGCACAGCGCCGCCCGGCCCCGGAGGCCGCACCGGCGCCCGTCCGTCCCCTGCTCCCCCTGCGCCGCACGCCCGGGGCCGCCCGGGGGAGCCGGCGCCCAGGGGCGTCGTCGGCCGCTGATTTGACCGTCCCCGGCCCGTTGTCTAGGGTGAGGTAGTCTCTTGTGTCCCCTGTCATGCCCTTCCGCATGCTCGGACGCATCCACCAGCACTGCTGCGCCCGCCCCTTCGCCGTACCGACCCGGTGCGCCGAGGACCACGCGGCGCACACCCCGACGCCTTTGGAGTAACCAGTGAGCAAGCGGACTTTTCAGCCGAATAACCGCCGTCGCGCCAAGAAGCACGGCTTCCGCGCCCGGATGCGCACCCGTGCCGGCCGCGCCATCCTCGCCGCCCGCCGCAGCAAGGGCCGCACCGAACTCTCGGCCTGAGCCGTCCCATGTCGGCACCGGCGTCCCGGACGACCACCCCTTCCCGGGTGGCAGGATCCGTGCCGGGACCGCCGGAGCACCGGGCCCGTCAGGAGCCGGACCGTGCTGCCTGAGCAGCACCGGATCCGGACCTCGGCCCAGTTCTCGGCCACCACGCGTTCCGGCGCCCGCAACGGGCGCCGGAACGTCGTCGTATATGTGCGCCCCACCGCCGAGGACCGCCCGGCGCGCTTCGGCTTCGTCGTCTCGAAGGCGGTGGGCAACGCCGTCCGGCGCAACAAGGTGAAGCGGCGCCTGCGGGAACTCGCCCAGACCACGGTCAGGCAGGTCCCGTACGGTTGTGATGTGGTCGTCCGAGCGCTCCCGCCCGCCTCCGCCGCGGACTGGGCGGAGCTGGCCGCCGACTACGCAAAGGCCTGGCGGACGGCGTCCGCGCGCGCGGGCGTCCCCCGCGCCGCGGCCGGGACGCCTCCGGCAGAAGACCACCGACCCGGACGGGAGGAGCCAGCGTCATGAGCCAGCACGCCCATGGGCACGAGGACCTCCTCACCGCGGCTCCCCACGAGTACGTCCGCCCGGCGTCGGCGTGGCAGGCTCTCTGGTTCCTGCCGCAGAACGCGCTCATCGCGGGCCTGAAGCTCTACCGGACCATCGTCTCCCCCCTGTACGGGGACGTCTGCCGGTACTTCCCCTCCTGCTCGGCCTACGCTCTCGAGTCCGTCGCGGTGCACGGCGCCGTGCGCGGCCTCGGGCTCAGCGTCCGCAGGCTCCTGCGCTGCCACCCCTGGGCGGCCGGTGGGATCGACAGGGTCCCGGACGGCGGTCGGAGCTTTCCCGACTTCGCGTCCCTGCCCAAGATCGTCCTGCTGAACCACCCCACCCTTGCCGAGCGCCACCAGCACCACCCCGCCGGAGGCACCGGCCCCGCGGCCCAAGGAGAGCCCTCCCCATGAATCTGTTCGAACTGATCCTCTTCCCCTTCAGGTGGGTCGTCTCCGCCGTGCTGTGGGTCTTCCACGAGCTGCTGACGGCCGTCGGGATGGATCCCGCCGCGGGCATCACCTGGGTGCTGTGCATCGTGGGTCTCACCCTGGTCATGCGCACGCTGACCATCCCGCTGTTCCTCAAGCAGATCAAGTCCATGCGCGGCATGCAGGAGCTGCAGCCCGAGATGGCCAAGCTGCAGGCCAAGTACAAGGGCAAGAAGGACCAGCTCTCCCGTCAGGCCATGGCCCAGGAGCAGATGGAGCTCTACAAGCAGCACGGCTCCAACCCGTTCTCCGCGTGCCTGCCCATCCTGGTGCAGATGCCGATCTTCTTCGGCCTGTTCCAGGTCCTCAACGGAGTGCCCACGTCGGCTGCGGCCGGCGAGGGCGTGCACGTGCTCAATGCCGCCACCGTGCAGTCCTTCAACGAGGCCACCTTCTTCGGCGCCCCGCTCTTCTCCACCCTGCTCAACCCGGGCGACGGCAACCACGTCGCCACCGTCGTCCTGGCCGTCGTGATGATCATCGCGATGTCCGCCTCGCAGTTCTTCACCCAGAAGCAGCTGACGGCCAAGAACATGAGCGAGACCGCCAAGGCCTCCCCCATGTACCGCCAGCAGCAGATGATGCTCTACCTGTTCCCGCTCGTCTTCGCGATCGGCGGCATCAACTTCCCCATCGGTGTGCTCATCTACTGGACCGTCTCCAACGTGTGGTCCATGGGCCAGCAGTGGTGGGTCATCCGCAACAACCCGACCCCCGGCTCCCAGGCCGAGCAGGAGCTCAACGAGCGCCGCGCCGCCAAGGGACTCCCCCCGTTCGGCAAGACCCGTGAGGAGCACGAGGCGGAGGTCGAGGAGCAGCGTGCCCGCGCGGCCGCGGGACAGCGTCAGCAGCCGGTCGGCAAGAAGCGGCAGCGGCAGCAGGCGAAGAAGAAACAGGCGGGATGACCGCTGCGGGTCACCCCCGCGACTTCCTCCCCGCACGGGGCCGGGATTCCCGGCCCCGTGCTTCCACGGCCACAGGAGACGACATGAGCGACATCCGGCAGACCACCCAGGACGCCGACGAGGCGCAGCCGACCCCCCACCCCGTCGAGGGCGACGCGCCGGCGGACCCCGCCGCGCAGACCGGCCAGGACCAGGACCCGGCAACGGATCCCACGCTCGATCCCCTCGAGGAGGAGGGCGAGGTCGCGGCCGACTACCTCGAGGAGCTCCTGGACACGGCGGACCTCGACGGGGACATCGACATCGAGGTCCGCGACGGCCGCACGTACCTGTCCGTCGTCGCGGAGGGCGACGACGACGAGAGCCTGTCCGTGCTCGTCGGCGAGGACGGGGAGGTCCTCGAGGCGCTGCAGGAGCTCGTGCGGCTCTCCGTCCTGTCCACGACCGGACGCCGCTCGCGGCTCGTGCTCGACATCGGGGGCTACCGCCTGCGCCGGTCCACCGCGCTGCAGGAGATGGCCCTCGCCGCCGTGCGGGAGGCCCAGGAGACCGGGGAGCGGGTGCACCTCGAACCCCTGTCCGCCTACGAGCGCAAGATCGTGCACGACGTGGTCGCGGAGCAGGGCCTGGTCAGCGAGTCCGAGGGCGAGGGGGCGGGACGGCACATCGTGGTCTCCGCCGAGCAGGCCTGATGGCCGGCAACCCCCGCCCCGCCCCCGCCGCGCAGGAGCCCCCGCTGCCGGACCCCCAGGAGCGTCTGGCCGCCGAGCGGCTGTTCGGGGACCGGCTGGCACTTGCGGAGCGCTACGTCGCGCACCTGGCGTCCTCGGGAATCGTGCGCGGGCTCATCGGTCCCCGCGAGGTGCCGCGGCTCTGGAGCCGCCACGTGCTCAACTGCGCCGTGGTGGAGGAGCTCCTCCCCCAGGACGCGAGGGTGGCCGATGTCGGCTCCGGAGCGGGTCTGCCGGGGCTGTGCCTGGCGCTGGCCCGGCCCGATCTGCGCCTCACGCTGATCGAACCGCTGGAGCGCCGGGTGCAGTGGCTCGACGAGGTCGTGGCGGACCTGGGACTGACCAACGTCCGGGTGCTCCGCGCCCGGGCCGAACAGGCCAAGGACGAGGTGGGTGACGTGGACGTCGTCACGGCCCGTGCGGTCTCCGCGCTCGTGGGCCTGCTCGACATCACGCTGCCGCTGCTGCGCGGCACGGGCGAGCTCCTGGCGCTCAAGGGACGCTCCGCCGCCCAGGAGATCGACAAGGCGCAGAAGAAGCTGGTCCGCCACGGCGCCCGCTCCACCGAGGTCCTCACCGTGGGCGACGCCCTGCTCGCCGAGCCGACCACGGTGGTCCGTGTGCGGCTGTGAGCGCTCCGGCCGTCGGCGACGTGCGACGCCGGTAGGCTGGGGGTCGTGTGCCGTGGGCGTGGCGCCGTGGCCGTCCTCTCGGGGTGGTCCTCGCTCCCCCGCCCGGCGGCCGGACCCGGACGCCTCCCGCAGGGAGGATGCGCCCGAAGGGAACCACATCCAGACGAACCGGGAAGGTGCGCGGTCAGATGCCGATCGACGACGGTGAGCAAAGCCCGGTGGGCTTCGGCGAGGAGTTCCCACCGGATCCGATTGATCAACCGCTCAAGGTTGTACCCGACCGCGGCAGCCGTGTTTCACGTGAAACCGACGGACAGCTGTCCAAGATGACGACGATGGCGGACGACACACCGCTGGGGAGGACGCTCGTGGAAGAGACCAGGCGACGCGCCAGGCTGAAAAAGGTCCAGCTGGAGAAGCCCGCCGCGACGCGGGTCTTCACCATCAGCAACCAGAAGGGTGGCGTGGGCAAGACGAGCACCTCGGTGAACCTCGCCGTCGCGCTGGCGCGACAGGGCCAGAACGTCCTGGTGATCGACAACGACCCGCAGGGCAACGCCTCGACCGCCCTCGGTGTGGAGCACAGCTCCGAGGTGGACAGCACCTATGACGTCCTCATCGACGAGATGCCGATCGCCGACGTGGTGAAGACCTCCGTCGAGGCGGAGAACCTGTGGGTGGTGCCCGCGACCATCGACCTCGCCGGGGCGGAGATCGAGCTGGTGTCCATGGTGGCCCGTGAGCACCGCCTGCGCCGGGCGCTTGAGGCCTACGCCAGGCAGCGGGAGGCGGACGGTCTGGAGCGGCTCGACTACGTCTTCATCGACTGCCCGCCCAGCCTGGGTCTGCTGACCCTCAACGCGTTCGTCGCGGCCACCGAGGTGCTCATCCCCATCCAGTGCGAGTACTACGCGCTGGAGGGACTGAGCCAGCTGCTGAAGAACATCGAGATGATCCAGAAGCACCTCAACCCGGAGCTCAAGGTGTCGACCATCCTGCTCACGATGTACGACGGCCGGACCAACCTGGCGTCCCAGGTGGCCGAGGAAGTGCGGACCCACTTCCCCGCCGAGGTCCTGGAGACCATGATTCCTCGCTCGGTGCGCATCTCCGAGGCGCCGAGCTACCAGCAGAGCGTCATCAGCTACGACCCCAGCTCGACCGGTGCCCTGTCCTATCTCGAGGCCGCCGCCGAGATCGCCCAGCGCACCGGCCGCTGACCGGTTCCACTTCCCAGAGCGCCCGCCTCCCCCGGAGGCGGGCGCTCTGCTGTGCGTGCACCGCGAGTCCGGAGGACCCGGCCCGAGGATTTCCGATGTTTCACGTGAAACGCCGCCTGCGCGGGTCCGCTCCGCCCACCGTTGACCGCATGACGTGTGGTGGGCGACGCGGCAGGGCCTACGGTGCTCGCCGCAAGACCACGTCCTGTCGCGGAGCGTGGCAGCCGGCCGCCCCGCGGTCCTCCGGCCATCGTCGCCGGCGCGGCCGGGGCGTGGAGCGACCGGGCGGGGACGTGGCTCCGCTAGAATTGACCGGATTGCCGCGCGAGGAGAGGAACACCGTGAGCGAACGACGACGTGGTCTGGGTCGAGGACTGGGAGCGCTCATTCCGAGCGCGCCGGCCGCAGAGGCACCGACGGAAGCGTCGGCGACGCCGGTCGGTGCCACAGCGGCCGGGGAGACCGAGGGGCAGTCGTCTCCTCCCCTGGTTCCTGGCACCAGCATCGCAGACGTTTCACGTGAAACACCGGCCGTCTCGTCCTCGGAGGATGCCCGGACCAGCGGGTCTGGGGGCCGGAGTCAGAGCGCGGCCAAGTCCGCGCCGAAGCGGTCGCGCGCTGCAGCGGGCTCGCCGGCGTCCCGATCTGCGGTCACCTCCGCATCCGCCTCCGCGCAGTCCCCCGAGCCGCCACTGGCCGTCCACGACCGGAGCGATGAGCAGGGCACCACGGAACGGGGCCCCGCTGACACGCTGTTCGCCGACGAGGCCGTGGCGCCGGAGTCCGGGTCCGACGCGAGTGAGTCGGGGGGAACCCGTACCGAGGGGAGTTCCGCGCCGACCGGCCGCACCGCAGCCGGGCCCCGCAGCCGGTCCGTGAGCCCGGCGGCGCGTCAGAAGGCCATGAAGGCCCGCATGGACATGGGCGAGGCGCTGCGCAACACGACGCTGGTCAGCCGACCGTCCGACATGTTCTTCCTGCCCTCGAGCGCCCCGGACACGCCGGCGAGCCGCGAGGCGCCGAGCTCGGCACGCCAGGACAAGACGGCCGCCGGCAGCGCGACCGTCGCGGAGAACCGCGGTACCGGCACGCCCGAGGACGGATCGCCGACCCGGTCCGAGGACTCCAGCGCCCCTGCAGATGACGTTTCACGTGAAACGGAGCCGCGGACACCGGAGCGTCCTGACGCCCAGGAGTCGCCGCTGCCAGCACGGCGTGCGCCGGACGGACAGGCGGTGAGTGGTGACATGGACGGCAACGCGGATGTTTCACGTGGAACGGAGGAGTTGGTTCCAGAGCTGACCGCCGTCCCGGGCGCCACGTTCGCGGAGATCGCGGTCGACGCCATCCACCCGAACCGGAAGCAGCCGCGGCAGGTGTTCGACGAGGAGGAACTCGCCGAGCTGGCGTACTCCATCGGCGAGCTCGGCGTGCTGCAGCCGATCGTGGTGCGCCCCAGCCGGGAGGACGGCGACACGTCCTACGAGCTGGTGATGGGAGAGCGGCGCTGGCGGGCGACCCAGCGCGCCGGCCTCGGCACCATCCCGGCCATCGTCCGGGAGACCTCCGACGACGACCTGCTCCGTGACGCCCTGCTGGAGAACCTGCACCGCAGCCAGCTGAATCCCCTGGAGGAGGCCGCCGCGTACCAGCAGCTCATGGAGGAGTTCAACACGACCCAGGAGGAGCTCTCGCGCCGCATCGGGCGGTCCCGTCCGCAGATCAGCAACACGATCCGCCTGCTGCGGCTGCCGCCGCTCGTGCAGCGCCGGGTCGCGGCCGGTGTCCTCTCGTCCGGTCACGCCCGCGCCCTCCTGTCCCTGGCCGACCCCGCGGAGATGGAGCGGCTCGCGCAGCGCATCGTCGCCGAAGGGCTCTCCGTCCGGGCCACCGAGGAGGCCGTGTCGCTGAGCGAGGGGATCGAGCGGAAGACGCCGCGCGCGGCGGCGCCGGCCGGCCGGCACAAGGAGCGGCTGGACTACATCGCGGAGGCCTTCGCCGATCGGCTGGACACCAGCGTCAAGATCGCGCTCGGGGCCCGGAAGGGCAAGATGACCATCGAGTTCGCCTCGGTGGAGGACCTGAACCGGATCATCGAGGTCCTGGACCCGGGGATCGAGCGTTCCTGACGGGAACGGAGACGACAGAGCCCCGGTGTTTCACGTGAAACACCGGGGCTCCGCGCTGTGCGGGCCGGCCTCAGCGGCCGTTGAACTCCGCGACGTCGTCCAGGCGCATGGTGCCCGTGGGCACGTCGTCCTCCGCGAGCAGGAACATCCGCTGCAGGCCGAACACGACGGCTTCCGCCAGGTGGCTGCGGTGCTCGGGATCCGCGAGGGCCGCGCGGTCCGTGGCGCTGGAGAGATAACCGAGGTCCAGCCAGACCGTCGGGGCGTCATGGGTGCGCAGCAGCTCCCACTGCCGGGCGTGGCTGCCGAGATCGAGGGCGCCGGTGCGGGCCACCATCTCCTTGAGCACGAGACCGGCGGCACGCTCACCGATGGGGGAGTAGACCTCCGAGTGGTCCTGCTCGCCCCAGTAGTACGAGGCGAGACCCGTGGCGGCGGGGGAGTCGTTCCAGTCGCAGTGCAGTGACACGACGACCGAGTCCGGATGGCCGCCGATGGCGTCGTGCACGGAGGGCACGCACCGGACGTCGTCGCCGCGACGGTCCCTGAGGGTGCGGTCCGGTGCGACGATCGCCGGCTCGGCGCCGATCTCCCGCAGCAGACCGAAGGCCAGGACGGCGACGTCGGTGGTGACCTCGTCCGCGCGCTCGGCGAAGTCCGGGGCGGCCGAGGCCGGTGGCTGCTGTCCCGCGGCGCGCGACGGCACGAGGACCACGGAACGTCCACGGAGCGCAGAGGTGGCGCGCTCGAGCCGGTGGTAGTCCCGCAGCGAGAAGGCCTTCGAGGAGGTGATGTTCTTGTTGATCCGGGCGAGGGCGGCGATGGTCTCACGGTCCACCACGCCCGTGGCAGCCACGCCGAGGCTCTGCTGCAGCTCCAGCACGGCATGGTGCGTGCCCCGGGTGAAGATCCCGTTGAGGTGCCCGTAGTAGAAACCCAACCGAGAAAGGTTGTGCTGTAGCCCCGCGACGTCGTCGCCGCGCAACGGGCGGTCCTCGTCGAGATAGAGGGAGCGGTCGCCCAGCGCGTACTGGGCCTCGTTGAGGCCGCGGTCGGTCTCGGGGCCCACCAGGCCGTCGACGATGAGACCGCGCTCCTGCTGGAAGGCCCGCACGGCGGCGTCGACGTGGTCGTCGAAGTAGGAGGGGTCGTTCACGTCCTGCGGCGCGAGGTAGGCCACGGTGACGCCCGCCCGGAGCAGACGCTCCCGGAGGCCCACCACACGCCGGTTCGTCATGCTCCGGCGCAGCATCGGTTCGGTGTCGTCGAGTTTCACAGGTGTCCCACGGGTCGTCGGGTCGGCGTCAGTGCCAGTACAACGGCTCATCCGTCCCCTCCCGCTCGGGGGAGAGGACGGATGAGCGCGGTGCGGCCGGGATGTCGGTACGGCCGATCAGTTCCCGGGGGTCAGGTAGTCGGCGAACTCCTTCTCGAGGGCGCTCTTCGGCTTGGCGCCGATGGCCTTCCTGACGACCTCGCCGCCCGAGAAGAGGTAGATCGCGGGGATCGAGGTAATGCCGTACTGGGACGCCACGGCAGGGTTCTCGTCGACGTTGAGCTTGACGACCTCGATCGCCTCGGCGTGCTCGGCGGCGATCGCGTCCAGGACGGGGCCGACCATGCGGCACGGGCCGCACCACTCGGCCCAGAAGTCGACGATGACGGGCTTCTCCGACTCCAGGACCTCGGTCTTGAAGTCGGCGTCGGTGACGTTCTTGGCGGCGCTCATGTTTCTCCTTGTCCGGGCGCCGGCACGCTCGGGGCGTGCTCGGCGCTCTGGGTGGAACTCGTGCGAAGGGCGGAACTGGTTCGATTATGGACCATGCCGGCCGGGGCGGCCGGAGCCGCCCGGTCCGGCTGCAGGGCCGGGGACGCTCAGCTGTGCAGCACCGAGCGGTCGTGCAGGGCGGCGAGATAGTGCTCGGCGTCGACCGCGGCCACGCACCCGGAGCCGGCGGCGGTGATCGCCTGGCGGTACGTCGCGTCCACGACGTCGCCCGCGGCGAAGACTCCGGCGAGGCTCGTGGTGGAGCTGCGCCCGTCCACCTGGATGGTGCCGTCGACGGTGAGCTCGAGCTGGTCGGCGACCAGCGCGGTGCGCGGGTCGGAGCCGATCGCGACGAACAGTCCCGTCACGGGCAGCTCCGAGGTCTCCCGGGACTCGGTGTCCTGCACGGTGACGGAGCGGACCTTCTCCTCCCCGTTGATGGCCACGACCTCGGCGTTCCACAGCACCTCGATCTTCGGGTCCTCGAAGGCGCGCTGCTGCATGATCTCGGAGGCGCGGAAGCTGTCCCGCCGGTGGATGATGGTCACCTTCGAGGCAAAGCGGGAGAGGAAGGTCGCCTCCTCGAGGGCGGAGTCCCCGCCGCCGACGACCGCGATGTGCCGCTCCTTGAAGAAGAAGCCGTCGCAGGTGGCGCACCAGCTCACACCGTGGCCGGAGAGTCGCTTCTCGTCCGGCAGACCGAGCTCCCGGTACGCGGAGCCGGTCGCGATGATCACGGCGTGCGCGCGGTGCACCGAGCCGTCCTCGAGGGTCACGGTCTTGATCTCGCCCTCGAGCTCCATGGCCACGACGTCCTCGTAGCGGATGTCGGCGCCGAAGCGCTCGGCCTGCTGCTGCATGTTGGACATCAGTTCCGGGCCCTGGATGCCGTCGATGAAACCGGGGTAGTTCTCGACCTCGGTGGTGTTCATGAGCTCGCCGCCGGCGGTCACGGAGCCCGCGAACACGATGGGCTGGAGGTTGGCGCGTGCGGCGTAGATCGCGGCGGTGTACCCGGCGGGGCCGGAACCGACGACGATCACCTCGTGGACGACCTCGTCCTCGGGGGCGGACGTCGGCTCGCCGCCGCGCGGGGTGAGATCAAGGGCGTTGATCACGGGACCGAAGTCGGGGCTCACTGTTCTGCTGACCTTCCGTACAGGGAGCGGCCGGACGGGTCCGGCCGCGGGGACCACTGGCACAACGGGGGGCGCACGGCGGATATTCCGGTGCCGTGCCCCCCGGCCGCGGCCGCCGGGGGAGCGGGGGTGTCAGTCCAGCTGGATCTCGCCGACCCGCAGGCCGTAGGTGAACCCGGCGATGGGGTTGGTCAGCTGCGGCAGCTGGGTCCAGTTGACGATCACGTACTGGTGGCTCTCCTCCCGGGCCCCGGCGGCCAGCGGGACCGTGATCTCCGGGCCGGTGAAGGAGCCGGAGCCTACCTGCTGGGCGCCGTCCAGGGTCGGGGCGTCGTTGACGTAGACGTCGAACATGCCGCCGGACCCGGAGGACTGGCTGAGCCGCAGGCTCTCCACCGGTGCGGGCTCCTCGAGCTCGACGGCCAGGCCCACGCTGGGCGCCTGGTTGCCGAAGTTCTGGTCGGAGAAGCCGTAGCTGATCCAGTAGGTCGAGGGATTGCCGTCCACGGTCTGGCTCAGCTGGGCGTCCTGGTCGACCATGAAGTCCGCGTTGCCGGGCACGATCCGGGTCACGGCCGCGGGCTGCGGGTCCGCCTCCGGGGCCTCCGGCTCGGCCTCCGCGCTCGGCTGGGCCTGTTCCGCCCCCTCGTTTCCCCCGGCAGGGGCGCTGGCGGCCGGATCCGGGGCGGTCGCCCCGCCGAAGAGCCCGCCCAGGCGGTCGAAGCTGAACACCACGGCCCCGATCAGCAGTGCGAGCAGCACCACCACCAGCAGGAGGAGGCCCTTGCCGCCCTTCTGGGTGCGCGGAGCGGTGTCCTTGCCGCGCGGCGGCGGGCCGCCGGCCGTCTCCGGCTCGCGGTGGGGGGCCTCCTGGTGCTCGTCGTAGTAGCTGTCGTAGCGGTTGTCGCCGTCGTAGCCGGGATCGATGTCGGTGCCGGCGGTGCGGCCGGCCACGGCGGCGGTGCCGCTCGCGGCCGCCCGGTCGAAGAGCGTGGAGCGGGTCGAGGTGGCGCTGACCCGCACCGGCCGGCCGAGGCGGGTGCGCACCGAGGGCGCGGGCGCGGCGTCGTCGTACGAGTCGTCGTCCCGCCACCGGGTGACCTTGGGCTCGGGGGCCGCGGCGCCGAGGTCGTCGGAGGGCTCGGTGGCGACCACCGGGGTCGGGCTGGTGGGGTCCGGCTCGTCGTAGACGTACGAGGCGCTGCCGGTGCCGCGCGGTGCGCCGAAGATGTCGTCGCTGAGGGACTCGTCCTCGATCTCGTCGGGCTCCACGAGCAGGGAGTCCAGCATGTCCGCGGCCGGGGTGTGCGAGGTGACGAGGTAGGTGTGGTCCTCCGCCTGCCCCAGGTCGAGGATCTGGAACGGGGCGCCGATGCTGCCGTTGGCCATCGAGCGCGCGTTCTCCACCAGCAGGGAGGTGTGCCGCTCCGCGGGCAGCAGGATCGAGACGCGGCGGCCCAGGATCTGGTCCTGGCCCTCGAGCACGTGGTCGCCCTCGGCGGTGGCCAGCACATCGGTGATCACTTTGTAGCGGCCGCCGAGGACGGAACCGAGCTTCATCGGTGCGGGCACGTTGGCTCCCTGGGGGTCGGGAATTCGCGGAGGGGCCGGAATTCGCGGGTGGGGGTGGCCGGCGGGGCAGAAGGGGTGTTCCTGACCCACGTCACCGACCACTCAGCACTTTACCGGTCCCGGCGGCCCGCGGCGGAGAGCCGTGTCACACGGTCAGCGGCCGAGCCGGGCGAGGACCGGGCGCACGAGGCTGTCGAGCTCCCGGACGCGGCAGAGCCGCAGGGCGCCCAGATAGGCGGTCCCCATGACGGTCCCGCCCACGGCCACGGTCGCGATCGCGGTCAGCTGGTTGGTCCAGGGGAAGCCGTCCGGGTCGTAGCCGCCGAGCAGGAACAGGACCACGGCACCCACCACGCCGGCGAGCAGGGACGCCACGAGGATCCGGGCGTGGGAGTCCATGATGCGGGCGAGGTCGTAGTCCCCGATCCGGCGGACCAGGACGAGGTGGTAGACGAGCGTGCTCAGGATGTTCTGGGCGGCGTAGCACGCGGCGACCGCGAAGATGATGTGGTCCGGGGCGATGAACCACCAGATCAGCAGGGCGGACAGCACCGTGAAGAGCGCCACCCCGACCTGCACCAGGAACGGGGTGCGGGCGTCCTCCTGCGCGTAGAAGGCCCGGCCGAGCATGAAGGAGATGGACATGAAGGGCGCGCCGATCGCGATCACCGTGATCACCTGGCCGATCACGGCTCCGGCGGAGGGCACACCGCCGCTGAAGAGCATGCCGAGGGGTCCCGCGAAGACGATGAGGGCGACGGTGGCGAAGACCGTGGCCACGCCCGTGATCCGCAGGCTCGAGGACAGGGACGCCACCATGCCGGCCCGGTCCCCGTCCGTGGAGGCGGCGGCCATCCGGTTGAACAGCACCGTGGCGATGGACAGCCCGATCACCCCGTGCGGCAGGGAGTACAGCATCGAGGCCTGGTTGAGCGCCGCGACGCCCGCGATCTGCTGCGGTGGGTCCATGGCGAGGTACTCCGGGCGGTAGCCGGTGGGGATCGCGGCGACCTTGGTGAGGGCCAGGAACGCCAGATTGGCGATGATCCCCGTGGCCAGGGTCCAGCCGGCCAGCCGCGCGGCGGTGGAGAGCCCGATGCCGCGCCAGCCGAAGCGGGGGCGCAGCCGCAGTCCCAGCCGGCCCAGCGGCCAGAAGAGCACGAGGGCCTGGGTGGCGACGCCCACGGTCGCCATGGCCGCCAGCCAGAACGTCTTGGCCGGTGTCCAGTCGTCCAGGGAGTGCTCCGTCTGGGCGTACGTCCCGAACTGCTGGATGAACACGAGCAGCGCCGCGATGGCCACCACGTTGTTGACCACCGGCGCCCACATGTACCAGCCGAAGGCGCCGCGGGCGTTGAGCACCTGACCCACCACGGTGTAGAGGCCGTAGAAGAAGATCTGCGGGAACGTGAACAGCGCGAACGTCAGTCCGAGCGAGAGCTGCGCCTCGGTCCAGTCGGTGCCCATGGTCCGCACGATGGGTCCCGCCAGGGCCACCACGACCGCCGTCACCCCCAGCAGCGCGAGCACGGCCAGGGTGAGCAGGCGGGAGATGTAGTCGGCCCCGCCGTCGTCGGCGGTCCGGGAGGCCTTGATGATCTGGGGCACCAGGACGGCGTTGAAGATCCCGCCGGCCACGAGGACGTAGATCAGGTTCGGCAGCGTGTTCGCCAGCTCGAAGACGTCGGAGACGGTCGTGACCGAGCCGATGGCCACCGTGATGAGCACGATCTTGACGAACCCCAGCGCGCGGGAGACGAGCGTGCCGGAGGCCATGATGGCGCTGGAGGCCGCACCCGAGCGCCGGACCGGGGCGGGTGGCGCGTCCTGGCGCTCGCCGGGGGAGCGCTCCGTCTCAGAGCTGGTGGATGATGTATTCACGGGCGATGTCGGCGATGCGCCGCTCGTTGGGGAAGGACAGCTTCCGGCCGAGGTCGTCGATGTCCACCCACGCGACGTCCACGGCCTCGTGGTCGGGGTCGTTGTCCGTGGTGAGGTGCCCGCCGGTGGCGCGCAGCAGGAAGTGGTGGACCGTCTTGTGCACGCGGTGCCCGGAGACCGTGAACCAGTAGTCGATGCTGCCCAGTGGGCTCAGCACCTGCCCGGCGATGCCGGTCTCCTCCTCGATTTCGCGGATCGCGGCTTCCTCGTTCGTCTCCTCGCCCTCGGGGTGGCCCTTGGGCAGGCACCACTCGAGGCGTCCGCCCCGGTTGATCCGGGCGATGATGGCCACCGGGTGGGAGGGTGTGGCGAGGTCGACGACGATCCCCCCGGCGGAGACTTCCTCGACCGTGGGCAGCGCGGCGGCCGGCGCGGTGGGCCGCTTCTTCGGTGCGCTGGGGACGGGGAAAGCCATGTCTCCTACCTTGCCACAATCCCCCCGGCTCCCGCCCGAGCGCCGGAGGGTCCGTACGGAGGCCCTCGACGCGCCGGGGCACCCGTCCATGATCGGGTCCAGGAACGGGGCCGCAGGCGGGTCCGCGAGCCGGTTCCCGGACCGCCCGAGGGCCCTGTCCGGACGGGCCGGCGGTCCCGGGTCTGGAACAATGGGCGGCACCATGACGCAGCTCCCCGACATCGACGCGATCCATCCCGCCGCCCTCGACCTGGGGCGGCGGTTCGCCGACGCCGGCCACGAGCTCTCGCTCGTGGGCGGGCCCGTGCGCGACCTCTTCCTGGGCCGGCCCGCCCTGGACCTGGACTTCACGACCGACGCCACGCCCGACCAGACCCTCGGCGTGGTCGCGGGCTGGGCCGACGCGGTGTGGGAGATCGGCCGGGACTTCGGGACCATCGGGATGCGCCGGGGCGACGTGCAGCTGGAGGTGACCACCTACCGGGCCGAGGCGTACGACGCGGAGTCCCGCAAACCGCAGGTGGCCTTCGGCACCTCCCTCGAGGACGACCTGTTCCGCCGCGACTTCACGATCAACGCGATGGCGCTGCGCCTGCCCGGGCTCGAGCTCGTCGACCCGCACGGCGGGGTCAAGGACCTGCACGCCCGGGTGCTGCGCACACCCGGCGCCCCGGAGGACTCGTTCTCGGACGACCCCCTGCGGATGATGCGCGCCGCCCGCTTCGCCTCCCAGCTCGACGTCCAGGTGGCCCCGGAGGTGCGCGAGGCCATGACCGACATGGCGGAGCGGATCGCGATCGTCTCGGCCGAGCGCGTCCGGGACGAGCTCATCAAGCTGATCTGCGGGCGCCGGCCCCGGCAGGGGGTCGATCTCCTCGTGGGGACGGGGCTCGCCGCGGTGGTGCTGCCCGAGGTGCCCGCCCTGCAGCTCGAGCGGGACGAGCACCACCGGCACAAGGACGTCTACCAGCACTCCCTCACGGTCCTCGAGCAGGCCGCGGAGCTGGAGTCCGGCCCGGACGGTCCCGTGCCCGCGCCCGACTTCGCCCTGCGCTTCGCGGCCCTCATGCACGACGTCGGCAAGCCCGCGACCCGCCGCTTCGGGGCCGACGGTGCGGTGAGCTTCCGCCACCACGAGGTGGTGGGTGCCAAGCTCACCGCGAAGCGGATGCGGGCGCTGCGCTTCGACAACGACACGATCCGCACCGTGAGCCGGCTGGTGGAGCTGCACATGCGCTTCTACGGCTACGGGGACGCCGGCTGGACCGACTCGGCCGTGCGCCGATACGTCCGGGACGCGGGGGAGTGCCTCGAGCGGCTGCACCGGCTGACGCGGGCGGACGTGACCTCCCGGAACCGGCGGAAGGTGGCGCGGCTGTCCGCGGCCTACGACGACCTGGAGCGGCGCATCGCCGAGCTCTCCGCGCGGGAGGAGCTCGACGCGGTGCGCCCCGAGCTGGACGGCCAGCAGATCATGGCGGTGCTCGGCGTCCCCCCGGGCCCCGTGGTCGGGCAGGCCTACCGGTTCCTGCTGGACCTGCGTCTCGACGAGGGGGAGCTGGGCCCCGAGGAAGCGGAGCGGCGGCTGCGGGCCTGGGCGGCGGACACCCTGTGAGCACCCGGGTGGAGTCCGTCCCGGACACCCCCCGCACCGCCCCGGACCCGGGGCGGCACTCCGCGCCGCCGGAGCACCCGGTGCCGCAGACGGGCGCCGTCGGCGTCCTGCCGTCCGCCGCCGCGACGACGAACCGGTTTCATGCTCCTCGAGGCATATATCGCGGACTCCATGTCCTGCTCCCGACGGGTGCCCGGAGCGGCATCGCCCTGCACCCGGTGGCGACGGCCTCTCCGGCGGCCCGGGTCACGGCGGACGCGCTGCGCGGACGGCGGTGCACCGGATGAGCCGGCTGGGCGGGCGCCTCGGCGGCCACGGGCTGCAGCTGGCGGGTCTGTGCCTCTACACGGTCATGGTGGCCTACCTGCTGCGGCTGCCCTGCCGGGTGCCCGGTGGGGCGGCCGCCGAGCAGCTTCCCGCGCTGTGCGCCACCGAGGTGACCCCGGCGGCCACGGCCGGGACGCTGGACGGGTTCTTCACGGGAGGCCCCGCCGGGGACCAGCCCGCGCTGGTCGGGATGATCACCACGGTGCTCGGGTGGGTCGCGGCCCGGCTCTCCGCGCTGCTCGGCACGGACGTGGGCGGCGGGGTGTTCGCGAACCTGTCCGTGGTGCTGCTGGCCCTCCTGTGGCTGACCACGGTCGCCGTGGTCTCCGGGCTCTCCGGCCGCCGCCGGGCCGACGCCTTCGTCCTGGCCCTGGCCCCGGTGGCGGCACTGGTGGGCTTCACCACGTGGGACCTGTGGGCGGTGCTGCTCATGGTCCTGGCGCTGCTCCTCCACGTGCGCGGCCGCCCGGGACCGGCCGGGGTGTTCCTCGGCCTGGGGGCGTCCGTGGCGCTGTTCCCCCTGGTGGTCCTGCTGGCCGTGCTGTTCCTCGCCGCCCGGTACCGCCAGTTCCGGGACTTCGCGGTGGTCCTGGCCGGGACCCTGGCCGCCTGGCTGCTGGTCAACGGCCCGTTCATGATCGCGGCGTGGGAGCAGTGGCTCGGCCGGTTCCGGGCGGCGGCCGACCGCCCGGTGGCAGGCTCCTCCCTGTGGAGCGTCTGGGGCCGGGCGGACGCCGTGCCCGGGGCGGCGGAGACCGGGCAGCACGTGCTCCTGGCCCTCGTGCTCGGCTGCGCGGCGGTGCTGGTGCTCACGCTGCTCACCCGCCAGGAGCCCAGCGTCGTCCAGGTCGCCTTCCTGCTGCTCACCGTGCTCGTGCTCACCGGCCCGGGCTACTCCCTGGTCCAGGCCCTGTGGCTCGCCCCGCTGGTGGTGCTCAGCCGGCGCAACTGGATCGAGTTCGCGGCCTGGCAGCTCGTCGAGGTGCTGTGGTGGACCACGCTGGTGCTGCCGGAGGCGGCGTGGCCGGTCCTGCCGTGGACCGGGCGCACGGGCTGGGACGCCCAGGACCTGCTGGCGGCCGTGCGGGTGCTGTTCCTGGTCTGGTTCCTGGTCGTGGTGGCCGTCGACGTCCTGCGCGGACGCCGGGCGATGCAGATCGGCGTTCCCGAGGCGGAGTGAACGCCGTCGCCTCCTCCGCCGGAAGAGGGAGACCGGGCCCGCGGAGGACCGCGGAGCTCATCCTTCCGAGGGTGCCGGACGGTGTCCCGGGTCCCGTACGTTGAGGGTGGACCGCAATGACGAGTGCTCGGGAGGAGCGCCGGTGATCGAGATCGAGAACCTGACGAAGACCTACGGTGGCAAGACGGCGGTGGACGACGTCAGCTTCACCGTCCGTCCGGGCCGGGTCACCGGGTTCCTGGGGCCCAACGGGGCGGGCAAGTCGACCACCATGCGCCTGCTGGTGGGCCTGGAGTCCGCCACCAGCGGGCACGCCCGCGTCAACGGCCGCCCGTACGCCGAGCACCGCGCCCCGCTCTCGGAGGTCGGCGTGCTCCTGGACGCCAAGGCCGTCCACCCCCGGCGCACCGCCCGGGCCCACCTGTCCGCGCTCGCCGCGACCCACGGCATCCCGCGCTCCCGCGTCCAGGAGGTGGTGGACCTCACCGGGCTCGGCGCCGCGGCGGACAAGCGGGTGGGCGGCTTCTCCCTGGGCATGGGCCAGCGGCTGGGCATCGCCGCGGCCCTGATCGGCGACCCGCACACCGTGGTCCTCGACGAGCCCGTCAACGGCCTCGACCCCGAGGGCGTCGTGTGGGTGCGCCACCTCGCCAGGTACCTCGCCTCGGAGGGCCGCACGGTCTTCCTCTCCTCCCACCTGATGTCGGAGATGGCCCAGACGGCCGACCACCTCGTGGTGATCGGCCGCGGACGGATCCTGGCCGACGCGCCCATCGAGGAGCTCCTGGCGGGGGAGCGCGCCCGCACCCGCGTGCGCACGACCGACCGGGAGGCCCTGCGCCGGGCCCTGCGGGAGGAGCACGCCGAGATCACGGAGTTCGACGACGACGGGGCCCTGGTCACCGGGCCCGCGCCGCGGCGGATCGCCGAGGCCGCGCTGTCCGCGGGGGTGCTGCTGTACGAGCTCACCCCGCAGACCGAGACCCTCGAGGACGTCTACATGGCCATGACGCAGGACGAGGTCGAGTACCGCTCCGGCGGCGCCCCCGTCGAGACCACCCGGGCGCCCTGGGCGGGCCCCGCCGCACGAACCGGAGACCGAGCATGAGCACCAGCACCTCGACCGCACCCCGTCCGGAGACCACCGGCACCGGCCCCACCGGGCACGCCGGCCCCGCGTTCGACGCCCGCCTGGGCTTCGGCCGGGTCCTGCGCTCGGAGTGGATCAAGTTCCGCTCCCTGCGCTCCCACTGGATCCTGCTCGCCGTCGCCCTCCTGCTGGCCCTGGGCTTCGGGGCGCTGAGCGCCTGGAGCACCACCTCCCTGCAGGACATCAACCAGCAGGCCGCGCAGGAGCAGGTCGACGCCACGCTCGACGGGCGCAGCCCCGAGGAGATCGGCCTCACGGAGGAGGAGGTCCAGCAGCAGCGGGACGCGTTCGTCGCGGAGTCCGACCAGCAGATCGCCGAGCAGTCCGGCGTCGCCCTGCCGGAGGGAATGGGCTTCAGCGAGTACCTGGCCATGACCAGCGCCAACGGCGGCCTGCAGCTGGTCATGCTGCTCCTGGGGGCGCTGGCCGTGCTGTTCATCGGCTCCGAGTACTCCACCGGCGCCGTCCGCACCACCATGACGGCCGTGCCGCGGCGCACCCCGGTGATGCTCGCCAAGACGGTGGTGCTCTCCGTGGTCGCGTTCCTCTTCGGAGTGCTCAGCGCGTTCCTGTGCCACCTGCTGGTCCAGCCGATCCTCGCCGGCGGGGACCTGGGCTACGACGTGTGGCAGGAGGCGATCCTGCTCAACATCCTCGCCGTGGGCCTGTTCTACACGATCACGGCGTGGCTGGGCTTCGGACTGGGGGCCCTGCTGAAGTCCACCACGTGGGGGATCGTGGTCCTCGTGGTGCTGCTGCTGGTCCTGGAGTTCGTCCTCTTCGCCCTGTCCTTCGAGTGGCTCGAGGACGCCAAGCCCTACTCCCCCGGGGCGGCGAGCACCCAGCTGACCACGGTGTACCAGCCCTCGGACGCCGTGCTCAACCACGTGGAGTCCGGTCTGGTCTACGGCGCCTGGGGTCTGCTCCTCGTGCTCGCCGGGATCCTCGTGACCAAGAAACGCGCGCTGTAGGGCTCCTCCTGCCGCTGCCGCGGCGCCCGATCTACGATGTGAGCCGGTGGGCCGCAGCGCGGCCCGGAGCACCGGCGCGCGCCGGACGAGCTGGCGTCGGACGGGGAGGCAGCGGTGGCGGTGCCACGGGAACGGGAGCCCGGCGCGGTCCTCACCGCCGAGGACGCCCACGGGCTGCGCCGGACGCTGCTCACCTGGCTGGCGGCGGTCGTGGTCCTGGTCACCGGGCTGAGCTCGGCGTTCAACTGGTTCTTCGTCGACCGCGCCCCCCAGGACCCCGTGCACACCTGGCTGGGCGGCCTCGAGGACGGGCGCTCGCGGCAGCTGTTGTCCCGGGCGGAGGCCGTGGTCGCGGATCCCACCCTCAACATCTTCGCCAACCGGGTCTACCGCAACGCGGCCGGGCGGATCAGCGGCCACGAGGTGCTGCGCGCGGACGTGCAGGACGACCACGCCGAGATCCGGGTGCGCGTGTGGTGGGACGACCCCGAGGGCGGGGACCGCGTCCGGGAGGAGGTGCACACCTACGGCGTGCACCGGGTGGAGCGCAGCGGTCCGTTCAACGACCACTGGGAGCTGGACTCCCCGGACGTGGCGCCCCTGGCCGTCCACCTCCCGGCACCCCTGGACGAGATCTCCGTCAACGGGGAGAGCATCCGCCCGGACCCGGACGAGCGCGTGCCGGACCCCACCGGCCCGGGAGGCGCGTGGCGCTTCGAGGCCCTGCCCGGGGACTACGCGATCGGGCTGCCCGGCAACTCCTACTACCAGGTGCCCGTGCCCCTGCCCCCGGTGCGGATGGCCTTCCGCGATCCGCGCCCGGCGTCCGTGGACCTGCGGATCGAGCCGTCCCCGCGGATGTGGCAGGAGACCGAGGAACGGATCACCCAGTGGCTGCGCACCTGCATGGCCTCGGAGGAGCTCGCTCCGGAGGGCTGCCCGAGCTCGGCGCGCCACACCGGCCCGGAGGAGTCCCCGGACACCGCCGCGGGTCTTCCCGACGGGGGCGGGGCGGGGGACCCGGGCATCACCGACGTCCGCTGGCGGCTCGTCTCCCGGCCCGCCCTGGTGCTGGTCGGCTCGCCGGAGGACCCGCTGCGCTGGGTCGCGGACCCGTACCGGCCCGCCGAGGCGCGGCTGAGCTACCTGGAGGACGGTGAGCCGGTCACGGAGCGCGTGGAGTTCCCGGTGCTCGCCAGTGTGCGCTCCACCGGGCAGAGCGCCGAGATCAGCGTGGGCCTGGACTAGCCACGGGGCCCGACCAGGTCCGGTGTGTGCGCCCGGGCCCGCCGGCGGCGCCCGGCCCGCCTCCGTCGCCGAGTGCCTCGCCCCCAAGTGCTTCGCCCCCGAGTGCCTCGCCCTTGGGCGCCTGGCCCCCGAACGCCTTGCCCCGCCGCATCCGGCTGCGGAGCACCCGTTCGGCCAGGAGCCAGTAGGCCACGCCCGCGGCGAGCGAGGCGACCACGGCCAGGACCGGGTGCACCGGCAGCAGCACGGGATAGACCAGCCAGTGCGTCAGGTAGATGTACAGGGACGCCGCGGCCAGCCGGCCGGTCAGGCGCCGCAGCCCCGCCGGCACGGGCAGGGTCGGCGCCCACAGGAGCAGGAGGATGCCCACGGCGAGCGTGCCCTCCCGCAGCGCGCTGTCGAAGTAGCCCGGGATGCTCAGCACCGTGAGAGCCGACACCAGGCACCGCTGCAGCGGGGTCCGGGCCCGGGCGGCCGCCCAGCCCAGGGCGAAGATCCAGAACACCGGGGCCGGTTTGGGCAGCCCGGGGTCCACCACGTCGTAGCGGCTGAGCAGCCCCAGGCCGAGCAGGAGCAGCGGGAAGACGAACGGGAGACGTCGCTCGGCCCGGTCGGCCCAGGGCAGCGCCATGAGGGCCGTGACGGCCACGAGGACGTAGACCAGCATCTCGACGAACCAGAAGTGCCACTGGCTCGTCAGCTCCTGCGGGCCCACGATCCCGTTGAGCAGCACCACGTTGGCCAGCGTGTAGTCGTCGGTGAGCAGGTGGGCCACGGCGATGAAGGCCACGGAGGGGACCACGATGCGGCCCAGGCTGCGCGCGTGGCGCCGCAGGCGGGGCAGGCGCCGACCGGTGAGCTGGAACCGCGCGAAGTTGTAGCCGGCCACCGCGAACAGCAGGTGGGCGGTCTGGAACGTGAACAGCTCCACGTGGGTGCAGACGATGCACACGATCGCGACCGCCCGGAGGACGACGCCGGTCTCCAGGAACGACACCAGGCGCCGCCGGGGCCGGGCCGCCCGGGGGACCAGGTCCCGGACGGGCGTGACGTGCCAGTCCGGAGGCAGGTGCCCGAGGGCCTGCTCCAGCCGGACCGAGGCCGCCACGTAGGACAGCGAGTCGCCCTCGAGGGAGACGAACGTGTCGTCGTCGCCGACGTCGGGGCGGTCCAGCACCTCCGCGAAGATCCGCTTGACGTCCTGCGGTCCCTGCGCCGCGCTCTCCGCGGGCGGGGCAGGAACGGTCCGGGGGGCGGCGAGCGCGGCGACGGCCGGGTAGTCCACCTTTCCCGTGGCCAGGCGGGGCAGCTGTTCCACGGCGTGCACCGCGACGGCGGTGCGGGGCAGGCCCACGCTCTGGGCGAGGACCTTGCCCAGCAGCCGCGGTTCGTGCGCGCCCTCGACTGCGACCACGAGGCCTTCGTCCGAGCCCGGGGCCGAGCCGGCGGCCGCCGCCGTCACGCCGAGCTCGGCGAGGGTGCGCTCGACCTGCCCGAGGTCCACGCGCAGGCCCACGATCTTCACGAAGCGGCTGCGCCGCCCCACGACCTCGTACAGCCCGTCGGGGTGCCGGCGGGCCAGGTCGCCGGTGCGCAGCTCCTCGACGGTGCGCCCGGCGGCGAGGTCGGACGGGTGTTCGGCGTAGCCGAGCATGACGTTGGGGCCGGTGTAGACGAGCTCGCCGTCGGCCAGGCCCTCCACGGGGTCGATCCGGAAGGCCCCGCCGGGCACGGGGACGCCGATGCACCCGGGACGCTCGGTCGCCAGGCCCGGGGGCAGATAGGCCATCCGGGCGGTGGCCTCCGTGGCCCCGTACATGACGAACAGGTCCCAGCCGCGGCGCCGGCCGAGCTCGGCGTAGTGACGGACCTTCTCGGGCGCCAGCCGCCCGCCGGCCTGGGTGACGCAGCGCAGCCGGGGCAGGTCCATCTCGGCGAAGCCCACGCGCTCGAGCAGCTCGAAGGTGTAGGGCACCGCGGCGAAGGACGTCGCCCCGTGCTCGCGGAACAGCTCCCAGAAGCAGGGGTCGACCACGGACAGGTCCGTCAGCACGAGCCCGGCCCCGCGCAGCAGGTGGCTGTTGATCACCGACAGCCCGTAGCAGTAGGACATCGGGAGCGTGGTCGCGGCGCGGTCGCCGGGCCCGATGGCCAGGTACTCGGCGATCGCCTCGGCGTTGGCGGCCAGGTTCTCGTGCGAGAGGCGCACGAGCTTCGGGGAGCCGGTCGAGCCGGAGGTGCTCAGCAGCAGCGCCAGGTCGGGGTGCAGGTCGTGACAGGTGCCGGGGCGCCGTTCCTCCACCACGAGGGAGCCGTCCCCGGACCGGAGCACGACGTCGGGGTCGTAGGCGGCCACGAGGGAGGCCAGGGCCTCCGGCTTGTCGGCCGGGACCAGCAGCAGCGGGTGGCCCGCGCTGAGGGCGGCGAGGTAGGCGACGAGGGAGTCAAGGTCGTTGGCCGCGGCCAGGGCCGCCAGCCGGCGTCCACCGCCCAGGCGGGCGGCAACGGCGTCGACGCGCTCGGCCAGCTCGCGGTAGCTCAGCGTCCCGTCGCGGGTGAGGACGGCAGGACGGTCCCCGTGCCGGGCGAGCCCGGCCACGAAGGGGATGCGGGCCAGATCCGGTTGCGTGGTCACGGCGCCACCTTAGAAGAATCGATTAGCGAAGAAAAGTCTTGTCCAATTCGTCGGACATGGGGGAACGTCCGGCCCCGGACCGGGTCCGCGGCGGAGCGGTGACCGCCCGGTCGTCGACGAGCAGCGTCGGGGTGGTGCCCGCGGCCACCGTCACGGCCACGGGGGTCCCCACGGGGTGGCGGACGTTGTGGGGCTGCCAGGAGCGCAGCGTCCGGCCCGAGGCCAGGCGCACGTGGTGGAGCACGAACGCGCCGTGGTACTCGACCGCCGAGACCCGTGCGGGGGAGTCCGGGTCCGGGCGCAGCGCCACCTCGTGCGGGCGCAGCACCACGTCGACCGCCACGTCGCTGTCGGCCCAGCCCGGCACCGTGGAGACGATGCCGATCTCGCAGGTCAGCAGCGCCCGGTGCACCCGCGCCGGGAGGAAGTCCGCGTCGCCCATGAAGGAGGCGACGAACCGGGTGCTGGGCTGCTCGAAGACCTTCTCCGGGGTGTCGGCCTGCTCGATCACCCCGTCGTGCATGACCACCACGCGGTGGCCCACGGAGAGGGCCTCCGTCTGGTCGTGGGTGACCAGCACCGCGGTGGTGCCGGTCTCGCGCAGCGTGGCCGTGGTGTCGCGGCGCACCTGGGCGCGGAGGGACTCGTCGAGGCTGGAGAACGGCTCGTCCAGCAGGACGACGGCCGGCCGGGGCGCCAGCGCCCGGGCCAGGGCCACGCGCTGCTGCTCGCCGCCGGAGAGCTCGTGCGGGTAGCGGTCGGCGAGGTGGCTCAGCCGCACGAGCTCGAGGACCTCCCCGACCCGGACCCGGCGCCCGGCCCGCGGGGACCGGTCGAGCCCGAACGCGACGTTCTTCGCGACCGTCAGGTGCGGGAACAGCGCGTGGTCCTGGAAGACCAGGCCGACCCGGCGGTGCTCGGGCTCCTGGAACCGGCGCCCGTCCGCCACCACCTCCCCCGCGATGCGGATCGTCCCCTCGTCGGGCCGTTCGAGCCCGGCCACGAGCCGCAGCGTCGTGGACTTCCCGCAGCCGGAGGGCCCGATCAGCGTCACCAGCTCCCCGGGCGCCACCGTCAGGTCCAGGGCGCTGGCGCCGGCGGAGTCCCCGTAGTGCTTGCTGACCCGGTCGAGGACCAGGGCGGGCGGCGCCTGGCCGGCGCGGGGTGCGCGGTCCGCGCTCACGGTCCGCACGGTCATCGGCCCACCTTTCCGTGGTGCTCGGCCCGGCGCGTCTGCCGGACCAGGACGAACACGGGCACGACCGCCGCCGCCACGATCACCAGCGCCGGCAGGGCCGCCCGTTCCCAGAAGTTCTCGCGGGCGAGCTCGTAGACCCACACGGACGTCGTGGTGAACCCGAACGGGCGCAGCAGCAGCACGATGGGCAGCTCCTTGACCGCGTCGATGAGCACGAGCACGAGGGCCACCGCCACGCCGGGGCGGGCCAGGGGCAGGTGCACCCGGGTCAGGACCCGCAGCGGGGAGGCGCCCAGGCTGAGCGCGGAGGAGGTGATCGTCGGGGAGATCTTGCCCAGGCTCGCGTCCACGGCCTGGTAGGCCGGGGCGAGGAAGCGGATCACGTACGCGTAGAGGATCCCCAGGACCGAGCCCGTCACCAGCAGCCCGGTGCCGCCCGGGACCCCGGCGCGCTCCAGGGCGGTGTCCAGCCCGGCGAAGGCGATGAGGACGCCGATGCCCACCACCGCACCCGGGACGGCGTAGCCGAACGTCGTGAGCTGGGCCGCGGAGGCCGCCAGACGCCCGCCGCTCATCCGCACGCCGTGCGCGATCGCCAGGGAGAGCAGCACGCAGGCCCCGGCGGCGATCGCCGCGACCACGAGGCTGTTGGTGAGGTGGTCCGCGAAGCGCGGGTCGGTCAGGGTGGCGGGATCGCCGACCACCTCGCCGATGGCCCACACGAGCAGCTGGAGCACGGGCAGGAGGAAACCGGCGGACAGGGCGGCGACGCCGAGGAGCGTGGCGCCCCAGGCGCGCCACCCGGTGAGCCGCTCCGGCTGCAGCCCCTGGCCGCGGCCGCCCCGCTGGTGGAACCGGGCCCGGCCGCGGAGCAGGCGCTCGCCGGCCAGGACGGCCACCGCGAAGAGCAGCACGAGCACGGCCAGCTGGGTGGCCGCGTGGAAGTCGAAGCTGCCCTTCCACACCAGGTAGACCCCCACCGAGACCGTCTGCACGTTGAAGTACTGCACGGTGGCGAAGTCGGTGAGCGTCTCCATCATCACCAGGGCCAGTCCGGCGGCCAGGGAGGGACGGGCCAGGGGCAGCAGGACGCGGCGCAGCGCCCGGGCCCGGCCGGCGCCCAGCGTCCGCGCGGCGTCGTAGGTGCCCGCCGTCTGCTCGACCAGCGCGGCTCGGGCCAGGAGGTAGACGTAGGGGTAGAGGGTCAGGGTCATCACCAGGATCGCGGCGGGCAGCGAGCGCACCTCCGGCGTCCACACGTCCGTGCCCAGCACCGCCCGCAGGGCGGACTGCACCGGCCCGGAGACGTCGAAGGTGGACAGGAACACGAAGCCGAGGATGTAGGCGGGCATGGCCAGCGGCAGGACCAGCAGCCACACCAGGACGTCGCGCAGCGGGAAGCGGTAGGCCGTGACCAGCCACGCCAGCCCCCCGCCCACGACCAGCGTCCCCGCTCCGACGCCGAGCATGAGCGTCAGGGTGGTGAGCACCATCCGGCCGAGCCCGCGCGGCGGGCTGCCCTCGCCCAGGCTGCCGAGGCCGTCGGCCACCACGGCCAGGACGGGGGTCGCGACGAGGACCGCGACGAGGACGACGAGGGCCGTCCACCACGGGCGGCCCGTGCCCGCGCCCCGGCGCGGGCGGGGGACGGGTGGCCGGGCCTCGGCGAGGACGGCCGTCTCGGTCACCGGTATCCGGCCTCGGCCAGCAGATCGACCGCCTCGGCGTTGAGGTCCCCGTAGGCCTCCGCGTTGAGCGGCATGCGCTCGAACTCCCCGAAGGCGGCGATCGTCGGCTCGGGCTCCACCGCGGGGTTGACGGGGAACTCGTGGTTGGCGTCGACGAACGCGTTCTGGCCGTCGGTGGCCAGCCACTCGATGAGCCGCTGCGCGTCCTCGGGGTTGTCCGACCCCTCGACCACGCCCGCCCCGGAGATGTTCACGTGGGTGCCGGCGCCGTCCTGGCTGGCCCAGAACAGGTCGACGTTCAGCTCGGGGTTCTCCTCGAGGGTGCGGGCCAGGTAGTAGTGGTTGTTGATCCCCACGTCGCAGGTCCCGGCGTCGATCGACTCGAGCAGCAGGACGTCATTGCTCTGGATGTCCACGTCGTTGGCCACCCAGCCCTCCACGATCTCCAGGGCCCTCTCCCGGCCGTGCAGGTCGATCAGGCTCGCGACCAGGGACTGGGTGTAGGCGGAGGTGGCGTCCCGCATGCACAGCCGTCCCTTCCACTTCGGGTCGGCCAGCCCGGCGTAGCTCTCCTGGCCGTCGAACTCGGCGGGGTCGACGTTGTCCGGGTTGTAGGTGAGCGTGCGCGCCCGCATCGCCAGGCCGAACCAGCGGTCCTGGGGGTCCCGGAGGTCCTCGGGCACCGCCTCGTCCAGGGTCGGGGAGGAGATCGCGGCGAGCTCGTCCTGCCGGGCGGCGTTCCAGAGATTGCCCGCGTCGACGGTCATGAACACGTCCGCCGGGGTGTCGTCCCCCTCGGCCTTGAGCCGCTCGAGGAGCTCGGCGTCGTCGCCGCTGATGAACTCCACCGTGATCCCGGTCTCGTCCGTGAACTGGCCGAACGCGCCCTCGAGGTCGTAGTGCCGTGCCGAGTAGATCTGCAGGTCGGCGGGCTGTTCGCCCAGGCCGAGCGTGCCGCAGCCCGTGACGACCGCCGTCATCGCGGTCAGGATGCCGGTGGTGACGTACAGGGGGCGACGGCGCATCGGGGCCTCTTCCTCGGGCGCGGCGGTCCGGGTGACCGCACGACGATCATTTGACAAGAAAAGCGTAGCCTAATCGGAATACCCCTGTGCCGCGGCCGGCTACGGGGGAATCCGCCACCGACCCGACAGGAGCACCCGTGCCGCAGGATGCCACGATCACCGTCCGCCACGCCCCCGACCGGCACCGCTACGAGCTGCTCGACGGCGGCACGGTCGTCGGGGAGGCCCACTACCGTCCCTTCGGCACCCCGGCCGGGCCCCAGCGGATCTTCTTCCACACCACGGTGGACGACGACCGGGAGGGCGAGGGCCTGGGCAGCCGGCTGGCCGCCGCCGCGCTCGAGGACACCGTGGCCGCAGGCCTGACGATCGTGCCCGTGTGCCCGTTCGTCGCGGCCTGGCTGCGCGGGCGCGAGGAGTTCGCCGGGCACGTGGGGCCGGTGCGCCCCGAGCACCTCGCGGCGGTCCGCCGCCCGGAATAGCGCTCACCGACCGGTCGTTGTGCTGGTCGAGGCCGTCCCCCGGACGGTCCCCCGACATCCCGTCCGCGCGGACGGCCCGCCCCCGAGAGGACCCCCGTGGCTCCCGAGCCCGAGTACTACCGCCCCGTCCCGCTGAACGACGATCCCGGCCGTGCCGGCTACCGCGGCGCGCCCTACGGGCAGCCGTTCGGAACCGGTCAAGGGGCGCCCACCGGGTATCCCCGCGCGCCGTACGGACAGCCCTACGGGAGCGGGCACGGCGTGCCCGCCGGGGCGCCCGTGGTGAACGTGGTGGGCGGCAAGTCCCTGCTCCTGGCCTACGTCCTGTGGTTCTTCCTGGGCTCGCTGGGAGTGCACAAATTCTATCTCCGCCAGCCCGTCTGGGGCCTGATCTACCTGTTCCTGGGCGGTCTCGGCTGGAGCACGGTGGGCATCGGCATCGGTCTGCTGTTCCTCGTGCCGTGGGCGCTGCTGATGTTCCTGGACATCTTCACCATGCCGTTCCGCACCGCGTTCGTGAACGCCTCGATCGCCCGGAGCGCCTACCGCCGGTGAGCGTCCCCCGGACGTGGCTGCCCCGGCCGTGCGCCCCGTTCGGTGCGGAGCCGCGGATGTAGTAGTGTTGTGAGGTCTGTGTGCCCGCCGCCCGACGTGCGGCGCCGGCGCGCGGACGACGCTACAGAACCTCCTGCTGCGGAAGGACCGCAGCCGCTCAGCCCGAAGGAGGTGGGTTCGAACATGCGTGAATACGAACTGATGGTGATCATCAACCCCGAGGTCGAGGATCGTGCCGTGGAGCCGACTCTCAAGAAGTTCCTCGAGGTCGTCACCAAGGACAACGGCACCGTCGACAACGTCGACATCTGGGGCCGCCGTCGCCTCGCCTACGAGATCCAGAAGAAGTCCGAGGGCATCTACGCCGTGGTCCGCTTCACCGCGACCCCGCAGACCGCCCAGGAGCTCGACCGTGTGCTGAACCTCAACGAGGCGATCATGCGCACCAAGATCATCCGCCCGGAAGAGCAGAAGATCTCCGCCGAGTAAGGACTTCACAGGCTGATCGCCGAGGGTGCCCCGCGAGGGCCCACCGGTGAGATGCTGGAGATCCCCAGTACGTCCCGTACGACCGCGAACTTCTTCGACCCGGGAGGTCCACATGGCTGGTGACACCGTCATCACCGTAATCGGCAACCTGACCGCTGACCCCGAGCTGCGCTTCACCCCGTCGGGTGCGGCCGTGGCCAACTTCACCGTTGCGTCCACGCCCCGCACCTTCGACCGCCAGTCCAACGAGTGGAAGGACGGGGAGACCCTGTTCCTGCGCTGCTCCGTGTGGCGCGAGGCGGCCGAGAACGTGGCGGAGTCCCTGCAGAAGGGCATGCGCGTCATCGTCCAGGGTCGGCTCAAGTCGCGCTCGTACGAGACCAAGGAAGGCGAGCGGCGCACCGTCACGGAGCTCGACGTCGACGAGGTCGGTCCCTCGCTGCGCTACGCGTCCGCCAAGGTCAACCGCAACGCCCGCTCCGGCGGGCAGGGCGGCGGCTTCGGCGGCGGCGGCCAGCAGGGCGGTGGCTTCGGCGGCGGCGCCCCGCAGGGCGGCGGCGGATTCGGGGGCGACTCCGGGTTCGGCGGCGGCCAGCAGGGCGGCGGCTTCGGCGGTGGCCGTGGTGGCGGCGGCGGGCGTCAGCCCGCTCCGCAGGCCGCGCCCCAGAACGATCCGTGGAGCCAGTCCTCCGGCGGCAACTACGACTGGGGCAGCGGACAGGACGACGAGCCGCCGTTCTAGGCCTTCCCCGCTTTTCCCGACACACACCCCATCCCGCGGTGACCAGCCGCGGGCTCCACTTGAAGAACAAGGAGCACCACGATGGCCAAGGCTGAACTTCGTAAGCCCAAACCAAAGCAGAACCCGCTCAAGGCTGCCAAAGTCACTGAGATCGACTACAAGGACGTTGCGCTGCTGCGCAAGTTCATCTCCGATCGCGGCAAGATCCGCGCCCGCCGCGTCACCGGTGTGACCGTGCAGGAGCAGCGCAAGATCGCTCTGGCGATCAAGAACGCCCGCGAGGTCGCGCTGCTGCCCTACTCCGGCGCCGGCCGCTGATCAGAGAGGACAGACACTCATGGCAAAGATCATCCTGACGACCGAGGTCACCGGCCTCGGCGCTGCCGGTGACGTGGTCGAGGTCAAGAACGGGTACGCCCGCAACTACCTCTTCCCGCGCGGCTTCGCGACCCCGTGGTCCCGAGGCGGCGAGAAGCAGATCGAGAGCATCAAGGCCGCCCGCGCCGCCCGCGAGGTCGCCTCGCTCGAGGACGCCCAGGCCCTGGCCCAGAAGCTGACCTCCGCCACCGTGACCATCCCGGTCAAGGCCGGCGCCGAGGGACGTCTCTTCGGCACCGTCAAGGCCGAGGACGTCGCCCACGCCGTCGAGGCCGCCGGCCTCGGCTCCGTGGACAAGCGCAAGGTCGAGCTCAACCAGCACATCAAGACCACCGGTGTGTACCAGGCCTCCGTGCGCCTGCACGAGGACGTCAACGCGAACGTCGAGTTCGAGGTCGTCCCCGCCTGACCGGTTCCCGGTCCTGCACGGCAGAAGGGCCCCCGCGGTGCGCCGCGGGGGCCCTTCCGCATGTCGGGGGGCCTCAGCGGGGCCGGACCCCCTCGACGACGACGTCGAGCGCGGTCGGCGTCGTGCGGACCTGCTCGGCGCGCAGCAGGTCCAGGCCCTTGCCCTCGAGCACGGCCACCGTCTCCTCCAGGTCCGGGCGCGGCACGGTCGGCGGCGGGCCCTCCACGCTGCCGGGGGCGTGGGTGATCCACAGCAGCCGGCCGCCCGGCGCGAGCCACTCGGTCGCGCGGCGCAGCAGCGAGAGGTCGTGCTGGAAGTAGACGGCGAGCACCAGGTCGAACTGCCGGGGTACCACATCGGGCCCGGAGAGCTGCTCCTGTTCGGGGCTCCAGGTCCGCAGGTCCGCCACCAGGGCGCGGCCGGGCAGACCCCGCTCGGCCAGCGCGTCGGCGAGGACGCGCGCGGCGCTCGGGGAGAAGTCCACGGCCGTGGGGTCGTAGCCGGCCAGGGCCAGGGACAGGGTGTGCCGACCCGTGCCGGCCCCGAGGTCGAGCGCGGCCGGGGTGCGGCCCGCGTGCTCCCCGGCCGTCCGCTCCAGGAGGGCGGCGACCTCCGGATGCGGACGGGTGCCGTCCGGGGAGTCCTCCCCGGAGGCGTACCGGTCCTCCCACATGCGCTGGCTGTCGTCCACGGGGCCTCCTCGGCGGCTCGGGCGCCCGGGGGGCGCTCCTGGAGCGGTGTGCCGGTGCGGCGCGGATCCTCGGGGGACAATGGGTGCATGCCGTCCCTGATCCCGCGTGTCACACCGTCCGCCCTGTACTGGTTCGGCGTGGGGTGCCTGCTCTTCACGGTACTGGCTTTCGTCGTCGCTTTCCTGGGAGGCAACTCCGGAGGAGCCGAGACCGCGATGACGGTCTTCGTGGTCGGCTTCGTGGCCGCGGCGGTGGGGGCCACCGTCACGGCGGTGGTCGCACTGGCCGGAGCCGTCGGGTTCGCGGGCGCTCGGACCCGCTTCCTGGTGCTGCTGGCGCTGTCCGTGCTGTGCCATCCGCTGCTGTGGCTGGGCGTGCTCTCCTCGGTGCTCTGAGCACGGCCGGGCGCGTCTGTGCTGTGGATGACACCGGTGGCGGCCCCACCGGTCCTGCACAGCCTGTGAGTGATCGTTTGGCCTGGTCAGCGCAGGATTGATTGTTTCTTGTGGACAAATTTCCACAGGGTTTCCCCCACCCTGTGCACAGCCGCGCCCGGCGTTTTCCACCGGTTGTCCACAGGGTGGAAAACTCGTGTGCGGAACGGGCGGAGCGACGTCTCCACCCGGTGGGCGGGACGTGGTCCTTTCCTCCCGTGCAGGTTCCCTGCCACCCTGGGCAGGGAACCTGCACGGGCCGTCCGGCGGCCGGGGAAGGAGCGGCTGATGAGCAGCACCACGCGCGTGGCCCTGGCCCTGGGCAGCGGGGGTGCCCGCGGCTACGCCCACATCGGCGTGATCGAGGTGCTCGAGGAGCGGGGCTTCGAGATCGTGACCATCGCGGGCAGCTCGATGGGGGCGCTCGTCGGCGGGCTGCACGCGGCGGGACGCCTGGGCCCGTACGCGCAGTGGGTGCAGGGACTGACCCAGCGGGACGTGCTCCGGCTGCTCGATCCCTCGCCGTCGTCCCCCGGGGTGATCCGGGCCGAGAAGATCATGGCCAAGGTGCGCGAGCTGCTGGACGGCGCCCTGATCGAGGACCTGCCCATGCCCTTCACCGCCGTGGCCACCGACCTGCTGGCCCGCAAGGAGGTCTGGTTCCAGGAGGGCCCGGTCGACGTCGCCGTGCGGGCGTCGATCGCCCTGCCCAGCATCATCACCCCGGTCATGATCAACGGACGGCTGCTCGCGGACGGCGGCATCCTGAACCCCGTGCCCATCGCCGCGACCGTCGCCTCCCGCGCGGACGTCACCGTGGCCGTGTCCCTGTCGGGGGAGCGGATGCCCGGCGAGGGCAGGGTGCCGGCCCGGGAGACGGCCGCGGCGCGCCCCGCGGAGGAGCGGGCGGAGCGGTTCCGCCGCAGCGCCGCCCATCTCCTGGACCGGGAGCTGGCGCGCACCGTCATGGAGCGCATCGCGGAGACTCGGGGTCGCGGTGCCGAGGCCCGCACCCGCCGGCTCGGGGAGGAGTTCCCCGGGGAGGTCCCGGAGGAGCTCCCGCAGGTGCTCGACGCCGAGCTCCTCGAGGAGGCGGCCGAGGACGTGCTCGGGGTGCTCCCCGCCGGACTGCGCACGCTCGACGTCATGCAGCTGTCCCTCGAGGCGCTGCAGTCCATGGTGCTGCGCTACCGGCTGGCCGGCTATCCTCCCGACCTGCTCATCACGGTGCCCAAGCAGACCGGCCGCCTCCTGGACTTCCACCGCGCCGAGGAGCTCATCGCCTTCGGGCGCCGGGCGACCGAGGAGGCCCTCGACCGTGCCGAGGGCTTCCCGCCCCCGCGGCCCGGCCCGCGCGCCGGTCCGTAGGTGCGGCCGGCTCACCGCTCCCGCAGCAGCGCCTCCACCGTCCGGGCGAGGTCCAGCAGCACGGCGTCCGCGCCCGGACCGGCCGCCAGCTCGAGACCCACGGGCAGCCCCGCCGCGGTGCGCCCGGCGGGGAGGGTGATCCCCGGCGTGCCGATGGTGTCCGCGAGGTCGGAGTGGCGCGTGAAGGTCTCGAGCGTGGGCACACGGCGGCCGTTGAGCTCCACGGTCCCGTCGTCGCCGAGCGGGCGGGCCGTCACCGGGCAGGTCGGCTGCACCAGGGCCGTGACGCCCCGGGCCTCCAGCGCCCCGGTGTAGAGCCGCAGGGCCAGCCGGCGGGCCTGCTGGGCGGCCCGGTACTCGTCGTCGGCGGCGCGGAACACCTCGGCCAGCTCCCAGATCCGCCGGACGTCCGGGCTGCCGATCCCGCGCCGCACCTGCTCCAGGGAGGGCCCGCCGCCCCGGTCCGCCAGGTACGCCTGCAGGTCCGGCAGGAACTCGTGCAGGACGATCGCCATCCCGGCGGCAGCCGCATGATCCCGGGCCGGGGCGACGTCCACCTCGACGAGTTCCGCGCCGGCGGCCTCGAGCGCTCGCAGGGCCGCGCCGAACACCGTGTCCACCCCGGGCTCCAGGTCCCGGAGGAACAGCCCGGGGACGCCCAGCCGGAGCCCGTGCAGCGGGCCGGGACCCTCGTCCTCGACCTCCAGGTGCCGGGCGCGGGGCGGGCCGCTCGGGCGCTCCCCGGCCAGCAGCGCGTCCAGCAGGACCACGTCGTCCACGGTGCGGGCCACGGTGCCGATCGTGGCCCGGGAGTGGGCGATCGACAGGACCCCCGACGACGGATAGCGGCCCAGCGTGGGCCGGAACCCCACGATCCCGCAGAGGGCGGCGGGGATGCGGGAGGAACCGCCCGTGTCCGCGGCGACCGCCGCCGGGACCAGGCCGACCGCCACGGCCACCGCCGAGCCCCCGCTGCCGCCGCCGGCGGCCAGCGCGGGGTCCAGCGGGTGGTGCACCGGGCCCAGGGAGCCGTGGGTCGAGGTGATGCCGAAGGACAGCTCGTGCGGGTTGGTCTTCAGGAACAGGATGGCGCCGGCCGCCCGCAGACGCCGGACCGCAGGGGCGTCCCGGCCCACCACATGGTCCTCCAGCGCCCGCGTGCCACCCGTGGTGGGGAACCCGGCCACGTCCACGACGTCCTTGACGCCCAGGGGGATCCCCGTCAGCGGCCCCCACGTCTCCCGGCGGTCCAGGGCGTGGGCGAAGGCGCGCGCCAGCTCCGGGTCCACGCTGATCACCGCCCCGAGCCGCTGGGCCGGCGGCAGACGCTCCAGCAGGGCGTCGAGGTGCTCCACATGGCTGATCCGGCCCGCGGCCAGCTCTTCCCGCGTGGTCCGGATGTCCCACGAACAGGGACCGCTGAGGTCTGTGGTGAGCGCCATGGTCCATGGTGTCCACGGACACCACCGGGCGGCAAGCGGTGTCCGCGGTCGGTGCGAGAATGGTGGGGCCGCCCGCAGACGAGGCGGCGTCGTCGTTCGTCCGTCCGTGCCCCCGCGCGGGCGCAGGGAGAGGTGGGCACGTGTCGGAGCAGTCGTCCGGAGGCGATCGGGAGTTCGGACGGACCCCGCCGCAGGACAACGTCGCGGAGCAGTCGGTGCTCGGCGGCATGATGCTGTCCAAGGACGCCATCGCGGACGTCGTGGAGGTGCTGCGCGGCGTCGACTTCTACAAGCCGGCTCACGAGTCCATCTACGAGGCCGTCATCTCCCTGTACGGGCGCGGCGAGCCCGCCGACGCCATCACGGTGGCCGACGAGCTGACCAAGCGCGGCGAGATCGAGCGCGTGGGCGGGCCCGCGTACCTGCACACCCTCATCTCCTCGGTCCCGACCGCCGCCAACGCCGGGTTCTACGCCGAGATCGTGCGCGAGCGCGGGGTGCTGCGCCGCCTCGTGGAGGCCGGCACCAAGATCGTGCAGCTGGGCTACAGCTCCGACGGCGAGGTCGACGACATCGTCAACGCCGCCCAGGCCGAGATCTACCAGGTGGCCGATCGCCGCTCCTCCGAGGACTACACGGTGCTCAAGGAGGTCATCGAGTCCACCGTCGACGAGATCGAGGCCGCCGGCTCCCGCGGCGAGGGCATGCGCGGCGTGCCCACCGGTTTCATCGAGCTCGACGAGCTGACCCAGGGCTTCCAGGGCGGCCAGATGATCGTCATCGCGGCGCGGCCCGCGATGGGCAAATCGACCCTGGCCCTCGACGTCGCGCGGTCCGCGGCGATCAAGCACAACCAGACCACGGTGATCTTCTCCCTCGAGATGAGCCGCAACGAGATCGCCATGCGCCTGCTCTCCGCCGAGGCGACGCTGAACATGCAGGACCTGCGCAAGGGGCGCCTGCAGGACGAGCAGTGGGCGAAGATCGCCACCACGATGGGCAAGATGGACTCCGCGCCGCTGTTCATCGACGACTCCCCGAACATGTCGCTGATGGAGATCCGGGCGAAGTGCCGCCGGCTCAAGCAGAAGCACGACCTCAAGCTCGTGGTGCTGGACTACCTGCAGCTGATGAGCTCGGGCAAGAAGGTCGAGTCCCGTCAGCAGGAGGTCTCGGAGTTCTCCCGTGCTCTGAAGCTGCTGGCCAAGGAGCTGGAGGTCCCGGTCATCGCGCTGTCCCAGCTGAACCGTGGCTCCGAGCAGCGCCAGGACAAGAAGCCGATGGTCTCGGACCTCCGCGAGTCGGGCTCGATCGAGCAGGATGCCGACATGGTGATCCTGCTGCACCGCGACGACGTCTACGACAAGGAGTCACCGCGCGCCGGTGAGGCGGACGTGATCGTGGCGAAGCACCGCAACGGTCCCACCAAGACGATCGTGGTGGCGTTCCAGGGCCACTACTCCCGGTTCGCCAATATGGCCCACGAGGGGCTGTAGACCGTCCCCGGCGTCGCATCGGCGCTGGGGGAGAACCTGTGAGTCTTCGACCGTTCGCGGGCTTATCAGCGTGCCGGCCCGTCTGTAGGATGATTGCAACTGCAAAGCACATGCTTTTGCCGCGATTCCTAGGAGCCCCTCATGAACCGCAACTTCTCCGCCGGTGCCGCCATCACGCTCGTTCTGGGACTGATCCTGGTCTTCGCCACCAGCGGCAACACGATCAGCCTCGGCTCGTTCGCCATCAGCCTGGTCACGGTGGGGTGGATCCTCACCGTGGTCGGCGCGGTGCTGCTGGTGATCTCCCTCATCCCACGGCGCACCAGCACCCAGACCCGACACGTCGACCCTGCCGGCCGGGAGTCCGTCACCGAGCGCGACTCGCACCTCTGAGCCCGGCCGGGCGAATCCTGCGCTCCTGAGGCGTAATCGCCACGGTCATGGCACAGGCCGGGACCACGGAAAAGGGGAGCGCACCCGGGGCCTTCCTGGCCGGCGTGACGCACACGCCGCAAGAATCGGGTAATGTCTTCTCGTGGCTCCTGCTGGAGCCACGAATGCGGCAGTAGCTCAGCTGGTAGAGCGCCACCTTGCCATGGTGGAGGTCGCGGGTTCGACTCCCGTCTGCCGCTCTTCCCGTACCCTCTCGCAGGGTGAGACGGAGGACCTTTCCGTCATCGACGGATCCAGGTGTCGAACGAATTCACCGGCCGCAGATGTCCTCGCCACAGAGATGGCGCGTGATCACGCGGATGCGCACCGCTCGATCACCACGACTCGATCCCTCGTCCGCAGCACGTCCGCTGCAGCCCCGCCCGCAGCGATGACTCGCCTGTCCCGGGCAGCGGCCGGCTCAACAGCCGACGACGTCGCCGAGCGGCCCAGCAGGCACCACAGATCCCATGGCCCACGGATGCGGCCGGGACCGACCCGCATTGCTCCGCAGGGGCGCTCGCGCTGGCGCAGGGCGCCGGATCGATCGGGCGCCACATCCTTGGTGATTCACGGTGCAGCACGACGATGCCGCCAGTGCCCCCACCGTCCGACCTGCGGCTGCCGGGGAGGGGGCTGTCCGGTCCGTCAGCACAGACCCTCGGCAGCAGAAAGTCCGTCGCAGCAAAGTTGCCCGATGCCGTTCCGGGTCTGCGGGCACACCCCGTTCGTGCGGTGTCGGCGGGTGTTTTGACGGTGTCGGGGGGTGGGTGTAGTGTCGTCCGGGTTGCTGCGGGTGGGCGAGGTTCTCGCCCCGTGGTGGCGGTAGGTTTCCGGTTGATGGTTCGTTCCCGGTGGTCCTGGTGTGGTTGTCGTG
>NZ_JARAMH010000015.1:0-102492 GCF_029524215.1 Kocuria oceani | reverse complement strand
CAGCGGGCCGAGGTCGCAGGCTGGACGGTGTGGGAAATTTTCCCCGACCGTCGCCCCGCGAGTGTGGTGCCGCCGATTCGACGGAACCACCCCGGCCGGGAGTAAAAGCCCTGGTCGCACGGTTCCGGCAATTTGCCGGAACCGTCACCCCCACCCCGACATGCAGGCGCGCCGGAGCGTATCGCGGTCGCGTGGTGGCGGTGCTCATCGTCGGGTTCCTCCGGTCGTGTGGGCAGGTGTCAGTAGGTAGGTGCGCACCCGTTCCCACGGGAGTCGTCGGCGCGTGCGGTGGCGATGCCGACGCCCGGCCCCGCCCGGCTCGCGGACGGTGGGCCGTAGCGCCGGTACTCGATGGGGGTCACGCCCATGTAGCGGCGGAAGATGCGCGAGGCTTGCCCGCAGTGGTGGCACCAGCCGACCCGTTCGGTGATCGTGCCGATGAGCAGATCGGTTTCGCGGATCAGGCGCGCCATCTCCTGTACGCGCAGGATCGACAGGTACACCGGCGGCGTCACCCCGAACGAGTCCTTGAACACCCGATTGAGCTGACTCGGCGACAGGCAGGCGTGCGCGTCCAGTTCGGTGAGCGGCCACTGCCTGGCGATGTTGCTCTGCATGAGCGCCGCCGTGCGCATAATCTCGCGGCGCACCGGCTTGAACTCCCGCCACCGGGGAGGCGCGACCCGCACGGCCCGCTGCCGAGAGGTCAGCGGCGGCACCTCCACCGGCGCGTGACGAACCAGCGGCGCGATGGCGGCGAGCACCGTGAACAGCAGCGCATACGCACGGAAGTAGCCGCGCGGCGATTGGTCTTCGCCGGTGAGTGTGGCGAGTTCATCGAGGATCGGCCCGAGCCGTTCGGCCTGCGATTCTCCGACGCGCAGCACCTGCACCGGATCGGGATACAGGTGAGTTGCGAGGTCGCGTGCGGCTTCGCCGTCCGCGAGCACGTCGAGGTGCTGCCAGAACAACTGCTCGACCAGTAATCGGTATCCACTGCCACTGTCCTCACCGTGACGGTGCCCTCGGGTTCGTACCCGAACTCGACGTTCGGGGCGACCAGCACCACATCACCCACCGACGCCGACCCGCCCGCATCGGCATCGGCATCGGCATCGGTGAGGATGATCGAGCCGTCGCGCACGACCACGAAGCGCACACAGTCATAGGCGGTCGCCGCCAATATGCGACGGTGACGGATGCTGGTGACATAGACGCAACTCCACGGCTCGACCGGCTGCACTATCGCGGGGTGCGGCGACTGCGGCGTCCTTGTAGGCTCATGACCGGTCGGCGTGGTCGCCGGGCGTTCGAGTAGCAGCGACATGACGACCTCCCTTCTCTGACCACCCCCGAGCAACCAGGGGGAAGAACCGGCCTACCAAGCACCGGCGGTCGCGGCGAAGCAGGAGACGAGCAGGCCGGGCGTTTCCCGGTCACTCCGGCACTTTGCCGGGCAGCGCGACCGGCTCGGTCATGGGAGGTCGGTCATGAGCGGGCGCATGTCTCGGTAGCGGCTCGGTGTCACTCCGGTGTGCGCTGTGGATGCTTCTACCGCGCGCGACCGGCTCCGCCACCCCACCCGCTGCCCGGTGGCGGTGACGGTGATGTTCGTCTCGCGTAGGAGCCGCGCCATCTCTTGCACGCGGAGCATCACCAGGTAGGCGGTCGGGGTCTTCCCGAACGTGTCCGTGAACACGCGCACCAGGTGCTTCGGAGAGAGCCGCACCAGGGCTGCCAGTTCCGCGAGCGTCCACGGGTGCGTGATCCGGCTGTGCAGCGCGTCGCGCACCAGCATCGCCTCACGACGCAACGGTTCAGGCACCCGACTTCGAGCGGAGAACGGGCGAGCGCGGGCACGTTGCAGCCGGGTCAGCCGCACCGTCGAGACGCGGATGCACGGCGCGATCACATCGGTGATGAGGAACCAGAGCGCCTGCATCCGATGGAACCGTTCCAGGTACTTGCCCTCGACGGTGAGGGCGACCAGCTCGTCCAGCCACGGCAACAACCGCCCGGCTCGATCCCGGCCCAGGTGCAGTACCTGGGCAGGTTCGGTGTACACCTTTCCCGCGAAGTCGTGGGCGTCGAGGCGGTCGTGCAAGATCGCGGAGTGTTGCCAGAAGAACTGATCCAGCGCCATGTCGGTGTCGATGTAGACCGTCGTATAGGTGACCCGCCCCTCGGGTTCGACGCCGAACAGCACGCTCGGCCCCAGCAGCACCGCGTCGCCAAAGCTGACGGGTTGCTGTCCGAACTCGCTGAACACGATGGCCGTGCCGTCACGGATCACAACGAGCCGGACAACGTTGTACGCCGCCAGGCCCACAGGTCGATGCGTCGTCCGTGTCCGAGCCGACAACGGCGGGGAGATGCGCCTATCCACTCATCGGGTGCTTTTCTGTCAGTTCACTGGGCCATGCGATGAGTTGCGTGCGAGTGTCGTCCTTGGTGGAAGTCTCCGCGACTGCCGCTCCGAAGTCGGCATAACTGATCGCTTGTCGGGTGAACGCAGTCTCGTCTGTGGAAGGGGAGACTCGTTCCCAGCGTGCTGTCGTCGGCCCCTCCGGTTCGTAGACGGGCGGCGGGATCAGATACGCCCATTCTGATCCTGCGTTGCCCGCTTCGAGGTGGTCGCGCAGCATGGCGTGTGCTCTCCCGCGCGGCAGTGTGGGTTCTGGGAACCGGGGGTCTTGCCAGAACCGTCTGTCTCCAGGGAGTCGGAGTGCTCCTGCTCCGCCGACCGTGACGATCCGGGCCGGAGCGCCGTTGGCCTTGGTGCTTGCCTCGATGAGTCGATCATGTACGGCCACGAGTTCGGTCGGGGCGATGTCCTCACGCAGTCGGATCGCGTTCATGACGACGTCGATGCCGTGCATTGCTTGCGTGAGACTGGCGTTCTCAGCGATGTTCACGACCGTGGAGGTCAGCGATGCAGCAGTCTTGGCGAGCCGCGTGGTGTCTGCCGGATCGCGCAGCGCAGCGGTCGCCTCGATGCCTGCGGGGAGATGAGCGAGGATGGCGGCTCCGGTGCGCCCGGTCGCGCCGAGAATCAGGATGCGAGTCATACAGGTACCTCCGAAGCGGGCGTGCGGGTGAGTCGGGCGAACCCGGTGAGGCTGGCGACGGCGAGCACCATGAGCGCGGCGAGACTGACGAGCAGGATCGGGAAGTCCAAGCCCAGGTAGGCAGTGAGTGGGCCGACGCTGGCACCGAGGAACAGCACGAATCCGTTGAGCGCCATCCCACCGGCCCGGTTCGGGGCGGCGGTCTCGCCGAACAGGGTGATCATCGCGGGCACCGCGAGCGCGACCCCAGTGACTCACACGAGACTCGCCAGCGCCGTGCCCGCGAGGGATGCCGAGAGTGCGGCTTCGATCAGCAGCCCAATCGCGGCGAGGGCGAACCCGGCACGTGCAACCCCCGCGCCGCCGAGACGCTTCGCAATAGCGCCCGCGAAGAGGGAGGCGAACATGCCCGGCAGCCCGACGAGGCGGAGCCAGATCACCTGCGATGAGTCCAGGCAGAGGTCGGTCAGGTGCGGGCCGAGGCCGGTGTACATGCCGACGAACGACAACAGCAGCGTTAGGTGCGCGAGGCTCAGTAGCAGCACCGAGGGGCGTGTGGCGACCCTCCCGACTACGGCGAAGCGACGCACCAGGCTCGCATCGTCTCTGCGACTGTGCGGCTCGGTGACGAGCACGGCGACGCCGATCATGCCGAGGCCGAGCATGATGCCGGAGAGGATGAACACCCACTGCCAGCCCAACGTCAGGCTGAGCGCGGAGGCGAGTACTTGGCCTGCGATCCCGGCAACGAGGAATGCCGTCGACATGGCCCCGATCGCCGTTGCCCGACGCTTCAGCGGGGTCGCTTCGGCCAGATACGCGAGCGCAACCGGCGCGAAACTCGACGCCATCACCCCCTGCACCCCGCGCAGCGCAGCAAGCATCGGCACCGTGGAGGCGAAGCCGCAGGCGATGGTCGCGACGGTGAGATACACCAGGCCGATGAGCATGATCCGCTTCCGCCCGTACTGATCGGCCAACGGCCCCCAGATCAGGAACCCGACCGCATAGCACACGCTGAACACCGTCGAGAGCGCGAACGTCACATCAGAGCCGAGTTCCGCACCGATCGGGGCGATCAGCGGGATTGCCGCGTACAACTGCGTGAGCACCAGCAGCGCCGTGACCACGAGCAGCACGACCACGCCGTTCCCTGCCGGGTGCTCGCGCGCCTCGCCTGCTCCCGCTATCTGTTCCGTCGAGTTCGCAGACACCACCACTCCAAATCCAACGTTTCCGTTGGATTTGACTGTAGTAGGCTAACCGCGAAGACGCAACGTGAGCGTTGGGTTTACCGCACGAGACGGGAGGTGGGAACGATGGGCTGGGATGTTGAGGGCAGGAAGCGCCGCATCCTCGACGCGGCGGTGGCCGAGTTCGCCGCGCACGGGCCGCACGGCACGACCATCGAGCGCATCGCCAAGGCCGCCGGGGTGAACAAGGAGCGCGTCTACACGCACTTCGGGGGCAAGGACAGACTTTTCGCCACCGTACTGCGCGAGGAACTGGCGAAGGTAGCCCGCGACGTGCCCGTCGAATCATTCGCAACCGAGGACGTGGGCGACTACGCCGGGCGCGTCTACGACTACCACCGCGAGCACCCCGAACTCGGCAGGCTCATGCGCTGGGAAGGGCTCGTCTTCGACACCGAAGTACCCGACGAGGCCGAGCGGCGCGAATACTACGGATACAAAGTCGCCGCCATGACCGACGGACAGGCCAAGGGCACAGTAACGAGCGACCTCGACGCCGACCACCTGATGTTCCTCGTGCTCTCACTCGCCGGATGGTGGTCAGCGGTACCGCAGGTCGCCCGCATGATCACCGGAGCCGAGAGCGACGCCGAACACGCACGCCGCCGTGCCTCCGTCGTCACCGCTGCCCGAAGACTCATCGGGCAGTAATCAGGTCACGAAGTTCGCCGAGAAGACTAGTCACTTCATCGAACCGAACTCCGAAAGTTCCCTCGAACTTTGTGACGCCAACTCTTGCCAGCGACACTCTGTGCGACGCTCTCGCGCTGACGCTCGGCTCCATCAGTCATCTGCCCCCTATCTCAGTGAGGCACGTATTTTACGGCGGGGCCGTAGTGCGCACCTCTCTCACGAGACGACTCGTGAGGGAGGCCAGAGTGAAGGGTGGAGTGAAGCTGTTCCACGGCAGCGGTGCTGCCGCGCGCGCCTATGTCGAGGCCGACCGCTCCCGCGCTGACGAGTACTACCTCGGCGCAGACCAGGCCGTGGCCGAGTACGCCGTGATCGACGCGACCGGCGAGGTCACCGCTGCTCGGTCGCTGTCGGCGGATGAGTACGAAGCCTGGGTCGATTGGGTGAACCCGGACACCGGGGAGTCGATGGGTACCCCGCGCAAGCCGGGCAAGGTGCGTCGGGGGTCGCCGTTGTTCGCGGAGATGACGATCAACGCGCCGAAGAGCCTGTCGGTCGCCGCCGCACTCCACCCGGACGTGTCCGAGGCGTTGGACGCGACGCAGCGGGATGCGGCGCGGGAGATTCAGCACTTCCTTGGTCAGCATTCGGTCACGTTGGCGGGGCCGCGCGGCGCGCAGGAGGTGCTGCCGGTCGAGCACATGCAGACCGTCGCGATCACGCACAAGACGAGTCGTGCGGGTGATCCGCACCGGCATATCCATTTCCAGATTGGCACGAGGGTGTGGGCGGGCGGGAAGTGGCGGGCGCTGACCACGGCGGCGTTGTTCCAGCAGCAGGGCGCGATCCGTGCTCTCGGTACGGCGGTGATCGCCGCGCACCCCCAGCTCGCCGCCACGCTCTCCGAGCATGGCCTGACCCTCGACCCCGTAAGCGGTGAGGTTGTGGAGTTGGAGCCGTTCAACGCCGTCATGTCGAAGCGGTCGGCGCAGATCAGACGCAACCTGGAACGCATGGAGGCCGAGTGGCAAGCGAAGCATCCCGGCGAGACGCCCGGCCCGGTGTTGACCGCTCGGATGCAGGACGCGGCGTGGGCGTTCCAGCGGCCCGGCAAGAAACCGGCGGACTTGAAGAACGAGCAGTGGTGGCAGCAGGAACTCCGAGACGCCGGCTACCACCCCGAGAGCTTGCAGCACCCCGACACCGTTGCGCCGGCATCGCTGGATGACCTCAGCGTGCAACAGGTCGCCAGTCGTGCGCTGGATCGCTGCGCGGCGGCTGCATCGACCTGGACACCGCACACCGTGCGAGAGCACGTCACCCGCATCACCACCGAGGCAGGCGTGCAAGCGACCCCGGCGGAGTTGCGCGAGTTCATCGACCTCGCCACCGGACTCGCCGCCTCGGATTGTTTCTCGGTGCTGCCGCCGGGCATGGTGCAACCCGAGCACGTCGCCCACCTCACCAGCCTTGGCGTCGTCGCCGCCGAGACCGCACTCCGCGACCAACTCACCGCCGCGACGCCGGAACGGGAGCCGAAGCACCCCGACGTGACCGACGCTGCGCAAGCCGCCGGACTCGACACCGGGCAGACCGTGGCCGCCGCTGCCGTCGCCTCGACCAACCCGCTCGTGATTGTCGAGGGCGCGGCGGGCGCAGGCAAGACCACCATGCTCGGCGTCGCCATCGAGGTTGCAGCCGAGCACGGGCGATCCTCGCGGGTGGTTGCGCCGACGTTGCGTGCGGCGCAGGTCGCCCACGAAGAACTCGGCGTGCCCGCAACCTCCGTCGCGGCGCTCGTGTATGCGCATGGGTGGCGGTGGAACGAGGACGGCGTATGGACACGCCTCGCACCCGGCGACACCGACCCTGCAACCGGGAACATCTACACCGGCCCACCAAACGACGCCGTGCTGTCGCGGGGTGAGCGGGTGATCGTGGACGAAGCGGGGATGCTCGACCAGGACACCGCCCTCGCTCTGCTGACCGTCACCGCCGAGGCAGGCGCGTCGGTCGCGTTCGTGGGCGACCGGGCGCAGCTCCCGGCGGTCGGGCGCGGCGGGGTGCTCGACATGGCCGCCCAGATTCGTGGCCGTACCTACGACATGACCGAACTCCACAGGTTCACCGATGCCGAGTATGCGGCGTTGACGTTGGTCATGCGTGACCGGGAGCACCCCGGCGACGTGTTCGACCGACTCGCCACGATGGGCCTCGTGACCTTGCATGCCGACGAGGAAGCGGCCCGCGAGCACATCACCGCCCACGCCCACGACGGCGAAGCGATCACCGTCGCCACCAACGACGAGGCCACCGAGCTGAACGAGCACATCCGCGCCGGGCGGGTCGAGCGCGGCGAGGTCGACGACACTATGACGACGACCGGCAGCGACGGGCTGAGCATCGGCGCTGGCGACCTGATCCAGACCCGGAAGAACAGCAGCGACCTCGGCGTGGCAAACCGGCAGCAATGGATCGTGCAGCATGTGACCGACGAGGGCAGCGTCTACGCCCGCGAAGTCAGCGGCGGAGGCAAGCACAGCCGCACCGTCGCCCTCCCCGCCGAGTACGTGAGCGAGTGGGCGCACCTGTCGTATGCCGCGACCGCCTACGGCGTCCAAGGCGCAACCGTCGATGCCTCCCACACGGCCTTGTCGGAGGCGACGAGCGCGGCAGGCGTCTACGTCGGCATGACGAGAGGCCGCCAACAGAACCAACTCCACGTCGTCGCCGCTGATATGGCGGATGCGCGGGCGCGGTTCGTTGAGGCGATGGAACGCGACCCGGCAGACCGTGGCCTCGACCACGCCACCGCCCAAGCCATCGACGCCGTGCAAGGCCTCGTCAGCGATGGCCCCGTGCAGCTCATCACCGAAGAACTCGCCCGCCTCACCGCCGAAGCCGAACGAGCCGAACGTGCGGCGGAACGCTGGGAGCAGACCGCTGCCAGGTTCGACGCCCAGCGCGCAACACACAAGACCGAGGACGACGAGCACGCCGACGTGCTCCGCCACGCCGAGGACGAGGCGGCGCGCATCCGTGCCGAAATCGCGGAACCGTTGACGGTGCAGGCCGAGGCAGACGGCACCACCTATCTCGATGCTGTCGAGCGCGAGGCCGCCGCAAGCAGCCGACTCGCCACCGTCGGCAGGCTCGGCAGGCGCAAGGCCCGCGCGGAGCACCGCCAGACGAGCGAGCACACCCGGACGGTTCGGGCACGGGTGCGCGAAACATGGGGCGAACCACCCCGCACCACCGACACCCTGCCCGAGTGGGCGGCACGACAGGCCGAGCGTCGCGCCGAGGCCGATCCCCGCGTGATCGACGCCGCCCAGCACGTCGAGGCCGCGCGAGCCGACCGTGACGAGTTGCGGCAGCGGCACGAGCAGGAACGCCGGGCGTTGCTGGTCAGCGAGTACGGGCCGCAGGCGGTGATGCGCCACCGGGTCGGGATGCGACTGCCGAACCCAGCACAGCAAGCAGGACAGGCGCACCAGCAAGCCACCGCGCTCCGAGCCGAGGCCGACTACCTCCGCGCGCTACCGATCCGCGACGCCGCCGCACGGATCGAAACCACCCGCGCCGAGCACGAAGCAAGGCAGCAAGCACTCGCCGAACGCGAACGGCAACTCCGCGAGCCGACCGAACGCGACCCGCGGCGCAACGACCCGCGACATGACGGGCCAGCACGCGGCCTATGAGCATCAGCAGCACGTCGCGTCGGCGTGACGTTCACAGCAGCCCCGCAACCCGAGCCACAGACGCCCAGCGCGATTGTCGGCCGTTCGACGTACACTTGAATACATGACACCCGACACCGCAACTCTGATCCGAGACGGCCTCGCGCTCGACGCCGATCAGCGCGCGGTCGTCGCTAACGCCCTGCTCGAAAGCCTCCATGATGCAGACGACGAGAGCGAGGTCGATGCAGCCTGGCGTGCCGAGGCTACCCGGCGACTGGCCGAGGTGCGTGAGGGTGCGGTCGATCTGGTGGATGCCGACGAGCACTACGAGCGTTTGCGCGCCTTGCTCACCGCATGACCTTGGCCCAGCGAGAGCACCCCGAGGCCGTCGCGGAGTTCGACGCCGCCGTGCGCTGGTACGAAGACCAGGAGCCAGGGATCGGCCTTGCGCTCATCGACCGAGCAAGGCAAGCCCGGAAAGACCTCGACCAATGGCCGAACGCCGCCCCACCATTCACGACCGCTGACGATGGCACCGTGATCCGCAGCAAGGCCGTTCGCGGATACCCGTACCGCATCGTCTACACGGTGGAGCCGGACACGATCCTGATCCTCGCCTACGCCCACGAGCGCCGCGAACCCGGCTACTGGCTCCACCGGCTGAACGACTGAACAGCACGCCGCCGGGCTCATGGCTCGGATCGGGTCTCGCGTACATTTCTGGCGCCGTCGAACCCGGTGGTGAGGTCAGCGAGGAGCAGCTCCGCCGTCTCATGGGGCACGGCCAGGACCCCAACACGAGCGAACAGTTGGGTCGTCCGTACCGCCGATTCGCAAGCACTGCCGAGCGAGTTGCCCGTCGGCTTGAGAAGCTTCCCGAGACCCTCGCTCCCGCTGATAGGGGTGCACAGGTGGCGTTGATCGAGGCGGAAGAGGCAGGGAAACCGACGGGTGTGTTCGGCGAAGTCGGTGAGGCGGGCGAGGTTCTGTCGGGTCTTGACGGCGAGGTAGCGGCCGTTGACTTTCCGGTCTTCGTTGATCTCAAGCAGGGCTTCGGCGGCATGCTGGCGGACGTAGGGGTCTTCGGCGTCGTCGGCGGCGATCTGTGGCCCAGACTTCGCGAATTCGGGCAGGGGTACTAAAGCCCACCCCCTGTTCCCGATCGGGCACACTGCAGAACTTACTCTCTCCCTCGCCGCCATCTGCAGTGCACGCGACTTCGCGATGGTTTGGACGCGGCTGTCGAGCGAGCCGAAGGTGAGGCGAGCAAGGCAGATCGCGCCTACGTTCGAGCCATCACCTTCGCCGCCGGTCAGTTGCTTCGCGCAGTCGCCGAAGTCCACCGGGCAAGCCTGGCGAGCCGTATTCGTCGGCGGTCTCGAGGCAGCGGTCGTGTGTGCAGCGCATGATGGCGGAGAGCCGGTCCTGCGTGTAGTCGAATGTCCAGGAGCCGCGCGAGGCGTTCTGCTGCGTCTCCAGAGCGCGCTGAATTTACCAGATCGGTGACGATTTTGGTGTTCTTGGTGGACTAATGACCGTTCTCGGGCAGGTCAGAGTCCCGCGCGGCGGCTTCGCCGTTGTCGAGGGACGCAAGCGTGGCCATCTGGTCGGTGCTAAGGCGGAAGTCGAAGACCGAGAGGTTCTCGACCAGGCGTTTGGGGTCTGACGATCTCGGCACCGGCACGAGGCCCTGCTGCACGTGCCAGCGGAGCACCACCTGTGCCGCCGTTCGTCCGACGTCCGCCGCGATCTGCACGATCGTCGGGTTCTCCCGCAGCTCGGGCCCGCGGCCGAGCGGGCTCCAGCTCTCGGTCACGATACCGAGCACCTCGTGCGCGCGTCGAGGAACGGTACGGGCGATGTCGGGGCTGAGCTGGATCTGGTTCACGTCGGGCACGACCCCGGTCGCGGAACCGACGACGGCGGTGCGAGTCGCTTCACGGTTGGGCAAGGAGATGCCGGCCCATTGCACCTCCACGGGAAAGGTTCTCCTGGCGCAGCTCCCGCGAGAACAATTGGACCGTCTCTACCCCGACGAGCAACTCTCACAGGTGACTCCGCAGTCGATCCGTACCAAGACCGAGCTCCTCGCACAACTGGATCTTGTCGCGAAGCAGGGCTATGCAACGAACCGGGAGGAGAGCGAGGAGGGCGTGGCCTCGGTGGCCGTGGCCGTTCCCTCGGCGAGCGGGCTGCGGTTGGCGATCAACGCATCTGCCCCGGTGTTCCGCTTGCCTCCCCGCAAGGTGAAGACCCTCGTCGCACTCCTCGATGAGGCAGCCGTACGTCTGGCCGACCTGACCTCCTGAAGGCTCGTCGTCTCTTTCCCCTGCGACCTGGTGCAGGGGTCGTTCGGCGCGTTCTGAAGAGAGCTCGAGCCATGCTGGACTGTTGGCGCCGCGCAAGCTATTGTGTCTTCTAGTTAGGAACAAGTTCTGCTCAGCAGATAAATATGCGAAGAGGATGATCAATGCAGATCGTACTGGTGCACGGCGGATGGGTAGGCGGCTGGGCGTGGGACGGCGTCGCCGACGAATTGCGCAGAATGGGGCACGAGGTGATCGCGCCGACGCTGCGCGGTCTCGAAGACGGTGACGTGGACCGCTCCGGCGTCACGATGAGCATGATGGCGCGCGATCTGATCGATCAGGTAAGAGAGCTCACCCAGCTCGACATCGTGCTCGTCGGTCATAGCGGCGGAGGTCCGCTCATCCAACTCGTCGCTGAGGCGATGCCCGAGCGCATCGGCCGGGTCGTCTTCGTCGACGCCTGGGTGCTGCGCGACGGCGAGACCATTAACGACGTGCTCCCCGATCCGTTGGTCGCAGCGATGAAGGCGCTTGCGAGTCAGTCCGACGACAACACCATCGTCATGCCGCCTGAGCTCTGGGCCGCGTCTATGCAGGACATGTCCCCGTTCGAGCAGCAGCAGCTCGCCGCGCTCGAGCCGAGGCTCGTCCCAACGCCGGCAGGCTGGTCCAATGAGCCGATCCGCCTCGACCAGTTCTGGGCGAGCAGCATCCCGTCAAGTTATGTGTTCCTCGCTCAGGACCAGGCCGTTCCCGCTGAGATCTACCAGGCCGCGGCCGGGCGGCTTGATAGTCCGCGCACGATCGAGATCGACGGAAGCCATTTGGTGATGCTCACGCATCCGGAGAGGCTCGCACGGGCCCTCGACGCCGTCATTGCCTAACAGGCCTGGGGAAGCTATGGATTCGATTTCACGCCCAGACGACGTCGCGCCGATCTCGTACACCGAACTGGCGCCGTCGGGTGCGCCTGCTCGGTGGATCGTCCTCGTGCACGGGGGTGGTGTCTCGAAGGAGTGCTATCTCGAGACGCCCGACGGCCGACAGGGCTGGGCGGCACGATTGGTATCGCTTGGCTACGGTGTGCTGGTGGTGGACTGGCTGGGGTTGTCCTATGAGGCGGCCCAACACGTCGATGATCGTGCGGCGTCTGCGCGGCTGGACTATGAGAGCGTGTGCCGAGGGATGGGCGTGTTCCTCTCTGGTCTCGGCCGGAACGTCGTGCTGGTCGTGCACTCGATGGCAGGTCCGATTGGCTTCCGCCTCCTAGAGACGCATGGCGATCTCATCGACGGGCTCGTAGCCGTCGCTCCGGGCCCGCCTGGAAATGTACAGGCGGTGCCCGAGATCGTGAGGGAGTCCGACCAGGAGGTCTCCATCCGTGGAGCGGCCATCGACTGGACCATCCCGAAGATGGGTTTCTGGGAACCCACAAGCGCCTTCGTGAACGACAAGGCCATCGGACCCAGCCGGCGGTTCCCCCGCGAGTGCATCGAGGTGTTCCGCCGCACCCTTCGGCCGATCCCGGCCCGGATGCTTTATCAGCGTCAGAACATCGGTGGGAGCCAAATGAGGATCGGGCCGACCGACGCGTTCACGAACAAGCCGATTCTCGTCTTCACGGGTGGAGCCGATACCGACCACCCCTCGCAGCTGGATCAGGACATCGTGGCCTGGCTCACCGATCAGGGCGCCGCCGTCACCTTCTGGTCGTCCGAACTGCCTGTTCTCGCTGGGAACGGCCACATGCTGATGGTCGAAGACAATAGCGACGAGCTCGCTGACGAGATCGCGCGGTGGATCACGGCGCTCTGACTCGCCACCGTATCGTCCCGGCCATTATTTCAGCCGACCCGACGTCCCCAACAGCGGAGGAGAACGCCAGTCGTTTCCTTCGTGTCACTCGAGGGAACGCTGTGCCAGCTCGTTGCCGACTACGACTTGGTCGATCGGGCCCTTGCTCGAACTCCTCATTTCATACGTCTGGCGATGGACTCAAGGGAGATGTTCGCCGACGGCCGCGTGCAACTCCAGGTCATCGGTGGACAGCTGAGGCGTCTGCCACGACGCATCGAGACGATCGGTTCGCAGCTCGAACGGAACGTTCGGGCTGAGCATAAGGATGTTCCGAGACCTCCAGGAACGCGGATGGATCGGTTCGTTGGTCGGGGAGCTGACGACCACCCTGGTTGGCGTGGCGCTTATCGTCGCTGCGGTGCTACTTTCGGTCTCGGGGGGTGGCCCCCAGCTCGCCCCGACGTCGCACTCCTACCGTTCCTAGGGGCGGGGTGGTCGGCCTCGCGGGCAGGCTCCTCGTGCTGAGGCCGCTGCGCACCTCCTTGATGCGCACCACGCTGATCGCCGGATCCTGGCAAACTATCCCGCGACGCGAATTCGCAGGGGGTGTCGGCGCGACTTTCGATCGACGTACAGTGCCGTCCGTTAACAAACGATCGGTTCGTGCGACCGAACTGTCGAACGCCTGTGCATCGCTGCGGCGAGTTCCTCATGGCGCAGTACCTGGGTTTCGCTTCCGGAAGAAGATTTCACGAACCCCAGCGACACGGTGTTGCGGTGACGTTCGACGAAAGAGAAGAAGGATGGCCCGGCGAATCCCAATCGCGCGAAGTCTCGCCTTCGAAATGACAGAAGCGCTCCTGTGCTCGCGCGTCGGTTACTTCGCACCTTCTAGGTGTGACGTTATCAATTAGGGTGATGACGACCGGTGACGGGTACCGGTACCTGCTGAACTCTGTCGTGTCCGGTGACGGCGACCGCGACGCCTCGTCTGTGTTGACGCGGTATTACGCGGAGGCCGGGACTCCTGGCTCGATGTAGCGCCGAGGGGGTCGCTACTGGTCGGTTCCGACGTTGTGTTCAACCCAGTCGCGCAGATGCTTCAACGGGGCGGCTGCGCTGTGTCCGAGGTCAGTAAGTTCGTACTCCACGCGAGCGGGAACCTCGGGGTAGACGGTGCGAGTGAGCAGGCCGTGGTCTTCGAGACGCTTGAGGGTCTGGGACAGCACCTTGGGGCTGACGCCTTCCAAGCGTCGTTTGAGTTGCCCGTTGCGTTGCGGCCCGTCTTCGAGCGCACCGATGGCCAGGGCGCTCCACTTGTTGGCGAGCAGGTCGAGCATGTCGCGGCACGGACACATGGCCGCGTACACGTCGTTCCGGTCGCACTCATCCACGGTCTGACTCATACGTTCATGGTATCCGATGGGTACTAGGTTGCCTTGACGGTAACCAGTAGGTCTGGGGAACCATAATTGGCATGACGGCTACGACTGCGATCGGATACGAGAAGAACCTCCCCGCCACCGACCCCGAGGCGCTGACCGCCCGCGAGGTCGAGGTGCCCGAACTTGGACCGCATGACTTGTTGGTCGAGGTCGAGGCGGTCTCGGTGAACCCGGTCGATGTGAAACTGCGGGAAGGCGCTCCTGCGAACGGGTTCAAGGTGCTCGGCTTCGACGCCGCCGGTACGGTGCGCGAGGTCGGCTCAGCGGTGACGCTGTTCGCTCCGGGTGACGAGGTGTACTACGCGGGCAGCATCGACCGGCCAGGTACGAACCAGCGCCTGCATGTTGTGGATGAGCGGATTACGGGGCGCAAGCCGCAGGTGCTGTCGTTTGCCGACGCTGCTGCGCTGCCGCTGACGGCGATCACCGCCTGGGAGACCCTGTTCGAGCGGCTCGCCCTTACCGAGGACTCGACCGGCACCCTGCTGGTGATCGGCGCGACCGGCGGAGTCGGATCGATCATGCTGGCACTGGCCGACGCGCTCCTGCCGAACGTCACCGTGATCGCCACCGCCTCCGACGATGAACGCTCCGCCTGGGTGCGCAACCTGGGCGCGGAGCATGTGGTGAACCACCGCGACGACCTGGCTGAGCAGGTGCTCGCCGTCGCGCAGGATGGCGTGGACTGGCTGTTCACCGCGCATTCCGCGGGGCAGATCGAAACCTATGCGCGGATCGTTCGAGCGTTCGGGCATATTGTCGCCATTGACGACGGTCCGCGCGACGTGTTCCCGCTCAAGGGCAAGAGCATCGCTTGGCACTGGGAACTGATGTTCACCCGCCCGCTCAGGCAGACCCCGGACATGATTGAACAGCACCAGCTCCTGAACACTGTCGCTGACCTTGTAGATCAGGGCCGCATCCGCACCACGGCCACAACGACACTCGCGCCGATCTCACCGACCACACTCCGCGAGGCGCACGAGTTGGTCGAGAACGGCCGCACAGTCGGCAAGGTCACCGTCCACAGATGGGAGTAGACTGAAACCGCGCGCACGCGCATGTTCACAGGCGAGTGCGTTTGCAGAACCTCGGCTAACCGAGCTGACCGTGTTTGGCCAGGTACTCGGCATCCAGGGTGATCTTGCCACCGTGGCCGGTGTGGCGCAGCGTGGCGTTGTCGGCCCCGACCTTCTGAACGGTCCACACGTCGTTGTTCTTCACGAAATCGCGGCCGCCGTTGAGCGCCAAGGTCCGGTCGTTGCGTCGGGTCACCACGACGTCCCCGGTGTGGGCTGTCAGCCCGTCGCGCAGCACCACAGAATCCCCGGACGCATCGAGCTGCCCGGTGGCGATCCGGGCGGCCTGAGCCCGGGCGTTGAGGTCGGTGACGGTGGCGTTGTCGGTGGCGATCAGCAGGGACCGCTTGCCCGCTTGGGTGTCGGTGATCCACGCGCGCAACGCGGTGTCGGTCATGGCCTCGGTGTCCCCGGCAACCACCCGGCGGTTCTCCAGATACCAGGCCCACGGGACGTCCGCCCCGGCCGCGGGCGGCTCACGCAGTGCCAAAGACGCGGCCGCCTCACCCTCGGTGTGGAAGCGGTGCACGGCCTCCAGGCGGGTCGCTCCCACCTCATTGTCCAGCAGGCGCAGCGCCCCACCGGAACCGATGGCGCCCAGCTGGCGGTCATCCCCGATGGCGCGCACCACGGCCCCGTGCCGGGCCGCCACGCTCACGAGCTCGGCCAGCTTGGGCGTGGTGACCATGCCCACCTCATCGAGGACCACCACGTCCCCGGCGTGCAGCTGGGCCGCCCCGGTGCGCCCGGTGCGGTGAGCGATCAGGAAGGCGTCAATCGTGGTCGCCTGCGCTCCAATGTCCTCCGACATGACGGCAGCGGCAGCAGCCGTGGGGGCCAGGCCCACGACGTTTCCGCCGGTCGCGCGCACCGCATCGGCGGCCAGGGACAGGCTCGTGGTCTTACCGGCACCGGCCGGGCCGATGCCCAAGGAGAGCAGCTTCTCATCGGTGGCGAAGGCACGGGCCAAGGCCACCTGCCCCTCACTGAGCGGGCCGGTGTGGGCGGCCAGCACCTCCTCGAACCGCTCCGCCGACACGGCCGGAATGACGGTGCGCTGGGCGGCGGCGAGCACCTGGTGCTCGGTCTCCAGGACCTCCCGAGAGGTGTAAATGTGGGCGTCAGAACGGATGAACTGGCTGGTGCCATCGGCGCGGGTGAACTCCGCCAGGCGCGGCACATCGGTCTGCGGGGTGACGGACAGGCTGTGCGTGCTGGTGGCCTCGCGCACCACCGCGGCCACCAGCTCATCGGGCACGGTGCGCCCGATCATGGCCTCTTTCAGGTGCCGGCGGGTCTGAGCCTGAACGTGGTTCACACTCCAGGTGGACCGCTTCTGGGACAGCTCGTGCACCACCAGACGAGCGTGCTCGGCAACGTCGATCTGTGCCGCGTCGGGGCCTGCCAGCAACCCAGTGGCGGCCGCCCGCACATGGGCCAGCAGGTCATCTCCGACCGGCATCTGCACCTGCTGCCCGTACTCCTGCCCCCACGCCTCGACCAGCTCCGACAGGCGCCGAGCCGACTTCTTCGCCGGCCTCGATTCCAGGGTGGCTTGCTGGGCCAGGGCGATCTTCTGCTTGGCATTGGGGGCGTAACCGTGGCGATCGGTGAACTCCGCCTCCAGCCGATCCACGGTGCCGGCAATGTCAGCCCGGCGGGAGGAAGCGTGGTGGATCGCGTCCAGGTCCACCCCGGCAATCTCATAGATCGGCTCGTTCCCACCGGCCATCCGCGGCACCGCAGCGACCCCGAGGGACGCGGTGACCTTCTCCATCACCTTCGCGTTGTAGGTCTCCGAGGCGGCCACATTCATCCGATACAGGGTGCGCCCGTCCAGTGAGGACCACTTCCCGTCGGCGCCCAAAACCTTGTTGGCGATCACCACGTGATCGTGCAGGTGCGGGTCCCCGGTGCGGGAGTCGTAGTGGCGGAACTGGGTGGCCACCAACCCGCCCTCGACGTCGATCTGCCGCACGCCGTTGCGGCCGCGCCGGGTGTAAGTACCCTCCTGCTCCAGGAAGCTCAGGGTCTCGGCAATGGCCTCGTTGTGCGCGGTCTCGACGGCCTTGCGGGCCTCGTCTCCGCCCAGGGCCCAGAGCAGGGAGACGGACTTGGCCGGGGAGAACACCAGGTCGTAGCCGGCCACGGTCTGCTGCTTCGGGGTGGTCTGGTAGGTGATGAACCGACCCAGCTCCTCCTTGTTCCGCACGTCGCGCCCGTGCGTTTCCCGGAACAGCTGACCACCGACGCGACCGCGAATGGCTTGGCGTTCCTCGCGGGTCGGGGCCGCCCCGGTGGTGCGTTCGTGCCGGGCGATCTCCTCCTCCAGGCGCCGGGTCAGCTCCGTGTCAGCACTGGCATAGCGATGGTACTTCTGGCCCAGAGCCACGTCCGCCTCGGTGCCGCCGGCGGCAATGATGCGCTCCGCGTCCGGGCGGATGCCCTCCCCGAACAGGGCCGCCATCTGCGCCTCAGTGACCTCCCCGGAGACCCCCAGCAGGGCCTCGGAGTGGGCCACCCACTGCCCCGGGGGCATGCCCTCCACGGTGTAGTAGTCGCCCAGCTCCCGACCTTCGGCGCGCAGCTCATCAGCGGAAGCCACTTCGGAGGTGTAGTAGGCATAACCGTCCCCAGCGCTGAGCTTGTGGACGGTCATCACAGAAGCAATCTATCGCGTTTTCATCCTCATTTATCAATGATGCATGAGGTGTGACGCTCTGGCAGGGCGTGGAGGGCCGGTGCGAGCTTGCGAGTCATCGGGTCGGAGCGACCCAGAGTGTCCGTCACGGATGTGACGCGGTGGTGCCCACGAGACCTGGGAAGGGTGGGCAGGTGATGCCACTGCGCGGACGAGGAACGAGGACAGGCAAAGCAGCATCAGCTGTCCACGCTGACAGGTCGATTGGGTGGCACCGCCCCCGCGGTTGTCCAGGCGTGGTTTTCGGGTGGACAACCGCGTCGAGGTTTCGCGGGTGGCTGTGGGTCCGGTGAAGGGACCGGAGGCTTTATCCCGGAGCCGGTCCACAGCCACCGGCGAAAGCTCACAGCACTGTCGCGCCGCCCCGCGGCGCGCCCGCATCCGCGGGCTGGTCGTCGGCGGTGGGGGAGTGGTGCTTGAATACGTGTGAACATGTTCATGTCGTGGAAGGGGTGGAATGGCACCGCGGAAGAGTGCGACCAAGACCGAAGCACGGGAGCGGGCCCGTCGGGCGGCCGCGGAATCGATGGCCCGAGAGCAGCGCTTGTTGGCATGGGGTGAGGAGTTCTTCCTCGCCCAGGGCGAGTCCGAACAGATCATGGAGAGCGCCGAGCAGCGCATCGCGGAGATTCGTGCCAAGGCCGAGCAGGAGGCTGCTCGAGCCAGCGCGTCACAGGCGCGCGTGGTCGCCGCCATGAAGGAGGAGCGGATCGGACTCACCGAGATCGCTCAACGGCTGGAGCTTTCAGTCAGTGAGGTCCGCGCCCTCCTCAAGGGTTCCCTTGCTCCCAGGTCATCCGATGCCACCGACGATTCCACTGGCATCGACGTGGCTGATGAATCCGATCAGACGGCGCCACAAGCATCGGTGAGTGTGTGACTTCGATGCGGTGGAACCCTTGTACCTCGCGTAGGGCTCCCTCCTGATTCAAGATCGCGTCGTTGAAGCCGTGAGCTTGAGTCCAGAGCGCACACAGCCCCGTCCTCTCGTGGCCGCTCGTGCGGTAGGCCACCGCCAACAGTGACGCGGGGCTGGAGGGCGGCCCGAGCCGGGTGTGGGTCGGAGCGGAACGCGCTAGAAGAGGGTGGGGTGGTCGGGATCGATGCCGTGCACGAGCTCGCGCACCAGGCCCTCGTCCCAACCGTGGGTTTTGAGTTCCTCGCGCAGCTGGCGAGAGCGGGTCGCGCGCTCGGCCCTCGACAGCCGGCGCCACCGCGCAGCGGTGGCCGAGGGCATCCGGCCCTTCATCGCCCGGTCGGCCATATTTTCCGACCGTGTCCCCAGCAGCAGGTGCGTGGAGGGCTCCAGGGTGGCGTGCACGCACAGCGGGACGTCGCACCAGTGCAGCGCGGTCAGGCCGTCGATCGCGGCCAGCCCGCCATGCACGGTGGCCAGGGAGAAGCGGTGGGCGGCGACGGCTCGTTGACCGCCTACGGTGTTGATCCAGAAGCGGCCGTAGCCGTCGTCACTGATCGCCCCGAGCCACAGCCAGCACGAGTCGGCGTGGGGACCTTTGAGGACGTGGGAGTAGAAGCGGGCAACATCATCGGCTTGCACGGGCCACCTCCACCCGATGGACGATCAGCAGCATCCACGCGGTGATCAGCCCGGCGATCACATGGGCTCGCCAGGTGAAGTCGAGGACCAGGGTGAAGCCCCACACGATCCACAGGTAAGGGATCAGTGCCGCGGCACCGGCCAGGTGATGACGTACCAGGGGCGGCATCGGGATGATGCGCAGGAACCAGTAAGCGGCTCCGTGCCAGATGCGGTATCCGAGGCGGACCCAGAACAAGGTGTAGGGGATGAGGACGCGCAGCATACGATTCCTCCCTCCCGGTGGCCATCGGTCACTTCTGTCGTGGGCCCGTGTCGCGCCCCGTCGATGATGGACGCGGAGCCCGCACAGTGGGACATCCATCGTCTTGGCTTCGATCCTAGAGATCTCCTGCGACGTGGAGAGTCCCTCGACCGCCCCCGCCCTGAACTGTTGCCGCCACCGACCACGGTGGTTTCACCGCGCACCCTGATCCGGAGGTTGGTGCGCGCGCGCCTCCACCCAGGACCTGGACCGGCTGGCCTGCCTGATGGTCCCTCTTGATGTGAGCGTCATCGGTTCGTCAGCAGGTGCGAGCGAGACTTGGGAAGGGGACTCAAGCTCCGATTCAGTGTCGGTTCGCGCCTGAGGATCACTGGGGTGCGGCGGCCAGTGCCGCGTGGATAATTCCGGTAAGGCCTTGGCCGGAGTGATGGGTTTGGCGTTGGTGGTGGGCTCCGGTGCCTTCTCGCAGAATGGTGGTGAGCACGGTCTGCACCGTGTCGTGTTCGCCGTATTCGGTGAGCACCGGGTGCAGGTGTTCCAGCAGGTGGCTCACCACGTCTCCGGCGGGGGCGGGAGTGCCGGTGTGTGGGTTGACCAGGTAGCTCTCCAGCCCGCAGCGGCTGGCCTGCCACATCCACGCCCGCAGCACACCGGCGGACACCGGGGGAGGCGGGTGTCCTGCCCGCCAGCGGCGGGCGCTGGTCTCGGCCAGGGCCCGCACCAGGGTCGCGAGCACCGCGGCGTGCTCAGGCTCCCAGCAGACATCAGCCACTCGGATTTCCACGGTGGGGTGATGTGCGCTCAGACGGGCGTCGAAGTAGAGCATGCCCGCGTCCAGCAGTGCCCGGGAGGCCAGCAGCTGCTGGCAGTGGCGGTCGTAGTCGGCCGCCGAGCCGAAGATCTCGTTCGGCCCGGCAGCCGGCCACCGGTTCATGAGCTGGTACCGGTAGCTGTGGAAGCCGGTGTCGGCCCCGTTCCAGAACGGGGAGTTGCTGCTGATCGCCAGCAGGCTCGGCAACCAGATCCGGATCCGGTCCAGAATCGCGACGCCTTCTTCGCGGGAGTCGATCTGGACGTGGACGTGGAAACCACCGGTCAGTTGCTGGCGGGCGGTGATTCCGCCCCAGGCCGCGATCTGTTCGAAACGGTGATCAGCGACCAGGTGGGTGGTGGCCGGGGCCGGTGCGGTGGCCAGCGCCACCACCCGCCCGCCGACTTCTCGGGCGGCGGTATCGGCCAGGGTGCGCCCGGTGCGGATGGTGGCCAGTTGCTCGTCCAGAGTGGTGCACGGGGGGTTGATGACTTCCAGTTGTTCTTGCTGGAACTCCGCGCTGAGCCGGTGCCCGGTGGCGGTGGGCTCCTCGTGGTGATCCACCACGTACTGCCCGACCGGCATCAGCTGCAGGGAGGACGACTCGATCAGCAGGAGCTCTTCTTCGACACCGAAACTGCGCACGACACTGATGCTCTCACCTCACGGACCCGCCCCGACACCGGCAGGTGTGCTGAGCGCCCCGCGGTGCAGGCCCGCCGCCTGGGGCTCGCGCCACGTGGTGGCGCCCCGCCCTGCCTCTGGGCGGAGAACCCCAGGGGCAGGAACGTGAGGGATTACTCCGGGTTGTCCACGGACACCGGGTTGTCCTCGTCCGGGTCCGCGTCAGCGGCCTGCTCCTCCTCGGTGCCGGGTTCTTCATGGGACGGCTCGCTCAAGCGGTGTTCGACGGCCTGCTGGAACTTCTCGGCCGTGTCCGCATCGACCAGCCCATCCGATGTGGTGGCGTCCGAGGTGGGTCGGTCCTGTGGGTTCTCGTCATCCGGTGTGGAGGTACCGGGGTCATGGTTGGTGGAGTTCATCGATCGCTTTCCGTTGTGGCGGGCAGTTCTACACCCCCTGGCCGGAACAGCACCGGAGCACTTGGGGGCTGGCGAGGGATGTTCTTCTGGTGCTGGGGCACCGCGGCGGGGCTGGCTACCGTGAGCGGCCCGGTTCACCGTTCGGGGTAGGGGAGGGCCATGGATCTTGCCCATTCCGGGTGCTCCCCGTCGAGCGTCCCTGGTGTCGTTCCTACCGTGCTCGCACCTGTGGTCACAAGGACCGCGGCCGCACCGTTCCGAACCCAACCCCTACCGGGTGTGGCACCCGACCGAGCGGCCCCATCGCATTTGTCCCGCCGCGCCGGCGGTGCAGAGAGGGACGAGAGGTGTCGCTGGGGGTGGTATTTGATAGGGGATTGTGCTGGGGATTTGGCGAGGAAGGGGGCATCATGGAGGTATGTCCACTGCTCCCATGGCACCGCGTACCGGTCTTCAGGCCCACGTTGATTCGCAACGGTGGTCCATTCCGCAGGTCGTCGAAGGATTGCGTGAGATCCTGGGTGCGCGCCTGGTGGCCTACCTCGGGGGTGTGAAAGAGACCCGTGCGGTTCGGGAGTGGGTCGACGGCACACGGGAGCCCGGCTCCGAGGCCGTCAAACAGCGGCTGCGCGATGCCTACTACATCGCCGCCCTGCTGGCCGAACGCGAAGCCCCCGGGGTGGTCCAGGCCTGGTTCACCGGCATGAATCCGCAACTGGGCGACCGCGCCCCAGCCCGGCTGCTGCGGGAAGGCGACCCGGAGCGCACGGTGCCCGAGGTCACCGCCGCGGCCCGGGCCTTCGTCGCCTCGGCGCGATGACGGTGGGCCTGGCTATCACCGACGCCCCGCAGGAACCGGTGTTCAGAGTCGGGTACCGCCCCGAGCCGCTGGCCTGGAGTGGCTGGGAACACGCCACCGATGGGCGCTTCCACGGCCGCTGGGACGACCCTCACGGGACGTTCCGCACCTTGTACCTGGGCGAGTCCCTGCTGGCGTGCCTGCTCGAGGTCCTGGCCTTCGCACGTAAGGACAAGCACCTGGCCGCGGCCCTGACGGAGATCGACGAAGACCCCCAGGACGCCCGGGCGTATCCCACCACGACCCCAGGGACCCTGGATCCGGCATGGTTGGAGCCCCGCTGCGCCGCCTCCGCCGTGCTGAGCGGTCGGTACTGCCGGGTGAGTGCGGCCAAGACCGTCGCCGCCCTTTACCCCCGGTTCGTCGGCGACGCGCTGGACGCCGGCTACGACGACTTCGACGCCGGGCTGCTCAAGAACGCCGGAGCCCGATCCATCACCCAATCCGTCTCCGCCCACCTGTACCTCCAGGAAGGCATCGACGGCATCCAGTTCGCCTCCCGCCACGGCGACGAACTGGACCTGTGGTGCCTCTACGAGCAGCCCCACGACTCGCGGATCAGCTCACACCTGCTCAAGCTCGAGGAGTTCGACCTGAGCCCGGACACCCCGCAGCTCCAGCAGGCACTCACCATGCTCGGACTGCGCTGGGCATAGACGGCACAGATTGCATAGACACGCCTTACGCGGACACGGCATCGACGGACGCCCGTAGGCAGGGTGGGACGAGTCGTTGCATCAGATGCGACAACTCCCCTCTGACCGTTGTCCGATAACTGGTATTATGTAAAGTCATCAGGACAAAGTGTCCTGATGCTCAGCGTTCACGGGCTGAGCAGAACCTGCACAGCGGCGCCCACGGACCTCGGCTGGACCCGCCCACAGGCAAGTCAGATCAACGAAACCTGATTGCGCGGCAGTCCCGAGTGATCTAGCAATCCGCTGAGCCGTTGGCCGTCCACCAGCCAGGAAGGCGGCTATGGGCGTTAATTCTTTGCCGTAGCCGGGCGCCGGCGCCCCAGCACAGCTCGGGGGTTGAGCTTGTCGGTGTAGGCGATGGAGCCGTAGCGGAACAGCTGCACCGCGACCCTCAGCACCAGCACCCCGAACACGAACAGCTCGGTGAGCACGATCCCGGCGGTGAGCGGGTCGAGGGTGCCGAAGCCGTTGCGCAGCATCGCGGTCACCGGTGCGGTGAGCGGGAAGAACGTGAAGACTTGGACGATCAGCGCATCGGGGTCGGAGATGATGAGGCTGATGGCGTAGAACGGGATGAACATCGCGAAGATCAGCGGCCCGAAGATCACCCCGGCGTCCTTGGCGGTGGGCATGATCGCCCCGATCGCCACCAGCACCCCGGTGAACAGCACGAACCCACCGATCAGCAGCGCCACCGCCACGGCCATGGTCCCCGCATCCAACGGGAGCTGGCTCAGGTCGAGGTCGGGGATGTTCATTCGGTCGCGGAAGAAGATGTAGCCGATCACCACCGGGGCCAGCAGCACCAAGATCTGCACCGCCCCCACGGCGAAGACCGCCAGGATCTTGCCCATCACCAGGGTGGTGGGGTTGACGGTGGTGAGGATCATCTCGGTGACCCGGTTCTCCTTCTCCTCCAGGGTGGAGTTGAGCATCTGGTTCGAGAGCATCACGATCACCAGGAAGAACACCACCAGCAGCCCCAACGGGGCGATCGCTTCGCTGAACCCGCCGGTGACCTCCCCGTCCCGGAAGATCGTGGACTCCACGCTGAGCTCGCCGGCCGCGGCCGCGGCCAGCCCCGGGTCCCCTATCTGGGCCTGGGCGGCGGTGGTCAGCAGGGACTCGGCCACCGCCTCATAGGTCCCGTTGTCGAAGAGCCCCCGGTCCGCCCCGGTCACCTCGATCGGCTCCGCAGACGGATCGACCGGGTAGGCGAAGTAGGCGTCCAGCTCCCCGGCCTTCACCGCCTCGATCGCCGCAGCGGGGGCGGTGGCAACTTCGCCACCGTAGGCGGTAGCCAACTCGTCCGGGATCGTCCCGGAGGCGTCCGTGTAGGCGAAGGAGATGTCCGCCTCGGCCTGGGCGTCTGCGGAGTCGCTGATTGAGGAGTTGGAGGTGAACGACAGGGCGAAGATGATCGCGATGACCACCGGCACCGCCAGGACCGCGATCCAGAACCCTCGCTTGCGCACGGTCCGGATGAACTCGAACCCGACGACAGTGGAGAGATTGTGCTGCGCCATCAGGCCCCCACCCCCACGCTCTCGGGCTGGGTAGCGTCCTCGAGGCTGTCGGCGCCGTAGACCCGGATGAAGACCTCCTCCAGCGACGTGCGGGCGGTGGTGAACCCGGACACCGGCACCCCGGCGCCCACCAGCTCGGTGAGCACCGTGGTCTCATCGGCACCCGGCGCCGGGGCGAGCTCGGACACCTGCCCCTCCCCCACTGGCTGGCTGCTCACGACGGTGTAGTGGTGTGAGGCTGGTACCACACCGGTGTGAGTGACCCGGTAGGTGGTGCCGCCGAACTGCTCCTGCACGTCTCGGACGGTGCCGTAGGCGTGGGAGGTGCCGTCCTTGAGCAGGATCACCCGGCCACAGAGCCTCTCGACCTCTTCCATCTGGTGGGTCACCATCACCACCGTCGCCCCGGCCTTTTGCTGGTCTTCGATGATGTCCATCAGCAACCGCCGATTAACCGGATCAAAGCCCTTGGTCGGCTCGTCCAGGATCAGCAGTTCCGGGGTGTTCATGATTGTCACCCCCAGCTGTACCTTCTGCTGCTGGCCCCCAGAAAGCTTGTCCAACCGCACTTGGGCCTTGTCTGCCAGCCCGACCCGTTCGAGGTACTCCAGTGACCAGGACCTGGCCTTGGTCTTGTCGAGGCCTTTGAGGCGGCCGAAGTAGGCCATGGTCTCGAGCACCGGCTCCTTCTTGTACAGCCCCCGCTCCTCCGGCAGGTACCCGAGCCGGGCACCGTCGGCGGGCTCGAAGGTCTTGCCGTTGATGTGCAGGACCCCGGCCGTGGGCTGATAGATCCCCAACAGAGCTCGCAGGGTCGTGGTCTTCCCGGACCCGTTGGAGCCGAGGAACCCGAAGGTCTCCCCCGCGTGCACGTCGAAAGACAGGTCGTTGATGACGGTGGTGTTCCCGAAGGTCATCCGGAAATCGTCGATGTGGACCAGCGGCTCACTCATGGTGTTCTCTTTCGCATACGTCCAGCCTACGGAGGCGCTGCCCACCGTCGCCGGAGCCCTGTCTCCGGCGCCTCGAGGGAATGCTGGTGGCGCGACCTTGCCGCCCGCGATGCCTCGGAGCCCTCTCCCTGCTCGGTCGTCTGCACCAGCGATGGTGGGGGCGTCCCTTCGCTCCGGGACACCGCACTCTCGCCCGGTGACCCTCAGCTGGCCTCCTCCCACCGATAGCTGGCGACGGCAGGCCGTTACAGGGCCGCACGAGAGCCTGTGGTGGTGACGTTCTGCGGCTGGACCGTCACATCCGCGGCCTGTTCGCTTTGGTGACCGGCCGGTAGGAAGATGAGAGACGCCTCGATCCCCCGTGCCGGGTACCTCCGTGATCCCCGAGATGACCCGGCCCCTCCCCCAGGAGCGACATGCCCCTCTTCCTCTCCGCCTCCCGCCGCGCCCGCGGCCGCACCGCCGCGGCCTGGACCTCGGCGGCCATGGCCCTGGCCCTGCTCACCGGCTGCACCAGCGCCCCGGCCGACCCCGGTGGCAGTCCCGCCACCGCTGCGAGCACGGCCTCGTCCTCTCCCACGGCTTCCAGCGCGTCTGCGGAGCCCGCGACCACTCCGGCTCAGAGCCCGGCCGCGCCCGCGGCCGCCTCTTCCGAGGCTTTGACGGCGCTCAATGGGCTGAAGGTCGCCGCCCGGGGCACCATGTCCGACTACGACCGTGATCGTCTGTTCGGTGGGTGGATCGACGCTGACGGCGACTGCGAGGACACCCGCCAGGAAATCCTCCACCGCGACCTCGACGACGTCGTCTCCGCCGACGGGTGCAAGGTCGACTCCGGGGTGCTGAACCCGGACCCCTACACCGACACCACGATCAACTTCGTGCGCGGACCGGCCACCTCCTCCGACGTGCAGATTGACCACGTGGTGTCGCTCGGCAACGCCTGGATCACCGGGGCCCGCAACCTCTCACAGGACCAGCGCGTGGAGCTGGCCAATGACCCGTTGAACCTGCTGGCGGTGGACGGGCCGACCAACCAGGCGAAGTCCGACAAGCCCGCCGATCAGTGGTTGCCACCGAACGTGGACTTCCGCTGCGAGTTCGTCGCCATCCAGATCGCAGTGAAGGCCAAGTACGAGCTGTGGGTCACCGTCCCGGAGAAGACCGCCATGACCGAGGTCCTCGCCGACTGCGAGGGCCAGGAGCTCCCGACCGCCGCGGTCCTCACCGACATCGACGCCAACGCCCCGGCCCCGGTCGTGGAGGCGCCCGAGCCGGCACCCGCCCCGGTGCGAAAGGCCCCTGAGCCGGCCCCGGTGGTGCCCGAGCCGGTCGTGCCCGAGCCCGCCCCGGTGGCACCGGCCCCGGTCGCTCCCGCTCCGAAGCCCGAGCCGGTGCCCGCAGCGCCAGCTGCTCCGGCCGGCCCGGCCGGCGGGTTCGCCAACTGTTCTGCGGCCAAGGCCGCTGGTGCGGCTCCGCTCTACGCCGGGTCCCCGGGCTACGCCCCGAAGCTCGACCGTGATGGCGACGGCGTGGCCTGCGAGAGCTGATCCCCCATCAGCACGAAGCCCCGCTTCTCCTCGTCCCGGCAGGGAACAGGAGGGCGGGGCTTCGCCGTGTCACCGGCCGGTACTCAGGAACTCCAGGAATCCCCGGGCTGCTTGGGTCGGCCAGCGGTGAACGCCTAGCGCACCGCGGACTGCTGTCGTTCGAGCGGGGCGGTCTCGGCGTCGGCGATCACCGTGACGAACGCCTTGGTGTCCTCCACCAGCGAGGTGATCTTCTCGGGGTTGTCCACTGCCCAGGTGTAGGCGGTGGCGTAGTCGACAGGCTGGCCAGCAGCCACCACGACACCGACTTCGGTAATCTCCACGGACACGGGTGCGCTCCTCTGCTGCGGTGAACTGCTGGGAGCTCAAGCGTAGTTGGCTCACTGGCACCGGCCCGGGGCGCCGCGCGCTGAGCCGAGGCGGACCTACGTCCCTCGAACCAGTGACGGCGACGGCATGACCGGAGCGACTCGCCTAGCGATGATCGGCGCACATACGACGATCCGCACAACTTGGTCACCTCGTCCGGGCACATGTTTCCAAGAAGGGCCTCGCTCTGCCATTTCCGCGGGTGTTCATGTACGGGAAGCAGAACGACGATCTGTCTTACCTGGGACACCTGACCGAACACGCGGTGGAACTGGCCGAGATCCCGCACAGCACCCACTTCCCGATGCACTCCAAAGGCACCGACGAACTCAGGCGCTCCTCACTTGCGGTAGCTCCCGGATCCGCCGGTAGCCGGTGGCCCCCCGACACGCCCAGGTCATCTAGCCTGACCTCGCCGCTCCATGACCGGACCCCTCTGGAGCTGATCCCCGGTGATCGAGGAGCACATTCGTGGGCTTGTCACCGGCCTTGGGCACCCGACCGAGTGGTCATCGGCAAGCTGATGTAAGTCCGGGTGCCTCGGACCGGCGACGAGAAGATCACCGACACTGTGTGTTCACTCCCCACCACCGGGCGCCGCGGGGACAAGTGGATCGGCGTCGGACGGTTCTCCACCCTGGTGATCCTCCGGGGAGAGGTACAGAATGCGGTCATGGACATCACCGACAACGGGCCGAAGCCGAACGCGTTCGATATCGAGAGCGCTACGACGGAGAACGCTGACTACCGCCGCGTCGCCTGGACGGGCAAGCACCTGCAGGTGACGCTCATGTCGATCGAGCCCGGCGGAGCGATTGGTCTCGAGGTGCATCACGGCACCGACCAGTTCCTGCGCATCGACGCAGGCAAGGGTCGCGCGAAGATGGGGCCCTCGAAGGACGATCTCTCGTTCCAGCAAGACGTCGAGGACGGCTGGAGCATCCAAGTGCCCGCCGGCACGTGGCACGACGTGGAGAATACCGGGGACGAGCCCCTGCGCCTCTATGCGATCTACGCGCCCACGCACCACGCGCAGGGCATCGTGCAGAAGGCACCGGAAGACGCCGAGAAGGACGAGGAGCAGGGCCGCGACGAGCCGCCGCCGTGGATCGATGAGGTCGACGACCAGGGCGAAGAGACCGCCTGAGCTGCTACAACGATTACCTGACTGTCCGATAGACGGGCCATATGTAAAGCGGTGGTAGCGCTCTTCGGGTTCATCGCTGTGTTCATCCACATCTGAACATCAGGGGTGACCTCAGAGGTAGCTGCAGATCTGCTCGGCGTCGCACTGGGCGGGGTCCCCCTGGGCGGCGATCTGGTGGTAGTCGGCCACGGAGGCCCGCAGAGCGGTGAGTTCAGCGATTTGCTGATCGAGGCGGGTCAGTTGCTGGGCCAGCTGGGCGGCTACGTGGGTGCAGGGGGCCTGACCGGCGTCGCGGACCTGCAGGATCTCGCGGATCTCGGCCAGGGTGAGCCCGGCGACCTTGCTGCGGCGGATGAATTCCAGTCGGGCCACGGTCTCTGGTGGGTAGTCGCGGTATCCGTTGGGACAGCGGTGCACCGAGGGGAGTAGTCCTTGCTGCTCGTAGAACCGCAGGGCCTTGGTGGTCATGTCGGCGGCTGCGGCCGCTTCACCGATACGCACGGTGCACCTCGATCCTGGACTGATCCTTGGTCTTCCACGGTAGAGGAAGGTGCTGGCGCAGGACGCAGGGCGCTGTCTGAACCTTGCGCGACGGGGACGGCCCCGTCCCCGGTGGTCACCCGGGTTCGGTGCGGGATCGGTCGGCCTCCACGGCCTGCCAGGCCTTGCGGGCGGCGATCAGCACCGGATCCCACACCGGGGAGAACGGTGGGGCGTAGGACAGGTCGATGTTCAGCAGCTCCTCCACCGGGGTCTCGTGCCACAGCGCCACGGAAAGCACGTCGATGCGTTTGGCCGCGCCTTCCTCCCCGACGATCTGGGCTCCGAGCAGCCGTCCGGTGCCGCGTTCGGCGATGAGTTTGGTACGGATCGGTTTGGCCCCGGGGTAGTAGCCGGCCCGGGTGGTGGAGTCGACCACGGCGGTGATGGGATCGAACCCGGCCGCCTGCGCCTCAGACTCCCCGAGCCCGGTGCGTCCGACTTCGACGTCGCAGATCTTGGTCACGGCCGTGCCCAGCACTCCGGGGAAGGTGGCGTAGCCGCCGCCGAGGTTGATCCCGGCGGTACGGCCCTCCTTGTTCGCGTGCGTGCCCAGCGGCAGCGTCACGTGGCGGCGGGAGACGCGGTGGAACTTCTCCACGCAGTCCCCTCCCGCCCACACCCCCTCGATGCCGGTGCGCAGTCTGCGGTCCACCGCGACCGCCCCGCTGGACCCGAGGGGAATCCCGGCCTGGGCGGCCAGGGCCGTGTTCGGGGCCACCCCCAGACCCAGGATCACCAGATCGGTCGGGATGGTGGCTTGATCGGTCACCACCGCGGCGACCTGGCCGTTGTGGGTGTCGAAGCCGGTGACTGTCTCCTCCATCCGCACGTCCATCCCGAAGCCCTCCATTGCGGAGGCGATGAGCGCGCCCATGTCCGGGTCCAAGCCCGGCAGCGGGGCCGGGGGGCGCCCGATCACGGTGATCTGCACGCCCCATGCGGACAGGGCCTCGGCCAGCTCCAGGCCGATGTAGCCGGCCCCGACGACCACCGCCCGGCCCGGCCGTTCCCGCTCCAGCACCGCCCGCAGGGCGAGGCCGTCGTCGAGGGTCTGCACCCCGTGGATGCCCTGGGCCTCGATCCCGGGCAGCGGAGGGCGGGTCGGGGTGGCGCCGGTGGCGATCATGAGCTGATCGAATTCCTCCCAGATCTCCCGTCCCGTGGGCAGCTCGCGCACGAGCACGGCCCGCCGGTGAAGGTTGATCTCCAGGACCTCGTGCCCGATCCGGGCATCGATGCCCTGGTTGTCGCGGAACTGCTCAGGAGTGCGCGCGATCAGGGTGGTGGCGTCGGCGACGTCCTTGCCGATGAAGTACGGGATCCCGCAGGCCGAATAGGAGGTGTAGTGACCGCGTTCGAAGGCCACGATCTCCAACTGGTCCGGGGGGGACCTGGCGGCGTGCGGCTGAGGCCGCGCTCATCCCCGCAGCATCCCCACCGATGACGACCAACCGCTCAGCCATGAGCATCCCTTCCGCGTAGCGACTGTTGAATCCCGGGCCTCCGGGCGGCACCGACGATCAAGGTGTCTCGTTCGCCCCGTAGAGGGAGGGCCCGCCCCACTGTGACAGGCCGGGGTTCACGCGGCGCAGCAGGACAGTTTGGACACGTCGGTGCGGAAGGACTGGGCTGCGATCTTCAGGCCTTCGGCCATGGTCAGGTACGGGCACCATAGGGTGGCGAGCTGGTCCACCGTCATGCCCGCGGACACGACGTAGACCCCGGCCGCAGCCAGCTCCCCGGCGTCTTTGGCGACCGCGGTGATCCCGAGGATCCGCCCGGTGTTCGCCTCGGCGACGATCTTGATGAACCCACGGGTGTCGCGGTTGACCAGCGCCCTCGGCACGTATTCCAGGGGCAGGACCCGGCATTTGCACATGATGCCGGCCGCCCTCGCCTGTTTGTCGGTCATCCCCACCGCCCCCACGGCCGGGGTGGTGAAGGTGACCCTCGGCAAGTGGGTGTAGTCGACCTCTTGGCCGGTGTGGTTGAACGCGTTCTCCACCGCGGTGACCCCGTGGGCTGAAGCGACGTAGACGTACTGCGGGTGACCGGTCACGTCCCCGGCCGCCCACACCCGCCGATTGGAGGTGCCCATCCGGGTATCCACGACGATCTCCCCATGCTCACCGGTGTCCACCCCGACCGCCTCGAGGTCCAACCCGTCCGTGACCGCCCGGCGCCCGACCGCGACCATGAGCCTGGCCCCCCGCAGCGTCTCTTGCCCGCCGGGGCCTGTGGAGGTGGCGATCACTTCCCCGGTGTCCGGATCGGAGGCCACCGCCGAGACAGTGGTGCGGCGGATCACCCGGATGCCCTCCTCGGCGAACACCCCCATCAGCGTCCGGGAGACCTCCGGCTCCTCGTGGGCAGCCAGGCGGGAGCGGACGACCATGGTCACCGCCGAGCCCAAACGGGCGAAGAGCTGGGCCTGCTCCATCGCCACGTACCCGCCACCGATGATCAGCAGCGACTCGGGCACTTCCTCCAACTCCATGGCGGTGGTGGAAGTCAGATACTTCACCTGCTCCAGGCCCTCGATGTCCGGGACGATCGGGGTGGAGCCGGTGGCCACCAGGTAGTGGGCCGCCCGCACCTGTCGGCGGGCATCGTCGGCTCCGGTGACCTCAAGCGCCGGGTCCTCAGCGGTGCCGGTGAACACCGCCTCACCCGTAACCAGGTCCCAGCCGTACTCCCCGACCAGATCCACGTACTTCTCCGCACGCATCCCCTCCACCAGGGCGTCCTTGCCGGCGATCAGACCGGGCATGTCCACCGGACCTGTGGAGGCCGTGATCCCGGGATACCGGGCAGCATCCATTGTCGTGTGCCTCGCCTCGGCGGCGGCCAGCAGCGCCTTCGACGGCACGCACCCGGTGTTCACACAGGTCCCCCCGACAGTGGACCGCTCGATCATCACCACCCGCTGGCCCAGATTGGTGGCCCGGATCGCGGCGGCGAAAGCACCACCACCAGAACCGATGATCGCCAGATCCACCTCGTACGTTCCAACTTCAGGCATGACCGGCCTCCATAAGTCCGTGAGGAAAGCCCCGAGGGAGCCTTCTATGTCCTGAGGCACCCAGCCTGCACCTTGCCCTGCAGGGGAAGGTCAAGGTCTCACTGCGGAAACGTCCTACCAAAACACCCCTACCGCAACGCATAAACCCTGCAACATTTGGAGGGCGCCGTGTCACCGGAGGCATGACCTCGCCGGGGACAGCGGAGGGGCCTTGCCATTGACAGGGCCCCTCCGCTGTTGTTCGGTGCCGTCCAGTAGCAGGTGCTGCTGCCAGACCCGATGGGCGGTCTCGCCTTGTCTCTGAAGGAAGAGCGTGTTGGTCAGTCGCCGCCCTCGACGAGTTCGCCCTCCCAGGCCTCCTTGCCCTCGTGGAGAGCGAAGGCGGCGATGATGAACCCGGCCACCGGGTCCACCCACGCCGCCCCGGTCAGAGCGAAGATGATCAGCCCGGCCAGCGTGGAGACCGACAGCAGCACGCAAATCCTGGTCTCGGCGGCATCGGCCAGGATGAGGTTGTCACCCAGGGCCGTGCCGACCTTCTTCTTGGCTGCGGCCAGGATCGGCATGATGATCAGCGAAAGCACCAGGACGACGACGCTCACCGGGGATGACTCCGGGGTCTCGCCCTCGAGCAGGGACCGGATGCCCTCGTAGGTGACGTAGGCGGCGAGGATGAAAAAGGTCACCGCCACGAGCTTGAGCGTGACCCGCTCCTTGCGTTCGTCGGCCTCGCCGTGGCGCAGCCGGGCAGACAGGCGCAGAGCGACCAGCACCGCGGCGATGGACTCGATGCCCGAATCAATGCCGAAACCGACCACCGAGACCAGTCCCGCCATCAGCCCCGCGGTGACGGCCACGATGCCTTCGATGACGTTGTAGCCGACGGTGAACTGGGCCAGGCGCAGCCCGCGACGAGTGAGGGCTTCGGTCTCGGTCGGGGACAAGTCGGTGGTGGGGTTGCTCATCAGTCTTCTTCCGTGGACGTGCCGTAGGTGAGGCAGAGCGCCACCTTCGAACCGGTGGCCGCCAACAGGGTCTCGGCGGTGGCCAGCAGGTCCATCAGCTCCGGGCGGGCCAGGGCGTAAAAGGTCTGGCGACCCTCGGTGCGCCCGGCCACCAGCCCGCACTCGCGCAGGCAGGACACATGGGCCGAGACGGTGGATTGGGCTAGCCCGGTCTGCTCGACCAGGTCCCGCACCCGGGCCTCACCTTGAGCCAGACGGGCCACGATGGTCAGGCGGGTGGGGTCGGACAGGGAGTGGAACAGGGCCACGGCCGGGTCCAGGCCAGTCGCACAACTGGTTTTCGTCATTGTTCGATGTTATCGCCCAAACCTGATTGGTTCGCCCGCGACGATGTGATTCTGCTCGCCTCCGGGAAGCCATAGGGGCCGGGACATCCCGATTCCCGGCTGCCAGACTGTGCACGTCCGGACCAGCCGGTCCGGACGTGGTTGGCCCCGGACAGATCCCGCCGTCGTCGTTCAAGCCTGAAGGGGTGGCCCGTGGAAGGTTTTGTGCTGGTGTTGGCTTTGGCCGCGTTGCCGGCGGCGGGGAACTTTCTGGGCGGACTGGCCGCGGAGATGGTGGATGTCTCCGAACGGGCCTTGTCCCTGGCGCTGCATCTGGCCGCGGGCATCGTGATGGCCGTGGTCGGCCTCGAGCTGATGCCCGAAGCCCTGGGCGCCTCCCCACCGTGGGTGCCGATCCTCGCGTTCATGGGCGGCGGAGCATCCTTCATGGGCATCGAACGAGCCATCGGCTCCATCCGGCGACGCCTCGGAGCAGGAGAAGAAAGCAGCGGCCCTCTGGCGATCTTCAGCGGAGTGTCCCTGGACCTGTTCAGCGACGGGGTGATGATCGGCACCGCCACCGTCCTGAACCCGTCCCTGGGCCTGCTGCTGGCCCTGGGCCAGGTCCCGGCCGATGTCCCGGAGGGCTTCGCGGCGATCGCCACGCTGCGCCGGGCTCAGATCCCCCGGCGCGCCCGAATCCTGATGGCCCTGAGCTTCACCGCCCCGATCCTGCTCGGGGCGGCCCTGGGCTACTTCGCCCTGCGCCAGGCCCCGGAAATCCTGACCCTGTCGGTCCTGGCGGTCACCGGTGGGGCACTGACCAGCGTGGTGGTCGAGGAAATGCTCACCGAAGCCCACGAAGGCGACACCAGCGTATGGGGCCCGATCCTGCTCACCGGCGGATTCGCGCTGTTCGCCGCGATCTCCGTCTACCTCGGCTCCTGAGGCGTCGCACGCACCGATCTCCCCTCCCAAGGCGTCGGTACATGCCGAGGATGGCGCCCACTATGTTGATGATGCACATCACCCACGTGCAGCTGAGCCAACGGCCACGGCATGGTGGCACAGACACGACCTGAGATGATGGGCGGCAACGTGGGGGGAAGGAAAAAGCATGGGTTTCTACGACGACCGGGTGCTCCCACACGTCATCGACGTGGTGATGAACGCCAAGCAGATCCGAGAGATCCGACAGCGTGTGTGCTCAGGCCTGCAGGGCGAGGTGGTGGAGATCGGGTTCGGCACCGGACACAATCTGCCCTTCCTCCCGCCCGAGGTGACCCGATTGCAAGCTGTGGAGCCCTCCCAGCGCAGCATCGCCCTGGCTCAGGAACGGATCGCCGCCTCGGAGGTCCCCGTGGAGATCGTCGGCCTCGACGGGCAACACCTGCCCCTGGAGGACAACTCCGCAGATGCGGTGCTGTGCACCTGGAGCCTGTGCACCATCCCCGACCCAGAGGCGGCGGTGCGCGAGATGGCACGCGTGCTCGCACCGGGCGGGCAGTTGCACTTCGCCGAGCACGGTCGGGCACCGGAACACGGCGTCCGCCGATGGCAGGACCGTCTCAACGGCATGCAGCAGCGCATCGGTGGTGGGTGCCACCTCAACCGCGACATCCCCTCAATCATCGAAGCGGCAGGAATGAAGATCACTCGGCTGAACACCCACTACGCCGAGGGCATCCCCAAGCCATACGCGTTCATCTACGAAGGCACCGCAACGGCCAGCTAGCCCAGCCTCTGCAAGCGGCCATCCGCAGGCCGGGATCGTTCCTCCGACTCCAGGCCGCCCCGGCGCAGCCACCGGCCATTGGGGCCCTCCGCAACGAGGCCGCACTGCGGGGAGCCCGGCCTCAGCGGGCTTCGACGGTGCCCATCATGCCCTGATCCTCGTGGTCGAGGATGTGGCAGTGGTACACGGTGCGCCCGGGGAAGTCCTCGAAGGCGATGAGGACTTTCACCTCCCCGAAAGCCGGGACGTTGACCACGTCCTGCCACCTCGGTTCGGCGAGGTCGCGGTCCCCATCCTGGACGACCTGCATGGGCCACACGTGCAGGTGGACGGGGTGGTCCATGGGGCTGGAGTTGACCAGGGTCCACTCCTCCACGGTCCCGGCCGCCACCAGGGTGTCGACCCGGTCGGGGTCGAACTCCTGGCCGTTGATGGTGAAGGCCATCATGGTGGTGTCCTCCTCACCGCCTCCACCGCCCATCATCGCCCCGCCGCCACCCATGGCCCCGGCCATGCCCATGGCGAAGTCCAGGGTGTGACGGGACGTGATCGGTTCCTCGCGCAGATCTCGCAGGGCCGGGCCCTCCGGCACTGGTGTGGGCGTTTCGACGGGGTCCCCGGACACCTCGAGGGCGAGTAGCTCGATCGGTTCGTCGTTGCCGGGCTCGTTGTCGCCCATCATGGTCCCGCCCATCATGCCCTCGTCCATCATGGCGTCCATGCCACCGCGGTTCACCGGTGCGGCGACCAGGGTGGCGGAGCCCGCGGTGGTGTCCACGAGCAGTTCGATGCGGTTGCCGGGGGCGATGACCGCTTCGGTGATCTCCTCGGGGATCGGCAGGCGCCCGAGGTCGCGGCTGAGCAGCCGAACCTGCTGGCCGTCCAATTGCAGTCGGAGGTAGCGGGAGGGGCAGGCGTTGATGATCCGCCACCGCTCTCGTTCCCCGGGGGCGGCGGTGAGCTGCGGGCGGACCTGGCCGTTGACCAGGACGACCTCGCCTTCCCGGCCCATCATCTGCTGCATCGGGGAGACGTCGGCGAGGTTGCCGGAGGCGTCCAGGGTCACGTCCGAGACCACCATGACCCGCTCCCGGGTGACCGGGACCGGCTCGGGCTCCTCCACGACGATGGCGCCGTAGAGCCCGGCGGCGACCTGGTCGGCCACGTGGCCGTGGCGGTGCGGGTGGTACCAGTAGGTGCCCGGCGGGTGGTCGGCGGGCAGGGCGAACTCGTAGTCGAAGGACTCGCCCGGGTCGATGCTCACGAACGGGTTGTCGCCGTTGCCCTCCGGGGAGACGTGCAGCCCGTGCACGTGCAGATTCGTCGGGGCCTCCATCTCGTTGGTCATCGCCACCCGGATCGTGTCCCCCGGTGCCACCCGGAGGGTCGGTCCGGGCAGGGAGCCGTTGAAGGCCTGGACGGAGGCCTCCCGGCCGCCGACCTGGATCCGTGCCGGGGCGGCGGTCAGCTCCAGTTCCAGCACGCGGTCGCGGCTGGCCAGCACGTCCGGTTCGGCCAGGTCCTCACCGCCGGTGTAGCCGGGGCCGCCGGTGGTGGTCCACCACAGCCCGGCCCCGCCCACGACGGTGGCCCCTGCCCCGGCCGCGCCCAGTGCCAGCAGCTGCCGGCGGGTCAACGGGCTCACCGGCCATCCTCCTCCAGGGTCCGGAGACGTTCGCGGTACTCCTCGGTGCTCAGCTCGCCGCGGGCGTAGCGTTCCTCGAGGATCTCCCGCCCCCGGCCGGTGCCCGTGCTCGCCCCACGGCTGTGGTCGGGCCCGCCCGTGGTCGAGGACCTGCCGGTGGAGGCCTTCACCAGCACCACCACCAGTACGATCACCCCCACGAGCGTCAGCAGCCCGAAGATCCACATCAGCCCCATACCGCCCATACCGCCGCCGTTCATCATGATCGTGCTCCTTCGTCTCTCGTCGTACATGGTCAGATCGCTCGTAGTGCCTGGTCAGGTCAGTCTTGACCTCTCGGGCCCCTGGGCGTCAACAAGGGGGGGGCGGGCGGGGGCCTCACCGTCGCTGTCCTCTGGGGGACCGGAGGAGAGCCGGGGAAGGTTTGGCCGTGCGTGCGGCGGCGGTAGCCATCCAGGCCAGGGCGAAGAAGGCGATCACGGTGATCCCGAGGAAGTTCAGATCCACGGCCGTGACCGCTTCCAGAAGTCCGCCGGAGGACTGGGGCAGCTCGGCGGCCACCGAGAGCAGGCCCATCCCGCCGATCAGGAAAGCGATGAAGACGGAGACGTCGGTCACAACGATGTTGTAGTCGAGACTGCGCCGAGCATCACCGGTGGCCCGACTGTAGATCCGGTTCACGGTGATCTTCTGCTCTTGCAGGTTCTTATATGGACCCAGTAGCAGCATCGCCCCGAGGTCCCGTCAGGCACTGCATCGCCCACCGGAACCCCGGCACAGTGTGCAGAGCCGGATACGGGGCCTCAGCTGCGGATGTCCTCGTAGAGCAGGGTGGAGATGTAGCGTTCGCCGAAGTCGCACACGACCGCGACGATCAGCTTGTCCCGGTTCTCCTCCTTGGCGGCCTCCTGCAGGGCGGCCCACACGATGGCGCCCGAGGAGATCCCGCCGAGGATGCCCTCCTTGGTGCCGAGCTCGCGGGCGACCCGCACGGAGTCCTCGACGGTCACGTCGTAGACGTCGTCGTAGATCGCACGGTCGAGGTTGTCGGGGATGAAGTTCGCGCCGAGGCCCTGGATCTTGTGCGGACCGGCCTTGCCCTCGGTGAGCAGCGGCGAGTCGGCCGGCTCGACGACGACGAGGCGGATGTCCGGCTTCTGCTCGCGCAGGTAGCGGCCCGCACCCGTGATGGTGCCGCCGGTGCCCACCCCGGAGACGAAGACGTCGACCGCCCCGTCGGTGTCCTCCCAGATCTCGGGGCCCGTGGTCGCGTAGTGGATCGCCGGGTTGGCCTCGTTGGCGAACTGCTTGGCCAGCACGGCGTTCTCGGTGCTGTCCACGATCTCCTGGGCCTTCTCGACCGCCCCGCGCATGCCCTCCGCACCCGGAGTGAGCACGATCTGGGCGCCGTAGGCGCGCAGCATGACCCGGCGCTCCGTGGACATGGTCTCGGGCATGGTCAGGATGACCTTGTAGCCGCGGGCGGCGCCGACCATGGCCAGCGCGATGCCGGTGTTGCCGGAGGTGCCCTCGACGATCGTGCCGCCGGGCTTCAGCTGGCCGGACTTCTCCGCGGCGTCGACGATGGCCACGCCGATGCGGTCCTTGACGGAGTTGGCCGGGCTGTAGAACTCCAGCTTCACGGCGACGTTGCCGGGCAGGCCCTCGTCGAGCCGGTTCAGGTGGACGAGCGGGGTGCGGCCCACGATCTCGGTGACGTCGTGGTAGATCTTCGGCATGTGTGCTCCTCGGTGATAGTGCGGTGGGTTCGTGGCTGCTGACTGGACAGTGAGTGGTTGTCGAAGGATCGCTGCGGGCAGAGAACCGAGAACGTCTGGGGCGCATCGGTGCACTTCTTGAGAGGCCCGGCCACGTCCTTGCCGATCCCTGCGGTTCGTACAGCCAGACCCAGGGATCAGACGGGCGTGAGATAGGTGCCGGAAAGGTTCTGGAGCTGGTAGATCCAGCGCACCCAGATCCCGGAGACCATGAGCACTCCCACGAGGATCAGCACGGAGCCACCGGCGAGGTTAAAGGCGCGCATGTGCCGGCGGATGAACGCCAGGGTCTTGGAGACCCAGTTGATGCCCAGGGCGACCATGACGAAGGGAATGCCGAGTCCGAGGCAGTAGACGAAGGCCAGCAGCGCCCCACGCCAGGCGGTGCCAGTGGTGGTGCTCAGGGCCAGTACCGCACTGAGGGTCGGTCCCATGCACGGGGTCCAGCCCAGGCCGAAAACTACGCCCAGCAACGGAGAGCCGGCCAGGCCTCGGCGCGGCTGCCAGGAAGGCTTCGTCGTGGCCTGCAGGAAGGGCAGTCGCCCGATCAGGGCCAGGCCCATCCCGATGACGAACACGCCCAGGATGCGGATCATCACGTCCTGCCACCGCAGCAACCACCCGCCGATGGCCCCGAATGCAGCCCCGTAGAAGGTGAAGACGAGCGCGAAACCCAGGATGAACAGACCCACACCGGTCAGGACTCTGCGCCGATTACCGGGAGCAGCGGGATCAGTCAACCCCGAGACGTACCCCAGGTAGCCAGGCACCAGCGGCAGGATGCACGGGGAGATGAAGGAGACGATCCCCGCGGTCAGCGCCAAGGGGATCGCCACGAGCAACGCCCCGGACTGGACGTTCTGGGCGAAGAACTCTCCGACGCTCAGCAGAATCACCGGCCCCGCCCCTCACGGGCGGCACGGCCGCTGACACGCAGATCCTTCATCATCGGAGCTGCTTACTGTCCTGCCGGGATGGTGGTGGAGAACGTGGCCCCGGCATCGTCGGAGAACGCGATGCCCTGCTCAGTGGCCACCCAAATCTGCAACCCGTCCTCGCCGTCCGTGCTGGCGGCCACAGCGGAGGGTTGGCCGGTGGTTCCTCCGGTCGTCTCCCAGCTCTTCCCGGCGTCGCGGCTGACGTGCACGGTCCCGTCCGGGGCCACCCCCACCGCCGTGTTGGCGTCGGCGAAGGCGGTGATCAGCAACACCGGGGCGCCTTCGGGTAGCTCCCAGGTGGCCCCGCCGTCATCCGAGCGTTGCACGCCGTCTTCGGTAGTGGCCAGCACGACCGGCCCGTCCGTGGAGGCGGCGAGGTTGACCGGCTGAATCTGATCGCTGGCCTCGGTCCACTCCTGCCCGTCGGTGGTCATCCGTAGAGTGCCGTCAAAGCCGATGACGCCCTCCTCCGAGACCGTCAACGCGTGGAAGTCGGACTCGCCCTGACGGGAGAGCTCCTGCCAGGTTTGCCCGCCGTCGGTGGACTCCACCAGACCCAGCGGGTTAGGCAGATCCGAGCCCGAGCCGGGGTGCCCGGAAGCGTAATAGCGCCCGGCATCGGCGGTGGCAAAACCCATCAGGTCGTTGGTGGGCCCGATCTTCTCCGGTGACTCTCCGCTGATGTCGAACAATCCATTGTGGGTTGCCAACAACAGCTGATCGGTACCCGGGTCCAGCGCCAGGCCGTGAACGTGTCCGAACGGATTCTCCTCCCCAGACGAGGACGCAGCCTCCCCCGACTCGGTGCCCTGCTGGGTGCAGGCGGTGACGAGCAGAGCGGTCACTGCAGCCATCGCGGCGGTGCGGGTTTTTCGGCTCCCGACGATGTTGGCGTTGAGAATCATGAGGTTACTTTCCTAAAGAGGACAGGGGAACGGACTGGTCGGTCTGTCTAGACGCCTACGAAGCGAGTGCTCTCTACTCTCTGCCCGCCTATGTTGCCCGTCGTCTGTTCACGTGGCGGGGCCATGTTGGGACGGTGGGCCATCATTGCTCGGACATCCGCGCCTTGCCCGCGTTGCTGGATCCCGGCTCTTGGGGCGGGATGGCAACGACTGGGCGCCGACGACGGCTCCGTCGATGACTACGGCGGCGGCCCGCGTCGAAACCTTGGCCGCGAACACGAAAAAGGCTCCGGCTGGCTGCCATCAAGACATCTAATACTATGTGGCATAGTAGACGGTTTGAGAGACCAAGTCCAAACGTCGCCTTTGCCAACCCCACGGGCTGCATGGACCTGAACCCATGGCGCGGGCGGTCACCACAGAGCGCACCGGGACAGCGCTAGGAGCTACCGACCACCACGCGTCATCGTGGCGTTCACCAGCTCGACACGAGGGCGCACACCGCTGGCCTCACGTCTGTTGCACCTGCAACATTTTGATCCCCTCACTCCGCTTGGCGACTTCTTCATGGAGGCCATCGCCAGTCATGCGGCTGCGGTGATCACTGCTTCTCGACGGCGCGGCTATGACTCGAGGACCGGGGCGATGGGAACGGACGCTGCGCGGACGCAGACTGTGATTGACAACGGACACCGAGGCCAACGCCATCACCACCCCGACAATGGCGTTCTCCTCACCGACTCGTTCGCTACCCCCTGTACCGGGTGGTGCATCCGGCCGTGCGCTTCAGACGCTCTGGGTCAACTCCACCGGGCAGGTCTGTGCTTGGACCGTGGCAAGGGCCGGGGTTGCAGTAACAGCCACCGGCAGGGCCAGCATTGCGGTGGCCGCGACCATCGTCAGCGCCACCCGTGCCCGGTGCAGCGGGGCGGCAGGTGCCGCCAACCGGCGCACACGTACCAGTGTCGCAGTACCGCTGGCAGCCAGGGCAGAGGCGGGAGCATGTCCGGCCTCGGCCAGTCGCACCAAGGCACTGGCCACGGTGAGCCTGCTGTCATTGCCGGCGGCCGCTCGGTCGTCGGCGGCCAGTTCCACCAGCCGGCCCAGCTCCACTCGCGCCATGGCGAAGATGGGGACTCGGGGGATGGCCCGCGCCAACGCATTGGCACCGATAAGGATCAGATGGTGGTGCCCGCGCAGGTGCGCCAGTTCGTGGCGCAGCACCGCCTGACGTTGTTGTTCGTCCAGGACGCGTAGGGCTGCGGTCGTGAAGACAATGTCGCGGCGACGCCCGGGCAGACAGTAAGCGGCCGGCACCGCGTGGTCGACCACCAGCACATCGGTGGTCGGATCACGGTGGGAGACCAACGACAGGGAGCCGATGTGCTTTTTCCGGTCCCGCCGGGCAGACATCACCTCGATGGCCAGACAGTAGAGCACCCGGGCCCCGAGCACGAACGCCATCACTGCCCCTGCCGTGCTGACTGCTGCACCTCCGGGTGTGGAGTACTGGGCCCGCAGTACCATCGCGCAGGCTTGCAGGAAATCCGCCAATTCCCTGAGGGCCGGCATCACTGGTAGCGCCAGGGACACACCGGCCAGGATGACACTCACCACGATCGAGGCGGTTAGGGCTTGCCAGACCAGGATCCCCAACCGGGGCGACCGGTCGACCCAACCCCTGCCCTCCAGCAACGGACCCGCCAGGATGGCGAGCAGTGCGAAGGTGATCAGCAGCACCGGGGTTGTCACGGGGTTGTCCCGGCCGACGGCCCTGCCGCCTGGTTCAATGCCTCGCGCAGCTGGGTAAGGTCTTCGGCCGGGATCTGCTCCAGGAAGTGCAGCAGCGTGGCTCGCCGATCGTTGCCACTGGCCAGGACCTCCCCCATGTGCGCCGCAGTGTATTGCTCACGCGTGCGGGTGGGCCGGTAACGGAAGGCGCGCCCGTCGGGTTCCCTGATCAACAAGCCCTTGCGGTGGAGGGTGTCCATGACGGTCTTCACGGTCATGTAGGCCAGTTCCCGCTCCGGTTGCAGGCCGACCAGAATCTCTCGAACGGAAGCCGGAGCGGACCGCGACCACATGAGGTCCATGATCGCCGACTCCAGGTGTCCCAGATGGTGCATGGAGGTCTCCTTCCCGCGTCCAACGCCGCCGCTTCCCCACGTTTCCTATGCCCCATAGTAGGGCCCCGCCGCGAAACGGATTCTGGGCACCGGCACCCTTCTACCCAGCCCTGCAATCCCACTTTCCGGGCTTCCCGCAACATCAGCGACCGGCGTTCCGCGGCCACTGTGGGGTTCATATCGGCATTTCGGTCGTGAACGTAGCCGGAGGTGACCCGGGCAGCCGCGCGCCAGCGGTGCCCGAAGGTCACCCGAGGCACGTCGGTCTGGCGTTCACCAAGGCCGCGCCACGGACTAGACCTGCTGCGGGCTCCGGTCACTCCTGGTGCCGCCGCGTGCGGCAGAGATGGCGCAACAGCCTCGCGTCCAAGGCCATGACCGGAGAGGTGGAGGTCCCGCGTGATCAGCGATAACGCCCATAGGAAGAGATCATTCTTCCCCTCCGGCATCATCGGAACGCCGCGCACCAGCAACAGCGCCTTGACCGTAGAACCGGCAAACCGACCCTCTTGCAGAAGGAAAGAGGCGATATGAAATCCTCCCCCAGAACAGTTACTATCCATCGTAGTACTTCCGTGGATGATGGTGCAGCACGTCGGCTGGGAAACAACGCGGAGTCGAGAACGGTTGCGGCCGCGCAATCGGCTTCGGCTACACGGTGGCCCCCGATCCTGGGCCTGCCTGGGATCTAGGACCTCGATGCCGGGTGCCGGCCCCGAACCTTCCCATGGCAAGCCCGCGGGGTAACCTCCCCAAACCCATCAGCTTCCCTGCCCATCAGGGCGGGGGGTCTGCGCTGCCCCTCCCGTCCCCACACCTATTCCAATCCTCAGGTGAAATGCCCATGATCTCCCGCCCCTCGCCCGCCTCCCGTCCGTCCCGCCGCCGCGTGCTCTCCCTCGCGGGCCTGGGCGTCCTCGGACTCGCCCTCGCCGGGTGCACGGAGGAGGACTCCCTCGCCCAGCAGGCGAACTCGGGGGACCAGAAGGGCTACATCGCCGGGGACGGCACGGTCTCCGAGTACCCGGCCGACCAGCGCGGGGAACCGGTCCAGTTCACCGGCACGCTCTTCGACGGCACGACCCTCTCCGCCGAGGACCTGCGCGGACGGCCCGCGCTGCTGAACTTCTGGTACGCCGGATGCGCCCCGTGCCGCGTCGAGGCCCCCGACCTCCGCGAGCTCGCCGAACGGTTCGACGGGCAGGCCGCGTTCTACGGCGTGAACCTGCGCGACGAGCGGGCCACCGCCGAGGCGTTCGAGCGCACCTTCGAGATCCCCTACCCCTCCTTCGAGGACAAGGACGGGGGCGTACTGATGGCGCTGAGCGCCTACGTGCCGCCGCAGGCCGTGCCGACCACGCTCGTGCTCGACGCCCAGGGGCGGGTGGCCGCCCGCATCCTCGGCATCGCCGACCGCTCCGTGCTCGAGACCCTCCTCGAGGACACGGTGGCCGAAGCGGCATGACGGCCGGCAACCCATCCCGCCCCAGTCCCGGGGTCAGAAAGGCCGGTATGAGCCCCACCGCCAGCAACACAGAGAGCAGCACCGCCAGTGGCGCCGGGGGCTCCTCAGCTGCTGGCCCTGGGAAAAATGACGTCGAGCTCCCCGCCCTCGGACCCCTCGGCATGGCCCGGTGGGCCTGGACCCAGCTGACCAAGATGAACACCGCCCTGTTCCTGCTGCTGCTCCTGGCGGTCGCCGCGGTGCCGGGCTCCATCTTCCCGCAGCGCATCCAGGACCCGGCGGCGGTCCAGGACTACCTCGACAACAACCCCGTCCTGGGGGAGTGGCTGGACCGGCTGCAACTGTTCGACGTCTTCTCCTCGGCGTGGTTCTCCGCGATCTACATCCTCCTGTTCGTCTCCCTCGTAGGATGCGTCCTCCCGCGCGCGGCCAAGCACTGGCGGGCGTGGCGGGCCGAGCCCCCGCGCACCCCGCGCCGGCTCGAACGGCTGCCCGAGCACCGGGTCCTCGCCCTGGGCGGGCGCGACGACGCCGGGGCACCGGCCCCCGACGACGTCGTCGCCGACGCCGCCCGGCTGCTCAGGAGGCGCGGCTACCGGGTGGCCGTGCGGGACGCCGGGACGGCCGCACCGTCGGTGGCCGCCGAGCGCGGCATGTGGAAGGAGGTCGGCAACGTCGTCTTCCACCTGGCCCTGCTGGGCGTGCTGGTGTCCGTGGCCGTCGGCTCCCTCTTCGGCTACAAGGGCCAAAAAATCCTCGTGGAGGGCGAGTCGTTTGCCAACACCCTGATCAACTACGACTCCTTCACCCCCGGCACCAACTACAACCCCGACTGGCTCGAGCCCTTCTCGATCCGGCTCGACCGCTTCGAGGCCGTGTTCAACCGGGACACCACGAACCCGCGCAGCTACGGGGCACCCCTGGACTTCACCGCGGAGATCACCGTCCAGGAACCGGGTACGGAGCCGCAGCCGGAGACCCTGAAGGTCAATGCACCGGTGAACGTCAACGGCGTGAAGTCTTTCCTCATTGGTAACGGCTACGCCCCGGTGATCCGGGTCACCGACGGCAACGGGGACGTCGCCTTCGAAGGCCCCGTGGTGACCATCCCCTCCGACGGGGTCTACACGTCCTCGCTGGTGCTGAAGGTCCCGGACGCGCGACCTGACCAGCTCGGCTTCACCGGGTTGCTGCTACCCACCGCGGTCACCGGACCGGACGGGATGCCGCGATCAGTGGACCCGGGTCTGGCCAACCCACAACTGATCTTGTCCTCCTACTACGGGGACCTGGGGCTGGACAACGGGGTCCCGCAGAACGTGTACGTCCTCGACGTCGAGGAACTCACCGAGCTCAACGGCATGCTCAGCCAGAGCGGACCGATCGCCATAGACGCCGCGAACCCCGTGCACGAGCTGCCCGAGGGCAAAGGCACGATCGAGTTCCTGGACGTCAAGCGTTACGTGGGCCTGGACATCGTCTACGACCCCGGCCGATTCGGGGCCTTCATCTCCTTCGTCCTGGCGTTCACGGGCCTGCTGATGTCCATGTTCATCTCCCGCCGCCGCGTCTGGGTGCGCGCGGGGCAGGGCGTCGACAGGAACGGCGGGGCCTGCACGGTCCTGGAGTACGGATTGCTGGCCCGCGGCGAGGACCCCCGGCTCGCTACCGAGGCCCAGCGGCTGAGCGAGCTGTTCACCGAGCAATGGGGAACCGCGGATCCGCCGGGGGACCCTGCCGCGCATCGGAGCACGAATCGGGCCTGGAGCGGGCCTAACCACGACTGAGAGGACAGGCATCCATGACCATCAACGAGACCCTGGGCACCTGGAGCGCGCTGTTCATGCTCTTGGCCGCCATGACCTACCTAGTGGCCTTCGTGGCCTTCGCCTGGGACATGGCCTCCCACTCCAGGACCCTGCGCCGAGCCGAGCATCACAGCAGACGGGACGAGCAACTGGTGGGCGCGGTGACCGCCCCTGCTCAGGTGGACAGCACCGCCGGAACCACCAAGGAGGCCGACGACTCTAGGCCCGGACTGGGCGCCAGTGAACGCGGCCGCGGACACCAGCCTTCTACCCGAGCCGTGCTGGCCGAACACGTCGCCGACTCCTCCATGCGCTACACCGGGGAACGCCGCCCCGCGGCGCGGGCGGCTCTGACCATCATGGTCCTGGCCTTCCTCCTCCACACCGCCGCGGTCGCCAGCCGGGCGATCGCCGCCGGCCGGGTGCCGTGGGGCAACATGTACGAATTTGCCACCACCGGGGCCCTGGTCGTGACCGGGGTGTACCTGGCCGCGCTCCTGGCCCGGGATCTGCGCTTCGTGGGGACCCTGGTGTCCGGGCTTGTGGTGATCATGCTGTGCGCAGCCACCATCGGCTTCCCCACCCCGGTGGGTCCGCTCGTCCCCGCGCTGCAGTCCTGGTGGCTGGTGATTCACGTGTCCATCGCGGTAGCGGCCTCCGGGATCTTCACCATCACGTTCGCCATGGCCGTGCTGCAGCTGCTGCAGTCCCGGCGCGAACGAGCGATCCTGTCCGGGGAGGCCCCTGGCATGGGCTTCCTGGCCATGGTCCCCTCCTCCCAGGCGCTGGAGAACCTGTCCTTCCGGCTCAACGCGGTCGGCTTCGCGTTCTGGACCTTTACTCTTGCCGCCGGCGCGATCTGGGCCGAGCAGTCCTGGGGCCGCTACTGGGGCTGGGATCCCAAGGAGGTCTGGACGTTCGTGATCTGGGTGGTCTACGCGGCCTACATGCACGCCCGCGCCACTCGCGGCTGGACCGGCACCCGCTCGGCCTGGCTGTCGATCACCGGCTACCTCTGCGTGATCTTCAACTTCACCGTGGTCAACACGGTGTTCGAGGGTCTGCACTCCTACTCCGGGCTCTGAGCCCCGCCTTCAGATCCGACTCTCGCAGACTGGCAGTCCTTCGACAGCATCGGTGCGTGGTTTCCCACATGTTCTCCGGAAGGCTCTCCCGTAGGAGGGGGTTCATCTTCCGTGTCGGGGTCAGTGGGGATCGAGGCGAGTCCGGTTCCCTACCGCGGCGCGGCCGGCTCCCTTGGCGGCCATGCTGACGAGTCGTTCGAAGGGTCCTTGCCCGAAGGCGCGCTGCCAACCCACCGCGAACAGGGCAGCCAGGAGGAGATAGGCCAGGAACCAGATCTCAGGCTGGTCGTAGTGCAGTTCAAAGGACAGCAGCACCAGCTGAGCCGAGTAGAGGGTCAAGGTCATCGCTCCCATCGCCGACAGAGGTAGCAGCCACGGCCCCATCGTGCGGGCCAGGAGAAGGAAGGTCCCGAGCACGGCCAGCCCGATCCCCAGGCTCCAGGCAATGGCCAGCGGCATGTTCGCGTGCGGGGTGGTGACGGCCAGCCACCACCCGGTGCTGGTGGGCAGCCCCTCGTCGGTTCCCCACACGAGGATCTCATCCACCACTTCCTCGCTCTGTTCCGGGACGCTGGGCAACAACTGGTGGTAGCCCTCGGCAATGTAGAGCAGAACGTAGGAGCTCAGGTAGGCGAATGCGGCGAACCCGGCCCCTATCAACACCAGCGAGGTTTGGACCTGCACATTGCGCAGGTTCAGACGCCCCAGGGCCAGGCCGGTCAGCAGGTACGTCATGTACGGCAGGGCCGGGTACGTGCCGGTCAGCAACAGCTGGGCCGCTGTCGCCCCGGGATCGGTGACCACGTCGTTGAAAGTGGGGTTGTAGGCGGTGGACTCCGGCAACCGGCCCCGCAGGATCTGCATCAGCACCGGTGCCACGACTCCGAAGAGCATCGCGCACATGACCAGGGTCACGGGGCGTAAGTGGAGGAAGGGAATGGTCAGCAGGAAGAACACCCCGTAGTAGACCAAGATGTTGACGGCCGGGGGGTCTTCAGGCATCAGGTACCCGATGGACATGCCCACTGCGGCGATCAGCAGAGCCCGGACCGCCACCCCGACCCGGGCGGCCGTCATCAACTGCCCCTGCCGACGGGTGCGCCCACCCGAGCCGAAAGCCAGCCCCACCCCGGCCAGCAAGGCGAACAACGCTGCCGAGTCCCCGGCGAAGAGGATCCAGGACCAGGTCGGCTCGTGTGTCTCCTCATCGGAGGCGGGCAGGAAATGGATGGCGGTCAACCCAATCAGCGCCAGCCCCCGGGCAGCGTCGATCGCGACCAGCCGCCCCCGCGTGGGGGAATCCTCTGGAGGAGTGGCCCGGTCGGGGGCTTCGGTTCCATGGCGGTCGCTCATCGCTCTCCTCGTCACTGTCCTCGTCGTCTGCAAGGCCGCCACGTCCGTGGCGGAATCCGCTGTTGCTCCGCAGCAAAGGTGCCGGTGTTGCCGGTCACAGCAGTTGCTCGACGGTGTTTCCTCCGTCGGTGATGCCCAGGACGGTGGAGCCAGCCACCAAAAGGGTCTCCACCGCCCCGTCGCCGGTCATGCTCGCCCCCAGGGCGGTGACCTCCCCGAAGGTTTCCCCGGTGGCCGTCCAGGTCTGCCCGGAGTCGTCGCTGATCAGCAAGCGGCCGCCAGGCCCAGCACCCACCACCGTGTGGTCATCGGCCCAGGCCACCAGGGACATCAACTGCGGGGTGTCCACGCTCGTCCAGTTGACCCCGCCGTCGGTGGATCGCAACAAGCCCTCCTCAGTGGTGGCCAGCGTCGCCCCGCCACTCGGGGCGATGGCCAGGGCCATCGGGGCGGAGGGGATCGCGAGGGTTTTCCAGTTGCGCCCATCGGTGCTGGTGCGCAGTTGCCCATCGAAGGCGAGAATCCGATCCGGGCCCGCGGTCAGGGCATGGAAGTCCGACTCCCCGGCCCGCGACAGCACACTCCAGGTCTGGCCCCCGTCGGTGGACTCGACCAGTCCCAGCGGCTCGGGCAACTCCACCCCGGGTCCGGGGTGGCCCGAGGCCAGATAGCGTCCGTCCCCGGTGGAGGTGAAGCCCATCAGGTCCACGGTCGGGCCGACCTGGGTGAGTTCCGTGTTCTCCAGCAGGAACAGGCCTTGGTGGGTGGCCAGCAGGATCACCCCGGTGGCCGTGTCCCGGCTGATGGCGTGCACGTGGGTGATGGCGGTGCCACCGTCGCTACCGGACGAGGACGAGGACTCCGACTGTGGTGACTGTGGTGAGCAGGCGGTGACAGCCCACCCCGTCCCGGCAACCAGGCCCACGGAGAACAAGGTGCGTCGGGTGACAACGGTCATGGGCGGTATCTCAGCTCGGTCGTCATGCCGGCCTCGGCGTGGTAGATGTTGTGGCAGTGGATCAGCCAGTTCCCGGGATTGTCCGCCTGCACGTCGATGGCCATCGACTGCATCGGGGCGATCAGGACGGTGTCCTTGCGCAGGCCGTTGGGCAGCGCGAAAGTGTGCCCGTGCAGGTGCCAGGGATGGGCCATCATCGTGTGGTTGGCCACGTTAAGCCGCACCCGCTGTCCCTCTTGAACCTCCAGTGGGTCGTGCTGCCCGTAAGGGGCCCCGTTGAATCCCCACTCGTAAGGATTCATCTGTCCGGTCATGGCCAGCTCCAGGCGCACATCAGGTTCCCGGGCTTCGAGCCGGGCGCTGTCGGCAGGTTTCAGCTGGGCACCGACCAGCACCGGCTTGTTCAACTCCGCCGGTCGCACGGACGGCGACGGAGCGGCACCGGAACTGGTGCGCACCAGACTCATGGCCTGCCCCTCCTTGCCCAGCGGCACGGCCACGAACGGGAAGACACCCTCGGCCAGGGTGACGGTCGCATCGTAGCGCTCCCCCATGCCCAGATAGAGGGCATCGGTGTCCTGCGGCTGCACGGGGAACCCGTCGGTGTGGGTGACCGTCATCCGGTGCCCGCCCAGGGCGACCGTGAAGATGGTGTCCGCAGCAGCGTTGATGATCCGCAGCCGCACCCGTTGGCCCGGCTTCGCAGTGAGCACCTCCGGGTCAGCCGGCACCCGCCCGTTGACCAGGTAGTGCGGGTAGGCCACGTCCCCGGCGTCATCGCCGTACGGGGAGTCACCGGCGCTCATGTTGCCGTGATCCATGCCAGCCATGCCCTCCGAGGAGCCAGAAGACATGTCCATGCCCTCCATGCCACCCATGCCACCCATGTTTCCGTGGTCCATGCCACCCTCCCCTGAGGAGGTCAGGGTGGTCAGGATGTCGTCGGGGGTCCGGCCCGTGCCGTCGACCCAGTCGTCGAGGACCAGGATCCACTCGTGGTCGTAGTCCCCGGGTTCCTGGGGGTCATCAATGATCAGTGGGGCATACAGGCCGCGGTCCAGCTGCACCCCGACGTGCGGGTGGTAAAAATAGGTGCCCGGATCCGGGACGGTGTAGTCGTAGGTGTAGGTGGCACCGGCTGCGATCGGGTCCTGGGTCACCCCGGGCACCCCATCCGCTGCCGGGTCCAGGGCAATCCCGTGCCAGTGCACGGTGGTCTGCGCCGGCAACTGGTTGTCGACGGTGATCCGCAGGCGGTCCCCGGCGGTTGCGCGGATGAGCGGACCGGGGGCGCTGTCACCGTAGGCCCATGTCGACACGGTCGGCCCGCCCAGGTCCAGGCGCACCGGCCGGGCGGTGAGCGTCTTGGCGACAACGCGCTGACCGGCGCCCGCAGAGGCCGCCCTGGACCCCGTGCCGGCCGCGGAGGAGGTGGAAGGAGCGGAACAGGCCGCCAGGGCACTGGAGCCGAGCAGGCCCAGCCCCCCGACCACCAGGCTTCTACGGGAGAGGGTGTTCATGAATTCCTTTCCGGGTCATCAGGCAAGATGGGGATCCAGAACCATCTTCGGCGGGTCAGGAGCAGGAAAGAGTCCGATTCCCTTGAAGGTTTGACGAAGATTGTGGAGAATCCGGTCCCCGGCGGCGATCTGCCCGAGGCGACGGGGGACACTAAGGGGCATGACTTCCGGCACCGACTCCGCGGCCCCAGCCGGGCGTGTGCTCGTGGTGGACGACGAGAAGCCCCTGGCCCAAATGGTCGCCACCTACCTGACTCGGGCCGGCTTCGACGTCACCGCCGCCCATACCGGCCCCGACGCCCTTCAAGCCGCCCGCACCCGGGAGCCCGACGTCGTCGTCCTGGACCTGGGGCTTCCCGGGCTGGACGGGATCGAGGTGTGCCGCCGACTGCGGGCCTTCTCGGAGTGCTACGTGCTGATGCTCACCGCCCGCGGGGACGAAGAGGACAAGCTGGCCGGGCTGGAGGTCGGGGCCGATGACTACATCACCAAGCCCTTCAGCGTCCGTGAGCTCGTCGCCCGGGTCCAAGCGGTGCTGCGCCGGCCCCGCACCACGATCGCACCACCGGAGCCGGAGCGAGTGGTCGGGGATCTCGTCATCGACCTCGCCACCCACGAGGCCCGGGTGGCCGAGACCCCGGTGGCATTGACCCGCACCGAGTTCGATCTGCTCGCGGCCCTGTCCGCCCGCCCGCACCAACCGCTCTCGCGCCGTCAGCTCATCGACACCGTCTGGGACCCAGCCTGGGTGGGCGATGAGCGGATCGTAGACGTGCACATCGGGCACCTGCGCCGCAAGCTCGGCGCGGACCCAAGCCGTTATATCGACACCGTGCGCGGAGTCGGTTACCGGATGGTGGCCCGATGAGCCCCCGGCGCGAACGCGGGTTGGCCTCTCGGTTTCTGGGCGCCCAGTTGCTGGTGGTGGGCACCAGCCTCGTGGCCGCGATCGTGGTGGCCTCCCTGGTCGGCCCAGCGCTGTTCCACGATCACCTCGTCATGGCCGGGCACCCCGAGAGCTCTCCGGAACTGCTGCACGTGGAGCGGGCCTACCGCGACACCAACCTGATCACTCTGACCGTGGCCCTGGCCACCGCCTTGATCTGTGCGCTACTGGCCACCGTCTGGCTCTCCCGCCGCATCCAAACCCCGCTGGGAAAGCTAACCGAGGCGGCCCAAAGGATGGCCCGCGGCCGCTACGACACCCGGGTCCCGGCCATGGGCGCCGGGGCGGAAGTGGACGCCCTGGCCACTTCGTTCAACACCATGGCCGAGCGGCTGCAGCGTACCGAGGACACTCGACGCCAGATGCTCTCCGACCTGGCCCACGAGATGCGCACCCCCATCTCCGTGCTCACCGTTTACCTCGAGGGCCTCCAGGACGCAGTCATCGACTGGGACACCACCACCAGCGACGTCATGGCCGAGCAGATGGCTCGGCTGACCCGGCTGGTCGAAGACATCAACGACGTCTCCCGCGCTGAGGAAGGCAGGTTCGTGCTCGACCGTGCGGAAGAGTCCGTGACCGATCTGCTCCAGGCCGCCGGCGACGCCGCGAAAGAAGCCTACGCAGCCAAGGGCGTCACCCTGGAGATCGAGGCCACGGAACCGGCGGGGACCGTGGACGTGGACCGGCAACGCCTCGGACAGGTGCTGGGCAACCTGCTCTCCAACGCCCTGCGCCACACCCCGCCCGGCGGTACGGTGACCATCAGCACGGGCGGGCAGGGCTCAGAAGACGTCGCCATCCGCGTCACCGACACGGGCGAAGGCATAAGCCGTGAACAGCTGCCGCACGTCTTCGAGCGCTTCTACCGCGGCGACACCGCCCGGGACCGCGACCACGGCGGCTCCGGAATTGGCCTGACCATCTCGAAAGCCCTGGTCGAGGCCCACGAAGGCGCTCTCACCGCCCACTCCCCCGGGCCCGGACACGGAACCGTGTTCATCGCAACACTGCCACGCCACAGCCACGACAGGGCAGAGCAGGCGATGATCACCACCTGAGCCCAACCGCCTTGATATATACCCCTACGGGGTATATATCTACTTGTTGGGCGCGATCCCCCTTGCCGAAAGGCACTATCCCTATTCGAAGGAGCCCGCCGTGACCGATGCGACCAATCTCAGACTTCCTCTCGTCTCCACCGGTTGCGCCTGCTGCGCACCGCCTGCCGCACAGGACGAACCAGCCTCAACCAACCCTCGGGTGCCCTCCGACGTCAGCACCTCGACGACCTACCAGGTGGAGGGCATGACATGCGGCCACTGCGCTGGGCGAGTGACCGATGCCCTGACCGCCCTGGAGGGCGTCCAAGACGTAGAGATCGACCTCGTAGCCGACGACACCTCCGCCGTCACCGTGACAAGCCAACGACCGATGTCGACGAAGGCCGTCCGATCCGCCATCGAGGAGGCCGGCTACACGCTGGCCACTTCCTGACCGCCCCGGGGCCACCCCGCGCCCCAACCCATCCCCAATGTAAGGACATATTGTGAAGCGTTCCACCACCCTGACCACCCTCGCCCTGACCACCGCCCTGGCCTTGGTCGGCTGCGGCACCGGTGCCGAAGAGAGCACCGAGACCGCCCCGGAAACCGCTGCCCCGGCCACCTCCAGCGCCCAGGCCACGAGCACCACCTCGGCCTCCCCCTCCGGGTCCGCCGAGGCGATCGCCGCCGAGCACAACGACGCCGACGTGATGTTCGCCCAAATGATGATCCCCCACCACCAGCAGGCCGTGGAGATGAGCGAGATGCTGCTGGCCAAGGACAACATCCCGGACAACGTGCGCGATTTCGCCCAAGGTGTGGTCGCGGCCCAGGGCCCGGAGATCGAGCGCATGAATGCCATGCTCACCGCTTGGGACGAGGAACCCCTGATGGAGTCCGACGGCATGGAAGGCATGGACCACGGCTCGAGCATGGACGGGATGATGAGCGAAGAGGACATGCAACAGCTGGAGGACGCCCAGGGCACCGAAGCCGCCCGACTGTACCTGGAGCAGATGACCGTCCACCACGAGGGCGCCGTGGACATGGCCCGCGACGAGGTCGACAACGGCGAGAACCCGCAGGCCGTGGCCCTGGCCCAGCAGGTCATCGAGGACCAGGAGGCCGAGATTCAGGAGATGAAGACCATGCTCCAGGAGTTGCCCGAGCAGTCCTGACCCGCACACACCCGGGGGCCGCCGCGTCCGCGCGGCCCCCGGACACCGAGCCGGCCAAGAAACACCGTCATGGTGTGGCACATGGAATGGGCCTAGCCTTGCTGACTCCTGAGCATGGTGGTGCTGGTAAGGCGTTCACTGGGACCGCAGGCTCCAGCACCCGACAAGGCGGCTCCGTCCCGCCGCCGACCAGCGCGGGACCTCGCCGGGCTCACGAGACCCTCAAGGAGCGCTTCGCCTGCGAGGAGACCACCACCGGGACGCACTATGAACGGCATTGAGCCCTCGAGGAGGGCCATCGGTGAGCCCGCTGACGCGCCGATGGAACCGACCCGGCGATGGATCAGCGATGGCGAGACGGCCCCCGAAGCAGGCAAGGGCCTGGTGGAACCTCAGATGCCGGCTACGCCGAGGCGATCGGTGACGTGGACGCGGCCTCCGCCTCCCGGGTCCTGGACCCCCTCGAGGAGGGTGTGGGGAAGGTGTCCGTGGACTTCACCCAGCACACCGAGGGATTCTACTTCCAGGAGAGCAACCCCGACCTGTCCTTGGCCCGGCAGCTGCCGTATGCGCTGCGGTTGGTCGATGCGGCCATGGCTCGGCCCGAGGCGGCGGTGCGGCTGGGCGCCCAGCGGCTGTCCTCGGCCCTGGAGCAGCTCGGGTCCGAGATCAAGGAGGACTTCGTGGGCACCGGGGAGGACCCCGGGGGCGGTCTTCGCCGCCTATGCGGCCGAGCACGGCCAGAGCACTCGGGCCTGAGTTCGCGTTCTCGGCGTTGCGCACGGGCGGTCCGGGGCGCGGAGTCGCTGCACCTACATGACCAGGGGGCCGTCGATGGCCTCCCACAGGGCACCGGCCAGGACGCCCAGCACCAGGCTTGCGGTCGCGGCGACCCCAGCGGTGGCGGCCGGCCAGGCGGCCGCCCCGCCGCGTCCGGGGAATCCCGCGGTGTGCTGGTCCGGGCGGGCGAAGACGGGGGCGAACCAGCGCAGGTAGTAGAAGAGGCTGAGCACGCTGTTGAGCACCACCACCAGGACCAGCCAGCCGTGCCCGCCGTCCCAGGCGGCGGTGGCGGTGGTGAGCTTGCCGACGAACACGGCCAGCGGCGGGGTGCCCACCAGCCCCAGCAGCGCCACCAGCAGCGCCAGCCCCAGGCCGGGGCGGGAGCGGGCCAGGCCCCGGTAGCCGGCCAGCTCCCGGTGTCCGGGCAGCGCGGCCGTGACGGCGAAGGCGGCGACGTTGGTGACGGCGTAGGCGGCGAGGTAGAACAGCAGCGAGGGCAGGGCCAGGTCGCTGCGCCCGGCCGCGGCCACGGGCACGAGCAGGAACCCGACCTGGGCCACCGTCGACCAGCCCAGCAGCCGTCGCGGGTCGGTCTGCCAGTAGGCGGCGAGGTTGCCCAGGAACATCGAGGCGGTGGCCAGCAGTCCCGCGACGAACAACCAGGAGCCGTCCCCGGCGGCGACCGTGGCCACGAGCCGGTACACGGCCACCAGCGCCCCCACCTTGGGCACAGTGGTGAGGAACGTAGCGGCGGTGGCCCCGGTGCCCTGGGCGGCGTCGGGCACCCAGAAGTGGAAGGGCACCCCACCGGCCTTGAAGAGCAGCCCGGCGAGCACGCCCAGCACACCCGCCCCCACGGCTCCTGCCGGGGCGGCAGGCAGTGTCTCCTGGAGCAGGGCGTAGTCGGTGCCGCCGGCCAGGGCGTAGAGCACGGTGACCCCGGCCATGAGCAGGATCCCGGACAGCGCCCCCATGAGGTAGGTCTTCATGGCGGCCTCGGCCCCGGCGCGGCCGCCGGTGAGCCCGACGATCCCGTACAGGGGGATGCTGGCCAGCAGGAAGCCGGCGATCAGCACGAGCAGGTCGGTGGCCCCGGCCAGGACCATCACCCCGGTGGTGGCGAGGAGCAGCAGCGCGTACGTGTCCGACTCCCGCGGGGACCCGGCGAGCTCCCCGGAGGCCACCCCCAGCACCAGCAGGGTGGTCAGGGCGGCGATCACCCGGGCGGCACCGGTGGCGGTGTCCACGGTGAAGGTGCCGCTGAAGGCGCTCTGCGCGGGTCCGGTCATGGCGAGGACGGCCGCGGCCGCAGCACCCAGCAGGGCCAGGGCGGCGACCACGCGGGCGATCCACTGGCGGTCCCGGGGCAGGAACGATCCGCCCAGCAGCACCACCAGCCCCCCGAGGAAGACGACGATTTCCGGCAGCAGCAGCTCCGGGCGCATCTGCATCGAGGCCTCCACCGGCTACCGCCCGACCAGGCTCACGAGGGCCGCAGAGGCCGGCTCGATCACCTCGAGCAGCACCCGGGGCAGCACGCCGATGAGCAGGGACAGGCCCAGCAGGGGACCGGCGGACCACAGCTCCCGCGCCCGGAGGTCCGCGAACCCGGGGGTGTGCCCGGCCGCGGGGCCGGTGAAGACCCGCTGCAGGGCCCGCAGGAACAGGGCGGCGGTGACCAGGATGCCCAGCAGGGCGACCGCGGTGACCGGGGCAACCGCGATGCTGCCGGCGAAGATCTGGAACTCGGCGATGAACCCGGAGAACCCGGGCAGCCCCAGGGAGGCGAAGGCCCCCACCGCGAACAGCGCCGCGTAGCGCGGGGCGGGAGCGGCCAGCCCGCCGTAGGAGCCCATGTCGTAGGTGCCGGCCCGGTCCTGCATCACCCCGGCGAGCAGGAACAGGGCGGCGGTGATCAGCCCGTGGCTGACCATCTGCACGACCGCGCCGGTGACCGCCACGGAACGGGCCTGGGCGGCGTCCTCGGCCAGGAGCCCGACCGCGCCCAGGGCCAGGACGATGTAGCCCATGTGGTTGACGGAGGTGTAGGCGATCATCCGCTTGAGATCCGTCTGGGCCAGGGCCACGAACGCCCCGTAGAGCACCGAGACGACGCCCACGGCCACGATCACCCAGGCCCACGCCCGCCACGCCTCGGGCAGCATCGGCATGGCGATGCGCACGAACCCGTAGGTGCCCATCTTCAGCAGCACCCCCGCCAGCACGGCCGAGCCGGTGGCCGGGGCGTCGGTGTGGGCCGGGGGGAGCCAGGTGTGGAAGGGCACGGTGGGGGTCTTCACGGCCAGGCCCACCAGGATCGCCGCGAGCACCAGCCCCCCGGTGAGCGGCTCGCCCGCCAGCGGCGTCGTGGCGACGAGCTCGGGGATGTCGAAGGTGTGCGGGTCCGAGGCGACGTAGAGCCCGATGAAGCCCAGCAGCAGGGCCAGGGAGCCCAGGAACGTGTAGAGGAAGAACTTCAGCGCCGAGCGGGCCGCGTTGCCGTGGCCCCACCCGGCGATCACGAAGTACATGCCCACGATGGAGAGATCGAAGAAGACGAAGAACAGGATGAGGTCGGCCGCCACGAACACGCCCATGCTCACGCCCTGCAGGAACAGGAAGAGTGCGGCCTGCGCACGGGGCCGGTCCGCGTCCCGCAGGGCGTAGACGGCACAGGCCAGGAACACCACGGCCGTCATGGCCAGCAGCGGCAGGGAGAGCCCGTCCACGCCCACGTGGTAGCTGCTGTTGACCCCGGGGATCCACGGCACCTGCTCCTCGAACGCCAGCCCGTTGGGACCCGGGTCCTCGTAGCCGGCCCACAGCACGCCCACGAGCAGCAGCTCCACGACGCTCACCGCCACCCACGCCCACCGCGCGGCCGCGGGCCCGATCGCAGGCACCACGGCCAGGACGGCGGCGACCGCCAGGGGCAGGAAGACGATCAGACTCAGCATGCTCATCCCATCACGGCGTAGACGGACCAGGCCACGACGCCGACGGCGAGCACCGCGACGGCCTGGAGGAAGTACTGGTGGACGGCCCCGGTCTGCGGGGCCCGGGCCAGCTGCCCGAGCCGGCGGACCCGGCCGGCGAGGCCCTCGACGGCGCCGTCCACGACCGTGTCGTCGAGCCGGGCCGCGCCCCGGCCGACCACCTCGGCGGCGTGCGCGGTGGCCTCGACCCCGGTGTCGAGGACCCGGTCGTCGAACCGGGCCGCGGCCCGGGCCAGCACCGGGACGGCCCCGGCCGCGGCGGTCACGGCGCGGTCCAGGACGAGGTCGTCGAACCGTGCCAGGGTCTGCGCCAGACCCAGCGCGGGGCGCACGACGACGGCGTGCGCGGCGGCCTCCAGCCCCAGCCACCCCGCGGCCCAGCCCGGCTCGGGGGCGCGCAGGCGCAACATCAGCAGCAGGACGATCAGGGCGATCGCGGCCGAGACCAGCAGCTCCACGGGCGAGACCGCACCGTGCCCGCCCAAGGCCTCGGCCAGGGTCCAACTGACCGGGGGCAGGGCCAGGACCCCCAGCACGGCCGCCCCGGCGGCGAGCACGACCAGCGGGGCCTGCTCCAGCACCCCCACCTTCCCGGTGCCCCCTTCCGCGGCCTCCGTACGGACACCTCGGCGCCAGATCGTCCACAGGACCTTGCCCGCGTAGGCCGCCGACAGGGCCGCCGCCACGAGCCCGGCGGCGTAGAGCCACACCGAGGCCTCGAGGGCCCCGGCCAGCACCGCGTCCTTGGTCGCCCACAAAGACAGCGGGGCGATCCCGGCCAGGGCCAGTGCCCCCACGGTCGCGGTCACGCCCACCACCCGCCACCGGCGGCCCGACCCGCGCAGTGCCGCGAGCTCCTCGGTGCCCAGTGCTGTCAGCCACGCCCCGGCGGCCAGGAACAGCAGCGCCTTGGTGGAGGCGTGGGCCACCAGGTGGGCCGCCCCGCCGCTGACCGCGCCCACCCCGGCGGCCAGCACCACGAAACCCAGCTGCGCCACCGTGGAGGCCGCCAGCAGCTGCTTGAGCTCCCGCTGGGCCAGCGCCACGATCCCCATCAGCACCGCGGTGACCACCCCGATCCACGCCGCGGCCGGGCCCGCCCACCCGGTAGAGGCCAGCAGCGGCTCCACGCGCAGCAGCAGGTAGCCGCCCATGGCCACCATCGCCGCCGAATGCAGCAGCGCACTCACCGGGCTGGGGCCCTTCATCGCCCCCGACAGCCAGAACGAGAACGGCAGCTGCGCCGCCTTGCCCAGCGCCGCCACCAGGATCCCAGCCGCGACCACGTGCCGCCACGGGCCCTCCGCCGCCGGCAGGGCAGACAGCGCCATCCCGGCCCCGCCCGCCAGGGCGGCCCCGGCGGCGACGTAGAGCCCCAGGTCCGCGGTGCGGGTGGTGACGAAGGCGGTGAGCCCAGCCGAGACGCGATCGGCGTCCCGCCACCAGAACCCGATCAGCGCGTAGGAGGTCGCGCCCATCAGCTCCCAGGCGAACAGCAGCGCCGGCAGGCTCGCGGCCGTGACCGTGGCCAGGGCCGCGGCGGCGAAGACCAGCATCAGCCCGTGGAACCGCGGTCGTCCCTCTCGAATGCTGCCGGCCGCGAAGACCAGCACCAACAGGGTCACTCCCGCGACCATCGGGAGGGTCAGTGCCGCGAGGGCGTCGACCTCCAGCGCGAAGTCGGCCCCGGCCACGAACGGATACGCCAGGGCCGGCCGCGTCAGGGCGGCGGCGGCCGCCAGCACCGTGGTCAGCGCAGCGGTCGACATCGCGACCGGGGCCGCGGCCCGCTCCGCCCGGGTGAGGGCGAGCACCGCCCCCACGGTGGCCGGGAGCACCACCACGGCCAGCAGCACGGACTGGGCCGCGGTCATCGGGAGAGCTCCTCGGCCATGTCGGTCATGTCGGTCTGCCGCCTGCGGTGCAGCAGCGTGGCCACGGCGAAGCCCATGGCCATCTCCACGGTCATGGCCGCCAGGACCACCAGCAGCAGCACCTGCCCGGAGGGGTCCGGGGCCAGGAACCACCAGAACCCTGCCGCGGCCAGGAGCACCCCGTTGATCATCAGCTCCAGGCCCATCATCACCATCACCACCACCTGCTGGGACAGGGCCCCGTAGAGCCCCACCGCGAACAGCGCGGAGGCCACGACCAGCACCGCTTCCAGGGTCACCGGCCCACACCTCCCGGCTGCGGGTCCTCGGCCGGGCGGCGGCGCAGATCGTCACCGAACCGGTCGTAACGGGTGCGGTGGGCGGCCAAGACCACCCCGGCCACGATGGTGGCCACCATGACCGGGCCCACCACGGCCATGACCAGCATCTTCTCGCCCATGATCTCCAGGCCCAGCGCGTGCGTGAGGTCCTCGGGCGGGGCGCCGCGCCGCTGCGGCCACGGGACGAGCAGGGCGCCGGCGGCCAGCAGCACGAAGACCCCGGCCGAGGCGCCGATCGCGGTCTTCTTCCCGTGGGTCATGTCCATGGGCATCAGCGCCGGGTTCATGCCCATGAACATCACCATGTAGACCGCCATCACCGCCATCTCCATCACCATCATGAGGATCGTGATGATCCCCAGGTAGCTCTGGCCCAGCAACAGGATCTGCACCCCCACGGCGATGAAGGACAGCGCCAGGGCATAGGTGGCCCGGGCCATGGAGTCCACCACGAACACGGCCACTCCCGCGGCCACCGCCACCACGGCGAACACCCAGAACACGATTCCGACCAGCACGGCTCAGCCCTTCCACACGACGACGAGGGACACGACCAGGTCCTGAACCACGGCGGCCGGGAGCAGGACCACCCACCCGACCTCCATAAACCGGTCCGGGCGCAGCAGCGGAACCTTCCGCCGCAACCACACAAGCACCGCCAGCACTGCCACGGTCTTCACCAGCACCCACGCCCAGCCAGGCAGGACCGGCCCGGCCCCACCCCCGAGGAACAGCGGCACCGAGAAGGCGGCACCGGCGGCCAGGAACAGGTAGCGCCCGGCCTGGAAGACGAGACGGTCGACCCCCGAGAGCTCGGCCAATACCCCACCGGTGATGTCCGCGGCCAGCGCCGGGGCGAACGGGCCCCACACGGAGAAGCCCGTCACGCCGATGAGGAAGACGAGGAACGCCACCGGCATCCACACCACGAACCACACCCCGTCCTGCGCGGCCGCCACATCCCCCACGGCCAGACTGCCGGCGGCGATCGCCGGGGCCACCAGCGCGAACATCAACGGCAGCTCGTAGGCCAGCCCGTGGGCCAGGAAGCGGTAGCCGCCCACCAAGCCGTGGGCGGAGTTCGCGCCCCACCCCACCAGCCAGACCAGCGCCCAGACCATGACGTCCACGGTGTTGAACCACACGACACCGACGTCCAGGTCCGCCAGCGTCCACTCCCCCAGCGGGAGCACCGCGATCATCAGGAACGCCCCGACCAGCATGCCCGCGCCACCGACCCGCCACAGCAGCGTGTCCGCGGCCACGGTGACCCGGCACCGCTGCCGCAGCAGCCTCACCGTGCGGCTCAGCGGCGCCGACCAGCCCCCGCTGCTGCCCTGCGCCCGCGCCGAGAGCACCGCATCCAGCGCCACCGCGAAGAAGGCCAGCCCGCACAGGAGAATCCCCGCCAGCACCGCCCACCCGCCGGGAACGGTCGTCACCACGCTCTCAGCCATGCCCCACCTCCTGGACGGCAGGATGCGGCTCGAGATCCAGGCTCGCCACGGCCAACCGCACGGCGCCCAGCTCCAGTCCGGTCACCAGCTCCGGCAGCACCGCCCACGGCACCGCGCCGCCCTCCACCGGGACCGGCTCCGCGCCACCGGCCTCGGCCCGGATCCGTTCCACCCGGGACAGCAGCCGGTCGTGGGCGTCCCCGAGGCAGTGCCGCGGCAACCCGTGGCGCTCCGGAGCGGACGGGTCGAGCGGCAGCACGCCCCGCAGCGACCAGCGGAGCAGTCGTGATCTCCGGACCGTCCGGTGCAGCCGCTCGGCGGCGGTCCGGGCGGCGTCTTGATCACCGTGCAGGAGGGCGTCCCGGGCGCGGCGGGCGCCGGCCGCCGCGTCCTCGGCCCCGGCCAGGGCCAGCAGCGCCACGACCTGGTCGCACCACACCACCGCCGCCGGCGCGGGACCAGGACACGGGCCGGCCGCTCCGGGGCCGTGGTCCTCGGCGTCGACCACGGAGGCTTCGGCGTCGACCACGACATCCCCCTGCAACGAACAGCGCAGCACGAGCCCGGCCGGCCAGAACGGCAGCACGGGACCGAGCGGAAGATGGAGCACGTCCATCTCCAGTCCGTCACGGTCCTCCCCGCCCTGCGCCAAGGGGATGCCCCCCGGAGCCATGTCCATCCCACCGTGGCCGCCGTGCCCGCTGTGGTCCATGCCGCCATGACCCCCGTGGTCCATCCCGCCGTGGTCCATCCCGCCGTGGTCCATCCCGCCGTGGTCCATCCCGCCGTGGTCCATCCCGCCGTGGTCCATCCCGCCGTGGTCCATCCCGCCGTGGTCCATCTCGCCGTGGTCCATCTCGCCGTGGTCCATCTCGCCGTGGTCCATCTCGCCGTGGTCCATCTCGCCGTGGTCCATCTCGCCGTGGTCCATGCCCCCGTGACCCCCATGATCCGCGTCGTCGGGGATCTCGGGCTCCTGCGCCCGCTCCTGGGCGTCGGTCCGGTGCTGCGGGGTGTCGAGCAGGAGCGCTGCGGCGTCGTCGAGGGCGGAGCCCACAGTTCCGGGCGAGGTGATGTCGGCGCGGACGCGGGGACCGGGCATCTGCTCCCAGAGGCGGTCCACCAGCTCCGAGAGCTCAGGACCGGGCACACCGCACACCGCGAGCACGTCCGCATCCGCCGGTGTCCACGCCGGCCGCCACCCGCGGCGGAGCAGCTGGTGCTCGAGCTCCATCCGAGTCGCCCACTGACCCGGGACCTCGACGACGAGGACCTGGGCGGCCCGGACCGCGAGCCGGGCGAGAGCACCGCTCAGGCCCATCGGAAGGCTCCTTCCCGCCAGGCCCAGGCCACGGCGACGAGCAGGGCCCCGAGGAACAGGAACATCTCCACCACCGCGGAGATCCCCTTCTCGATCACTACCACCGCCCACGGATACATGAAGAGCATCTCGACGTCGAAGGCCAGGAACACGATCGAGGCGAGGTACCAGCGGGCGTGGAATCGGGACAGCGCGTGCTCCTGCGGCATCCACCCGGACTGGGTGGGCAGAACCGTCAGCGGGTCGGCGGCGATGGCGGCAACGCGGTGGAGTGCATAGAGGAGAACGACGACCGACAGCGCCACCAGGGCCATGGCCACGATCCCGGAGTACACGACGGTCTCCCCTTTCGCGCGGTCGGAACATCGAAGTCTGTCGTTGATCAGTGGGGGCCACCCTAACGGATCACCCCCCACCGATCGCGCCGCTTCAGCTCGGTGATCAGCCGCGGCCGGCGAGCCAGGTGCGGAAATCAGCGACCTGGGCCTGTTGGGCGGTGATCCCCGCGGTGGCCGCCACCCGCAGCTGCGGGTGCACGGCGCGCGACTGCGGCTCCAGGAACTCGATGATCCCGCTTTGGTGGTGCGGGATCATCTTTTGCACGAAGGCGATGTCGAAGTCCTCGCCAGCCTCCACGGCCGACAGCTTCTCGACCATCATCTGGGTCTCCTCCTCCAGGATCTTCATCTCCTCCTGGGCTTCTGCCGGGGCCTGGGCCATGGCTTCCTCGGGGGTCAGCCCGTACCACTCGTCGAGCCACCGGGTGAACTGGTCGATCTGGTGCTGCTGGTTGGCGATGATGTTCTCCGCGTGGGTGCGGATGTCCGGGCTGGCCCCGCGCTCGAGCTCCAGCTGGGCCATCTCGATGGCGGTCCTGTGGTGGCCGATGATCTCGGCCAGGAAGGTGATCTCCAATTCCTCGCCTTCCAGGGTCGCCAAGGTCTCGCCGAACTCGTAGGCGGTCGGTGAGGTCGGGTCCGGCTGGAGCATCTCTGGTTGGCTGTCGGTGGAGATCGCAGTGACGGCGCTCCACTGGTGGGCGGAGGCTGGAACGGTTGCTCCCCCCAGCAAGGTTGCAGCGAGGGCGAGGCTGGAAGCAGCTGCGGTGATACGGCGGCCGCGACTCGGGGTGTGAGGCATGGTCAGGTCTCTCTTTCGGTGCGAACAGGCCCGGAGGATGAAACCGGTTCAACCACCAGCTGGGCGGCCTCGGGCGGACCATGGTTCGCCATGATGAAAGGCACGAGCCCGTCTGCGGTGCCGGAGACGGGGGAGAGGAAACCAGGCGGGGCGCTCGGGCCGGGCGCCCGACCAAGTTCCCTCTTGCACCGGGGGATGCCGCTCCGCGGCCTCCCCCGGTCAGCGGTTCACATCAGGTACCGGCGACCCGTGGTCCAGCCCAGGACGGCACCTCCGCTCGGCGGATCATTCGTAGCGCTTGAGGATCTCCTGCATCTGGGCGATCTCCTCCTGCTGGGTCTCCACGATGGTGGCGCACAGGTCCTGGATCTCCGGGTCGGTGATGTTCGATTCCTGGCAGACCAGGATGGCCCGGGAGTGGTGCGGGATCATCGATTTCAAGAACCCCTCGTTACCCACTCCAGCCTCGGCACGCCCGAGGAGCAGCGTCGCGATGAACAGGGCGAGGAAGCCGACGAGCAGGGCGATGTTGATCTTGGTGTTCTTGAACATCGACCACATGCCGATGACCATGAGCACGGCCATCGCGGTGACCATGATGAACGCCATGTAGAGGTTGCTGGGATTGAAGTAGAAGTGGTCCCAGGTACGGATCATCGACATCGTCAGGACCCACATCAACCCCAGGTTGACCAGCAGGATGGCCGCGAAGATCCAGTACATCCGGTTCGATGTGCCGTGGTGGCCGGCCTTGTCTTCGTGGCTCCGGTTGCGAGCACCCGCGTTCGTCGTCATTGTCCTCGTTCCTCTGGTGACTTCCTCGTGCATTGGGTGCATCACCCGGGCGGCAGGTGCGTCATGGCGGTGCCCTGACCCCTAAGACCTGGTCTCAAAACCTGATCGGTCGTTGCCCACCTGCCTGGGAACGGTCCACAGTGCCTGCATGACGACGAGGACGCAGTCGTGGATGGTCGATGACCGTCTGTGGGAGCTGATCGCCCCGCTGATCCCACCCCAGCCACCACCTCGAGGGCCCGGTGGGCGACCCCGGATCGAGGACCGGGCGGCACTGGAGGGGATCCTGTTCGTGCTGCACACCGGGTGCCGTTGGCGGGACCTGCCCCCGGCCCTGGGCTGCGGGTCCGGGCACACCGCCTGGCGCCGGCTCAGGCAGTGGCAGGGGGCCGGGGTGTGGGAGAAGCTGCACCGGGCAGTGCTCGAGGAGCTCTCCGAGCAGGAGATCCTCGACTGGTCGCGGGCCAGTATCGACGCGGTGTCCGTACGTGCCAAAAGGGGGGCGAGCTGACCGGCCCGAACCCCACCGACCGCGGGAAACCGGGGACGAAGTACCACCTGCTCACCGACGCGGCCGGGCTGCCCCTGCATGTGCTGGCCTCAGCCGCAAACGTCCACGACAGCAAACTCTTCGAGCCGTTGCTGGAGACCAACCCGAGTGTGCGTGGCCGGCGAAGGCGTCCGGGGCGGCCCCGCCGCCGGCCGGAGAAGCTGCACGCGGACAAGGGCTACGACTACCCGAGGTGCCGCCGCTACCTGCACCGGCGAGGCATCAAGGTCCGGATCGCCCGGCGCGGAATCGAGGCCAAGACCCACCTGGGCCGGCACCGCTGGGTCGTGGAGCGCACCATCTCCTGGGTCCTGCGGTTCAAGCGTCTCGGGATCCGTTACGACCGCACTGCAGCCACGCTGCTCCCGCTGCTCTTGCTCGCCGTCACGCTCATCAACTTCCGCCGACTGCGTCAGGTAGAAGAGTTACGAGACCAGGTCTAAAGGTCTGGGATCCCACCCGTGGCGCCGATCCCAGCCGGCCACGGGCCTTCTCACCGCCTCCGCCGCCCGGGTGATGGGTCAGCGCAGGTTCTGCTCAGCCCAGGGAGGCGACCAGCTCGGCGCAGGCGGCCTCGCAGCGCCGGCAGGCCTCAGCACAGATCCGGCAGTGCTCGTGCATGTCCGCGTGCTTCTCGCACTCATCGGCGCACGCCTTGCAGGCCATCTGGCAGGCCCGGATCGTATCCAGGGTGATGTTGGCGTCGTAGCCGGTGTGCCGGGAGAGCACCCGCCCGGTGACCTCGCACAGATCCGCGCAGTCCAGGTTGGTGCGGATGCACTTGGTCAGCTCCGCGACCATGTCCTCGGACAGGCACGCATCGGCGCAGGCGGTGCAGGTCTGGGCGCACTCGAAACAGGCCTCGATGCAGGCGGCCAGCTTCTCCTTGTCCACCCCACCGAGGTCCTTCGGGTAGGTCTCCAGCATCGCGCTCACGTGATGAGTCATGACTTGCTCCTTCATCGGTTCAGCAGGAGACGAACCGGCCGGAGCCAGCCCGCCATGTCATCGACCGTAGACTGCCGTTTCCGTGTGACGCGCCCCGAAAGTTTGAAGATTTGATGAAGATCAACACCTCAGTGGTGCGCAACTGCATCCCATCGACTGACTTGCACATCGGTGCAGCGGGCCGAATATAGAGATTCCGTGAAGAAATCCCGCCGTGCACCTCGAAAAGGCGCCCCGAGACCTTCCCAAACTGTGAGCCACCTCGAAGATTCCCTCACGGAACCTTGGTACTTGCCCAAGCAACGCTGGAGACTACGCGTAGTCCTAGGCCCCTTGTCGTCGTCGACTGTGTCCAGCGAAATGCGCGCCACGATGCCATTTTGCCTAGTCATCCGGTCCCGGGTCGGCCAATAGCTGGGTGACGAGGTCCACTGGGCGACGAACCTATCTCTTCCGGAACGAGCCTTCCCGGGGCCGGGAGTCCGGCTTCTCAGCCCCGGCCGAGGGAAGAATCCAGGCCGTGACCTAAACGTGACACTTTCGTTATGGATGGGCTACTGTCCACTGCGTGCCGATGATCGATCTGGTCGGCGCCCTCGTGCACATCGCCGAATTCTGCCGGTGCCCGGGGTCCTTGAAGAGATATCGCTTGGCAGAAGCGGGGGAACCATTTTCGGTCCCGGTGATCCGGGCCTTGGGGTTAAGTCGCCCAGGACGCATGCGTCCGGGGTGGCCGGGTGTCTCCCACCCGCATCCGACAGCTCACCTCGTAGGCAAAGGGAGGAACTCACCCATGTCGCTTTTCAAGCAGAACACTGCCCGCCACCGCGCCGGAATCACCTCGAGTGCGGTGCGCAACACCACGATCGCCGCCGCCGCCGGTGCGGCACTCATCGGCTCCATCGCCCCGGCCCAGGCCTACGCCGAGATCCCCGTAGCCTCCAGCACCACCTCGTGGGCGCCCGTCGCTTCTTCGGCGGCCAACTTCGCCACCAATACCTACCAGGCTCCGGCCGCTGCCCAGCCCGTGGCCACCCCGGCGTCCCAGGCCTCGGCGCCCGAGCAGACCGCCACCACCGCGAGCCTGTCGACCCAGTCCGCGGACATCACCCCCCTTGGGGCCGATTCCTCCTCCGCCGGCCTGGTGGCCACTGCCATGCAGGGCGAGGGCACCGGCTACGTCTGGGGTGGCACTGCCTTCGGCGCCTGGGACTGCTCCGGGTTCACCCAGTGGGTCTACGCCCAGAACGGCATTGACATCCCCCGCACCAGCTACCAGCAGATCGCCGCAGCCACCCCGACCGCCAACCCCCAGCCCGGGGACCTGGTCTCCATGCGTGGCGGCGGGCACATTGGGATCTACATCGGTGGTGGCAAGATAATTTCGGCGCTCAACCCCATCCAGGGCACCTTCGTCCACTCCGTGGACGCCATGCCGGTGGACGGCTACTACACCTACCGCTGACCCGGCTCGCCCTCCGCAACGACCGGGGTCGTCGCGGAGGGCCCTGGGCACTCCGTCTGCTGCGCATGAGAGTCCCAGCCTCTCCGCACGAGCTTCTCGTCCTTTACGGACACCGCACCTCTCCTCCACTCATCCGCCGTGCACGGTACTCCTGATCCGGATCGCCGCACTGCCGGCCACCGTGACACCTCGCACCCCTGCCCGGGGTAATCCGTGCTGTCACCGCACCGTTCCGGTAGATCTGCCCGGCCCTCCAGAAAGCCTCCTGAATCCCCATGACTCGTGACGTGAACTCCTCCAACGGCATCGGCTCGTTGTTCACCGGCAAGGCCCGCACCGTGGCCGCCGTCGCGGCCTTCTCGGGCCTGGCCCTGGCCACCACCGTCTCCGTGCAGGCCGCCCCGGCCCAGGAGGGCGCCGCTACCGACGCCCCGCTGTCGGCCGTCGCCGCAGCCACCCCGTCGGCCGCCCCCACCGTGTCCCTCGAACCGGTCGCCCACGTGACCAAGACCGAGCAGAAGACCGCGAAGGTAGAGCCCAAGGCCGAGGCCCCGAAGCCCGTGGTCGCCCCGCAGCCGGCCGTGCAGGCGGCCTCTGTGGTGCAGGCAGCTCCCGCCGTGGCCCAGGCGGCTCCCGCGGCCCAGGCCGCCCCTGCGCCGAAGCCCGTCGTCACCCCGGTACCCGCCCCGGTGGTTCAGGCCGCACCCGTCGTCGAGGCCCCGAAGCCGGTCCCGACCCCGGTTACCGCCCCGGCGCCCAAGCCCGCCCCGGCGCCGGCGGCCGAGCGCACCCTCGCCCCGCAGAGCTCCGCCTCCGGCAAGGGGGCCACCATTGCCTCTGCGGCCATGGGCCAGCTCGGGGTAGGACAGGACTGCACCGCAGCGGTGAACAATGCCCTGCGGGCCGCTGGCATCACCTTCCGGGGCTGGCCGGCTGATTACTTCACGCTGGGCACGCAGGTCTCCGCCGGCCAGGCGCAGCCCGGCGACCTCGTCTACTACGCCGACGGCGGCATGGGCACGGCCCACATCGGCGTGTACATCGGTGGCGGCAAGGCCGTCCACGGGGGCTGGAACGGCGGCAGCACCGTCGTCGACAGCGTCAACGTGGGTTCCGGGCCCACCTACATCCGCGTGCGCTGAACCCGGACGAACACAGTCTCCGGGTGTGCGGTTCCTGATCGGCCAGACAGGTTCCGCGCACCCGGTCTTTCACTATCTTGGTGGGGCGGCTGACACCTGTCCCGGTGACTCACTGCAGGAGCGCGGCATGCTGGCCTTGCGATGGCCCTGCGGTGGCTGTGCTGGGCACCATCACTTGGCCCAGTGGTGAGGGGACATGCCTGGCTTGGTGGCTGGAACGAGAAGTAAAATCGAGGGGCAAGCCTGGCGTATTCCCAAGATGGATCGGGCAAGGATCCAGAGCGAAATTGCTCCCGCTCAAGGGCAACGTCAGGAGTTGGGGACAACCACCCTGCACGCACCGCAGACTGCGCGGTGGAGTGCTCCTCGACTGAGGGCGCGCCGACCCTCCTCGCAGAGGGGCGCGCCCTCCTTGTGGTCAAGCCCCCGCGAGTGGTGTAGCGATCCTTCGTGTAAGGGTCAGGCGGTGAGTGCGGTCAGGGGGTCGGTGGCCACCTCGCTTCCGGTGTCGGCGACGGTGGTGAGCCGGCAGCGGGTGAGGACCTCGAGGCCGAGGTAGCGGCGGCCCTCGGCCCACTCGTCGGTCTGCTCGGCCAGCACGGCCCCCACGAGGCGGACGATGGCTTGCCGGTTGGGGAAGATCCCGACCGCATCCGTGCGGCGCCGGATCTCCCGGTTCAACCGCTCGGCGGGGTTGTTGGACCAGATCTGGGCCCAGACGTCCTTGGGGAAGCTCGTGAACGCGAGGATGTCCTCACGGGCCTGCCCCAGGTGCTCGGCCACCGCTGGCAGCTTCTCGGTGACGTAGTCGATCAGGCGGTCGAACTGGGCGTGCACGGCTGCGGCGTCGGGCTGGTCGTAGACGCTGTGCAGCATGGCCTTCACGGCCGGCCACATGCTCTTCGGGCAGATCGACATGAGGTTGGCCGCGTAGTGGGTGCGGCACCGCTGCCAGGCGGCACCGGGCAGGTTGGCCGCGATCGCGTCCTTGAGCCCGGCGTGGGCATCGCTGGTGAGCAGGCGGACTCCGCCCAGGCCGCGGGCCACGAGGTCGGCGAAGAACTCGTTCCAGGCCGCCCCGGTCTCGGCCGTGGCCACCCGCATGCCCAGGACCTCGCGGTGCCCGTCGCCGTTGACCCCGGTGGCCAGGAGCACGACCGCGTTGACCACGCGCCCGCCCTCACGGACTTTCATGGTCAGCGCGTCGGCGGCCACGAAGGTGAACGGGCCGGCCGTATCGAGGGGCCGGTGGCGGAAGGACTCCACGTGCTCGTCGAGGTCACCGGCCATCCGGGAGACCTGGGACTTCGACAGGGAGTTGATGCCCAGGGTCTTCACGAGCTTGTCCATCCGGCGGGTCGAGACCCCGGCGAGGTAGCAGTCGGCGACCACGGTGATCAGCGCGGACTCGGCCCGCTTGCGCCGCTCGAGCAACCAGTCGGGGAAGTACGTGCCGGTGCGCAGCTTCGGGACGGCGACGTCGATGGTGCCGACGCGGGTGTCGAGCTCGCGGTGGCGGTAGCCGTTGCGCTGGGCCGCCCGGGTCGGGGTGGGCTTGCCCCACTCGGCGCCGACCACCGCCTCGGCGTCGGCGGAGAGCAGCGCGTTGATCATCGTCTGTAGCAGGGACCGCATCAGATCCGGGGACGCTTCGGACAGGGCTTCGCCGAGCAGGCCGGCAGGGTCGACAATATGAGGAGCGGTCATCGTGATGACTCCGTTCGAGAGTGCTGTGAGAGGTTCACTCGAAGGATCACACGGTGGCCGCGTCATCGTTGACGACGAACTGGGCCACCGAGCGTTACACCATCATGCGGGGCTCAACCCTCCTTGTTTCCCTGCCGGTCAATCCGTGCTCTCGGGTGGGGATCGGCTCACTCGGTCAGGCACCTAGCGAAGCGCTTTCCCCACGAAGCGCCCGCCGCCGGGAGCGATGCTCAATCCATGAGCACCAATCCAGCAGCACCTGCCTGGGTGCCCATGACGTGTACCTGCTTCTCTTCGCCTACGGCGCTGCAAACGGTCTGCGTGAGTGGAGCCTTTCAAGCCGCGGGGGCACCGTCACCCGCTGCGGTGCCCATGTGGGCGGCAGAAGATTTTCGGGCAGTGTTCAGGGTGCGCGGTGGGCACATCCGTCGGTGGGAGAATTCCTGCAGATGTCCAGACGTGCCCATCGTGAGGACCCCGGTGCCGTAGCGGGGCCCCTACGGCACCGGCGACCCGCTGGGTCTGAGGACAACCTGGAAGGGTATTGGTACGGGAAGATGAGCACCGTGAACACGATGAGTGAGCCACGCCCCAGCGCTCCGGCGCGGAAGACCCGCGTTGATCTGATGAAGGGGATCTGATGTCCTCCTCTGCGACTGGGCGGGTGCTGGTGGTCGACGACGAAGTCGATCTGGCGCAGTTGATCGAGGGGTATCTGCGCAAAGCCGGGCTGGAGGTCGCTGTGCGTCACGACGGGGTCCAGGCCGTGGCCGCGGTGCGGGAGTTCTCCCCGGACGTGCTGGTGTTGGACCTGGGGTTGCCCGGCATCGACGGGATCGAGGTGTGCCGTCAGGTGCGGACCTTTTCGGACTGCCATGTGCTGATGCTCACCGCCCGTGACGATGAGATCGACAAAATTGTGGGCCTGTCGGTAGGGGCCGATGACTATGTGACCAAGCCCTTCAGCCCGCGCGAGCTAGTGGCCCGGGTGCAGGCCATGCTGCGCCGGGCCCGGACCCCCACCGTGGAGACGCCTGCGGGGTGGGAGGCTCAGAGGCCGGGCTTGGTGATTGGGGACCTGGTGGTGGATGAGTCCGCCCGTGAGGTCTACCTGGCCGGGGAACCGGTGGGGCTGACGCGGATCGAGTTCGATCTGCTGGCGGCTCTGGCTACCCGCCCTCAGTTAGTGCTCTCCCGCCGACAACTGGTGGAAACGGTCTGGGACACCTCCTGGACCGGGGATGAGCATCTGGTGGATGTGCACATCGGGAGGATCCGCAAGAAGCTCGGCGATGAGGCCGCCAATCCGCGGTTCATCCACACCATTCGTGGAATCGGCTACCGGATGGGCACCGGGCGATGAGCGCCACCGCCTCCACCCAGACCTGGTCCTGGAGTCCGTTGACCGTGCGGTTGATGCTGGCCCAGGCCGCGGTGCTGCTGGTCGGGCTGATCATTGTGGTGATCACCGCGGTGCTGGTCGGGCCGTCCATGTTCTACCACGAGCTCATCCAGGCCGGCCACGCCGATGAGGCCACCGGGCTGGTCCACCTAGAGGACGCTTTCCGTTCGGTGAGCCTCACCGCCTTGGCCATCGGCGGGCTGCCGGCCCTCTACATCGCCGGGGTGCTCAGCTTCTATCTGCACCGCACGATCGGGAAGTCCCTGGCCTCCTTCACCACAGCCGCCGGCCAGGTAGCCTCAGGCAACTACGACGTGCGCGTCACCTCCACGAAACTGGGCCCGGAGTTCGACTCCCTGGCCGGTTCCTTCAATGAAATGGCCGCCAAGCTCAGCGCGGTGGACACCACCCGGCGCCAGCTGCTGGCCGATCTGGCGCATGAGATGCGCACCCCGCTGGCCAGCCTCAAAGGCCACCTCGAGGGCATTGAGGACGGGGTGGTCGAACTCGACGAGCACACCACCGGGATTCTCTACGCCCAAATTGCCCGATTAGAGCGGTTGGCCCGTGACATTCGGCAGCTCACCGCCGCCGAAGAGGGTATGACCCACCTTCAGCTCACTCCCCAGGACCCCCAGCGCCTGGCTACCCAGGCGGTCGCGGCCATCGAACCCGACGCTGCCGGCAAGGGGGTCTCGATCACGTCCATCAGCACAGGTATGGACATCACTCCGGTGCTGCTGGATCGGGAGCGGATGGGTCAGGTGCTGGGCAACCTGCTGGAGAACGCCCTGCGCCACACCCCGCCCGGTGGGTCCATCACCGTGCACACCGATCACGCCCCGGAAGCGGTCACGTTCACGGTCACCGACACCGGGGAAGGCATCAGCGCTGAGAATCTCCCGCACGTCTTCGAACGCTTCTACCGGGCCAACACCGGCCGAGAAGCCCACCGCGGGGGCTCGGGCCTGGGCCTGGCCATCAGCAAAGCCCTGGTGGAGGCCCAGGGCGGGTCCCTGGAGGCCACCAGCGACGGGCTCGGGCAAGGCGCCCGCTTCCGGATCCGTCTGCCCCGCCACCGGCCCACCACCTGAGTCCGCGGTGCGCGCTTAGAGGCCTCTCGATGATTACCGAAGGCACCCACCGCAGGAAACCGTCTGCTCTCCTGCGGTGGGTGCCTCCGGTAGTGTCACGGCAGTTATCCGCGCCTGTCGCCGGGAGATCCACCCAGCACCAGCCGGCGGCTGCCCTTCACGCTGGTGCTGACCACCCGCTCCAGGGGGCCCTGTCCCAGCCCCCGTTGCCAGGCCACCGCGAACAGGGCCGCCAAGGCCAGATTGATCACGAACCACAGGTAAGGCTGGTCGTAGTGGAGCTCGAAGGACAGCCCCACCAGATGGGCGGTGTACAAAGTCAGGGTCATCGCGCCCATCGCCGCCAGCGGCAGCAACCACGACCCGGCCTTCTGTCCAATCAGCAGGAACACACCCAGCACCGCCAGGCTCATTCCCAGGCTCGCCGCGATCGCCAACGGGGTGTTGGTGTGCGGAGTGGCGATCGTCAACCACCACCCCGTGGTCGTCGGCAGCACATCCGGTCCCCAGATCAAGGCTTCCTCCAAATCGTGCTCACTCATCGAAGAGGCATCAAGCAGCCGCTCGTAGCCACCGAAGGCATAGAGCAAGAAATACGACGTGGCTCGAGCGAAGATCGTCACCCCGACGCCGATGACCAGCATCCGGATTTGCACCTCGGTCTTGCGCAGGTTCAACCGCCCCAGCCCCAGCCCCACCAGCAGGTAGGTCATGTACGGCAGCGCCGGGTAGCTACCGGTCAGCAACAGCTGAGCCGTGGTCCCCCCCGGCTCGGTGAACAGATCCGTGAACGTCGGGTTATAGGAGACGAACTCAGGCAATGCATCCCGCAACCCTTGCATCAGGACCGGAGCCAGGATCCCGAAGACCGCCGCCGAGACGAACAACGCCTTCGCACCCAGATGCAGGAAGGGAATGGCCAAGAGGAAGAACACCCCGTAGTAGATCAAGATGTTGTACGCCGGCGGATCCTCCGGCATCAAGGTCCCGATCCACAACCCCACTACGGCGATCAGCACGGCCCGCACCACCAGACCCACCCGGTCGGCGGTCATCGCCCTGCCCAGATGCGGGTGACGGCCCCCGGAGGTCAACGCCAGCCCCACCCCGGCCAGCAGGGCGAACAAGGCCGCCGAATCCCCCGAAAACAGGATCCACGACCAGCTCGCCCCCCCGGTCTCCTCGTCATAGGCCGGCAGCAGGTGGATGGCCATCAACCCGATCAGCGCCAACCCCCGGGCCGCGTCGATGCCCACCAACCGGCGCGTAGGCCGCACCAATGCCCCATCCAGTGCTGATTGGGCGGTTTTTTCCGCCCGCGACATCCCACTCATCACTCCCCCTGATCGTGCTGGCCCCGTTAGGGCCCTTGTAGCCTGCGGCTAACGGCCGTATCCCAGGCCCCAGGCCCCGGGGACCCGGGACCCTACTGCCTCCAGGTTCTCGGAGGCACGTGGCGGCCAGGTCGCGGGATTCTCAAGATTCCATGAAGACCTGCCCAGCCTTCGCCTGCGGTGGCCGTGCACCACATCAAGTTCCGCGTCGTGCCGATCGGCAGTGATGATGGCGCCGTGATCACCACATGATCCGTCCCACCACCGCCGTCCCGGGGGCGCTTAGCGCCCACGAAGCGCTCCTCGAAGGCGTCACAATGACCGATAAACGCCTCCCGCCCTGACCAGGGTTTGCCCAGTGCGCAGCTGGCTCCCACGATGGAACTACGGGGATCACCGGGCCCCATGGAGGGTCTTCCTCGAACAGGGCAGCGCACAGTGGGGGGACCAATGAGCGATACCGCCAAGGACCAAGCCACGGGTGGCGGGGGTGAGCCGATGAGCCAGTGGGCCGTCGAGGCGTCGATCAGGGCCACACACCGTGTGGACGAGCGCTTCATCGCGGCTGTGGCGGCGCCCCTCAGCGCCTATCACGGTGTTGCCCGCAGAACGGGCGCGCCCGGTGTATCGCTGCGCCTGCAGCTGGAGGCTGACACCCCTGTCGCCGCCTACGGCGCGGCCCTGGATCTGCTGGCGAGGAAGGTGCTGCCCTTGCTGGAAGGATCCACGCTGCTGGACCTGAAAGTCACCCCTGATGAGCAGCACCCCGGACGCACCGACCTTCCCCCACCACCCACATTGGTAGAAACGGCTCCCTGAATCGTGTCCGCAGCCGGGCGCCCGCTCCAGATGATTCTGCCCAGACGGGTCACCCTTGACGAGACTTACCGACTCGCTCTTGGTCTGCGCACCTGCTGCATATGCCCATGAGGAGAGCCAGGTGAGAAACCGGCTCACGCCTGCCGATGCCTGCCCAGGACGAGCCAGCGGACGATACGCACGATACGGGCGACCACCCGCTCCAGCGGCCCTTGCCCGAAGGCCTGGTGCCAGAAAAGAGCGAAGACCATGGCCATACCCACGTGGATCAGGAACCACACCGGCTGGCCGTAGTGCACCTCCGCGGCCAGGGCCAGCAGATGGGCGGAGTACACGGTCAGCGTCATCGAACCCATCACGCTCAGCGGCAGCAGCCACCTCTCGACCCCGCGGGCCAGCAGCAGGAAGAGAGCCAGTACTGCCATCGCCCAGCCCAGGCCCAAACCCAGGGCCAGGGGCGTGTTGGTGTACGGGCCGGCCACGGCCAGCCACCACCCGGTGGTCGTGGGCAGCACCGGGTCGGGGCCCCACACGATGATGTCGTTGACCAGCTCCTCGTCCAGTCCCGGGGTGCGGGCCACGAGCTGCTCGAAGCCGCCGGCCTGCTGAATCAGCGCCCAGGAGGCGAACCACGCGGTCACGGCCAGTATCACCCCGAACGACAGCATCGCCACCTGGATCTGGACCTCGGCCAGATCCAGCCGGCCGATCGCCAGCCCGGCCAGCAGATAGGCTAGATACGGCAGGGCGGGGAAGGTCCCGGTCAGCAGCAACTGGGCGGCCGTGGCCCCGGGGTTGCCTGCCAGGTCGGTCAGCGCCGGATTGTACCGCTCGACAGCCGGCAGCACGTCCCGCAACAGGTGCATCAGCACCGGCCCGGCCAGGGCGAAGAACCCTGCCCAGACGAACAGCATCTTCGCGGACAGGGACAAAAACGGGATCGCCAGCAGGAAAAACGCCCCGTAGTAGACCAGAATGTTCACCGCCGGGACCTCGGCGATGGTGTTGCCCGGCATCACCTCGTTGATCGCCAGCCCCAGACCTGCGATGAGCAGCGCGCGCACCGCCACCCCCACTCGATCGGCGGTCATCGCCCGTCCGGTATGCCGGGTGCCGCCGCCGGTGCTGAAGGCCAGGCCGACCCCGGCCAACAGCGCGAACAGCGCCGCGGAGCGGCCGGCGAAGACCGTCCACTGCGCGGTGGACTCGAAGGTCTCCGGATCCCAGGCCGGCAGGATGTGGATCGAGATCATCCCGATCAGGGCCAGCCCGCGGGCGGCGTCCACCCCGACCAGGCGACGCCTGCGCGACCCAGTACCCGGAACGCTGGAACCGTGGGTCGCAGGTTCTCCCGGACGATGCGGGGCGGGCACACGTGCGCCGCTGCTCCCTGTCCACGGGGCGCTGCGCGCCGAGCGTCCTTGGAAATCTGTCATGACGAATCGCCCCCCTGTGCCGCACCAGAGGGCCCCCTGCCCCCGCCCCGGACCACGGTGTCCGGTACAGGTCTCACTTGACCAGAGGCAGATAAGGCTGGGGTATTTGTTTTCTGAGACCTACATGTGAAGGCCACCCCGGGTGCCCAGAGCACCTCGCACGGGGACCTCAGCAGAACAGATCACCCCAGGCCCGCACATGCTTTCTTGGTGGCCCGTAGTGGATCAAAATGTTGTAGGCCCATGGGTCCTCCGATATCAAGGTTTCGATTCCCGGGCCCACCACGGCGGTCAGTACCGCTCGCACCACCAGTCCGATCCGGTCGGCGGCCATCGTCCTGCCCTCGTGCGGGTACCGCCCGCCAGAGGCCAGTGCCAACCCCACTCCGGCCAGCAAAGCGAACAAGGCCGCCGAGTCCTCAGAAAATGCCCTTTAGGACCAATCCGCGCCACCCTTCGAGCCGCGTCGATCCCCACCAGTCTGCTCGTGGGCCGCACCACCGCGTCTCCGAGACCGGCAGGGAGGTGCCCTCCCGTTCTCGGTCGGATGCTCGTGATTTCCCTGTTGACCGTGAAGTCCCGATGCGTCCGGGACCGTCCTGTCCCCAGGGTGACCGTCCCACTCGGATTCCCCGTCGCGGGTTTCTAAATTTCTATGAAAACTCCAGGGTTCGTAGGCGATAGAGGCGCCCATCCGTACGACCAAAGCTCGAAATGAGAAGAAGGAACCACAGCGCAGGATCCTCGTAGCAGTCCATGGTCCGTCGGATCCTCCGATCCGAGCCACGTCACTCCTTGACCTTAAACGACGGGTGCCCCAGCCTCTGGGGAGCAGAGCCGGGGCACCTGTCGCCCGTGTGCACGGGCTGATGAGAAAGTTGCGTCCTGCATGGTGGTGTACGGGTAGCCCGGTGAGCGCGTCGTCATAGACGAGGGCGGTCACCGCGTGATCCTTCGAGTGAACCTTCCACAGCACTCTCGAAGAGGAACATCACGATGACCGCTCCTTCCAGTATCGACCCTGCCCAGTTCCTGCACGAGCACCTCGCCCAGGCCTCCCCGGACCTGCTCCGGGAAATGCTCACGACCTTTGTGAACACGCTGCTCTCGGCCGAGGCCGACACGGTGTGCGGAGCCGCCTACGGGGCCTCTTCCCCGGAGCGGGTCAATCAGCGCAACGGCTACCGTCACCGCGACTTCGACACCCGCGCCGGCACCCTCGACGTAGCCATCCCGAAGCTGCGCACCGGCACCTACTTCCCCGATTGGTTGCTCGAGCGCCGCCGGCGGGCCGAGTCCGCGCTGACGTCGGTGGTGGCCACCTGCTACCTGCTGGGGGTCTCGACCCGCCGGATGGACAAGCTCGTGCAGTCGTTGGGCATCACCGGGCTGTCTCGCTCCCAGGTCTCGACCATGGCCGCCGACCTCGACGAGCACGTGGAGTCCTTCCGCACCCGCCCCCTGGATGCCGGGCCGTACACGTTTGTGGCCGCCGATGCGCTGGTGATGAAGGTCCGCGAGGGAGGTCGGGTGGTGAAGGTCGCCGTCATGGTCGCCACCGGCGTCAACGCCGACGGCCACCGGGAGATCCTCGGGGTGCAGGTGGCCACGGCCGAGTCCGGGGCCGGATGGTTGGGCTTCTTCCGCGACCTCGTGGCCCGTGGATTGAGTGGTGTGCGCCTGGTGACCAGCGATGCCCACGCCGGGCTGGTAGAGGCCATCGGGGCGACCCTGCCCGGAGCCTCCTGGCAGCGGTGCCGCACCCACTACGCGGCCAACCTCATGGCGACCACCCCGAAGAGCAGTTGGCCGGCGGTGAAGGCGATGCTGCACTCGGTCTACGACCAGCCCGACACGGCTTCCGTCGAGGCGCAGTTCGACAAGCTCCTTGAGATGGTCGAGCCCCAGCTGCCGGCCGTGCACGCCCACCTGGACGAGGCCAGGTCCGACATCCTGGCCTTCACCACTTTCCCGAAGGGACTGTGGCGCCAAATCTGGTCGAACAACCCCAACGAGCGGCTCAACCGTGAGATCCGCCGGCGCACCGACGTGGTCGGGATATTCCCGGACCGGACCTCCCTGATCCGCCTGATCGGGGCCGTGCTGGCCGAGCAGCACGACGAGTGGGCCGAAGGACGGCGCTATCTGGGACTGGACGTACTCGCCAAGTCTCGCCTGAGCCTCGTCAGCACCACTGACACCGGGAAGGAGGACACCACCGCCCTCGGCGCACTCAGCGCCTGACCCCACGAGGATCACGCCGATCCTGTACACCACTCAAGAGGACTTGACCGATGAGAACGGGGGGTTCTCATCTGCAATCTAAGTCCTCACTGACCCGGGAGAACAGCCCGTAGAGCCGCCAGAGAGCAAGCTTCAGGGAATCTTCACGTGGTCTTGAGGAAAGCTCAACAAGCACCTTCGATGTCACTGCGGAGAATCGGAACTGAGCATGGGGAACACTGTCGCGCCTCAACTGCTGGTGACATCACATCTTGGATGGAACGCTGAGCTCTATTCCTGAAATGAACGGCCCGGGTGTGGGGGTCCGCACCGTCCGTCCGTGGCGCCGGAAAGCACACCGGATCAGGCCCAAGCGGTGTCCACCCGCGCAGGTGCGGCTGGATAGAGCGCGACGGAACCTGCCGCGACCATACCGCCTCGCACCCGACCCACCACCGCCTTCTCCCTCCGGCACCACTTGACACCTGTACCCCCAGGGGGTAAATCTGTACTTGCACAGATACCCCTCAGGGGTAACATATTGGGAAGGACGAGACCATGACGACCACTCAGTTCCAGGTGACCGGGATGACCTGCGGGCACTGCGAGATGTCCGTGCGCGAGGAGGTCCAGGAGGTCGCGGGCGTGACCGGTGTTCAGGTCAGCCACCAGAGCGGCCAGCTCACCGTCACCAGCGCCGAGCCGGTGGACGAGGCGGCGGTCATCGCCGCGGTCGAGGAGGCCGGCTACCAGGCGGCGCGGTCGGCGTGAACGCCGCCGCACGGCTGGGGGCCTACGCGGCGGGGCTGGCGGTGGTGTTCACCGGGGCCTTCGCTGCGGCCGGGGCCGTAGTGCCGGAGGCGACAGTGTCGGCTTGGACACAGCAGGCAGAAGGAACCCAGCTGACCCAGCACACCGACAGCGGTCAGGACCCGGTCGAGACCACCGCCGGCAGCCCTGCGGGGCCCACCCCCCAGGGGGTGAGCATGGAGCAGAACGGCTACCTCCTCCAGGAGGTCACCGCGCCAGGAACCACCGGGGACGCCGGGGAGCTGTCGTTGACGATCACCGGCCCCGACGGGGCCCCGGTGACTGAGTTCGAGACCTCCCACGAGAAGGACCTGCACCTGATCGTGGTGCGCACCGATGGCACCGGGTTCCGTCACGTGCACCCAGTGATGGACGCCACCGGGCGCTGGTCGCTGCCGTGGCAGTGGGAGACTGCCGGCACCTACCGGGTCTACGCCGATGTCGTGCCGGCCGGGGTCGGGGAGAACCTGACGTTGACCCGCACCGTGGACGTGGCCGGTTCCTTCGATCCGGCCGCACCGGAGGTGGCCGTCACCGACGAGGTCGACGGTTACCAAGTAACCCTGGAAGGCGACCTGTCGGCCGGGTCTCAGTCGCAGCTGAGTGTGAATGTGACCCGTGACGGACAGCCGGTCACCACCCTGGAACCCTACCTGGGTGCCTACGGGCACCTGGTCGCGTTGCGCGCCGGGGACCTGGCCTACCTGCACGTCCACCCCGAAGGAACTGAGCCGGTCGCCGGTGAGGTCTCCGGGCCGGAAGTCGACTTCGCCACCACGGCCCCGACCCCGGGCCGGTACTACCTCTACTTCGACTTCCAGGTCGACGGGCAGGTTCACACCGCCCAGTTCGCCCTCGACACCACCGGGTCCACCGACACCACCAATTCCTCCGCTGACACCGCAGCCGACGACCACGGCGAGCACTGACCCGCCTTCGACCTATCGCTGAGAGAGTCGCGGCCGGGTCGGTTGCGTCCATATCAAGAGAAAGAAGCACCGCATGTCTGCATCCTCGGCCCCGCCGCAGGCGCTGGGCACCGACGTCGAGCTCGAGATCGGTGGGATGACCTGCGCCTCGTGCGCCAACCGGATCGAGCGCAAGCTCAACAAGCTCGAGGGCGTGAGCGCCAGCGTCAACTACGCCACGGAGAAGGCCCGCGTCAGTGCCCCGGCCGGGTACGACCCGCAGAACCTGATCGCCGAGGTGGAGAAAACCGGCTACACCGCAGCGCTACCAGCACCTCCGCAGGCCGACCCGGGTGCGGCAACAAGTGAGGGGGCAACGGCAGAAGACGCCGAGCTGCGTACCCTGCGGCAGCGTCTGATCGGTGCGGCAGTTCTCTCGGTGCCGGTCATCGCGATGGCGATGATTCCCGCCCTACAGTTCGACTACTGGGGCTTCGCCTCCCTCGTGCTCGCCGCACCCGTGGTGGTGTGGGCCGGCTGGCCCTTCCACCGGGCCGCGTGGCTGAACCTGCGCCACGGCACGGCGACGATGGACACCCTGATCTCGATAGGCACCACCGCGGCCCTGCTGTGGTCGATCGTGGCACTGTTCTTCGGCACTGCCGGCCAACCCGGAATGGTGCACCCCTTCGAACTGACCATCTCCCCCTCCCACGGGCTGAGCAACATCTACCTCGAGGTCGCCGCAGGCGTGATCACCTTCATCCTGCTCGGCCGCTACTTCGAGAAGCGCTCCAAGCGCCGGGCTGGGGCGGCCCTTCGCGCCCTGTTGGAGCTCGGGGCGAAAGAGGTCGCCGTTCTGCGCGAGGGGCGCGAGCAGCGCATCCCCATCGAGGACCTGGCCGTGGGCGATGAGTTCCTCGTGCGCCCCGGGGAGAAGATCGCCACCGATGGGGTCATCGTCTCCGGCACGAGCGCTATCGACGCCTCCATGCTCACCGGTGAGTCGGTACCGGTCGAGGTCGCCGAGGGGGACGCGGTCACCGGCGCCACCGTCAACGCCGGCGGCCGGCTCGTCGTGGCCGCCACAAGGGTCGGTGCGGATACGCAGTTGGCGCAGATGGCCCAACTGGTCGAGGACGCACAGTCAGGAAAGGCCGAGATCCAACGTCTGGCCGACCGGGTCTCGGCCGTCTTCGTGCCCATCGCCATCGCGATCGCCGTGGCCACCCTCGGTGCGTGGATCGGCGCCGGGTTCCCCCTCTCGGCAGGCTTCACGGCCGCGGTGGCGGTGCTGATCATCGCCTGCCCCTGCGCCCTGGGCCTGGCCACCCCGACCGCGCTGTTGGTCGGCACCGGTCGGGGCGCCCAGATGGGCGTGCTGATCAAGGGACCTGAGGTGCTGGAGTCCACTCGGCGGATCGACACGATCGTGCTGGACAAGACCGGCACCGTCACCACCGGCAAGATGACCCTGGCCGATGCGATCCCCGCCCCCGGTGTGGACCGGGCCGAGCTGCTGCGTCTGGCCGGTGCCGTGGAGGACGCCTCCGAGCACCCCATCGCCCAGGCCATCGCCACCGGTGCGACCACGGAGGTGGGAGACCTGCCGGCACCGGAGTCCTTCGAGAACATCGAAGGCCGCGGGGTCCAGGGCGTCGTCGATGGACACGCGGTGCTGGTCGGCCGTGAGGCCCTGCTGGCCGAGTGGGCCCAGTACCTCGACGACGATCTGCGCCAGGCCAAGCAGGCCGCTGAGGCCCAGGGCAAAACCGCTGTGGCGGTCGGCTGGGACGGGCAAGCGCGCGGCGTCCTCGTGGTCGCCGATGAGGTCAAGCCCACCAGCGCCCAGGCCATCGCCCAATTCAAGGAGCTAGGCCTGACCCCGGTGCTGCTCACCGGTGACAACCAAGCCGTGGCCGCCCAGGTCGCCGCAGAGGTCGGCATCGAGGAGGTCATCGCCGAGGTGCTTCCCAAGGACAAGGTCGATGTCGTCGCGAAGCTCCAGGGGCAGGGCAAGACCGTGGCGATGGTCGGTGACGGCGTCAACGACGCTCCCGCCCTGGCCCAGGCCGATCTCGGCCTGGCCATGGGCACCGGCACCGATGTGGCCATCGAGGCCGCCGACATCACGCTGGTGCGCGGGGATCTGCGGGCTGCCGCGGACGCGATCCGGCTCTCCCGACGCACGTTGAGGACGATCAAGACGAACCTGTTCTGGGCCTTCGCCTACAACACAGCTGCTATCCCCCTGGCCGCCTTCGGACTGCTCAACCCCATGCTCGCCGGGGCCGCGATGGCCTTCTCGTCCGTCTTCGTCGTCAGCAACAGCCTGCGCCTGCGCTCCTTCACCAGCCAGGCGGTGGACCCCCAGCCGTCATCGGCGACCCCGCGCCCGAGGGCGCGACAGCCGATCGACGCCTGAACCACCCCACCGATTGAAAGGAACACCATCATGTGCCACCACGACCACCACGACGAGCACGGTCATCACCATGGGCTCGCCGACCGCCACCTGGCCGGTGTCTCCAGCGACGAGACTGCCGAGTGCCCGGTGATGCCCGGCAACCAGGTCGTCAAGGCCGATGCCGAGGCCGCAGGGCTCGTCCGCGACTACCAGGGCCAGCGATACTGGCTCTGCTGCGCCGGTTGCGGCCCGGCCTTCGACGCCAACCCCGCCAAGTACGTGGCGGCCTGATCCCACCCAACACCCCGTGAACCGGCGGCCCCGGGCCAACTCCACAGCTGGCCCAGGGCCGCCGGTCCACACGAAATCGACCGAAAGACGATGACACCACCATGGACGCCACCCCTGTCCCAGAGACCACCGCCACCCCCGACACCGAGTGCCACACCACGCACGGGTACATCAGCGACAAGGCCCGGTATCTGGCCCGCCTCAAGCGGATCGAGGGCCAGGCCCGCGGCATCCACCGGATGGTCGACGAGGAACAGTACTGCATCGATATCCTCACCCAGATCTCGGCCCTGACCTCCGCGCTGCGCAACGTCGGCCTCGGGTTGCTCGATGACCACCTGAAGCACTGCGTCGTGGACGCCGCCCAACTCGGCGGCGAAGACGCCGAAGCCAAGATCAAGGAAGCCTCCGACGCCATAGCTCGCCTCGTCCGTTCCTGACACAGCGCCGCTCCGTCCGTAGGCGCCCAGGGGCACGACCAGGACCGCGACCGCGCAACCGATCCTCGACTCGCTCAAACCCGTGGGCGCGTTCGGCTTCGTCCACGCCGGTGAGCACGGCGCGGGCCACTTCGCGAAGATGGCCCACAACGGCATCGAGGACGCGATCATGCAGACCTATGCCGAGGGGTGGGAAATGCAAGGCCGCCCCCGGGGGAGGAATCGGCCCATCCCGCGGAGCAGTGAGCCCCGTCATCCCCGACGGGTCGGCGGGAGGCGCGCACCACGATATAGCCACGGCCGCAGCCCTGCAGGCACGACCAGGCCGAGCCGACCCCGCGACGCCCCGTACCCCGTCTCCCAAACGACCGGAGAAGGCCACAACCCAACACATTGCGCCCCCGTCTGCCTCCGATGAGGTGTCCGAAGCCATGGTTCCCGAGCCCGGCTCTGCCATGACCCCACCGTATCTACGGCGTCGCCGGTGGACAGGCCCCACCCGGTAACCATGACTGCGCACTCCGTTATCATCTGCACACTGTCCTTCACCCACTGAATACCCCTGCACACCCGCACTGACCGACAGGAGAACCACCATGACCACCGCTCCCGCGCTCCGCCGCCGCGCCACCGCACCCGCCCTGGGTGCCGCCCTGCTGCTGGGCCTGACCGCCTGCGGAGGAGGCGGCGACCCCCTCGCCGGAGACGGGGGGTCCGAGGACGGCGCCACCGAGACCGTGACCGTGGGCTCCGCCGACTTCCCGGAGAGCCAGATCGTGGCCGAGATCTACGCCGGAGCGCTCGAGTCCGCCGGGGTCAGCACGGAGACGTCCCTGGGCATCGGGGCCCGCGAGGCCTACGTGGGGGCGGTGCAGGACGGGTCCGTGGACGTGGTCCCCGACTACTCCGGCAACCTGCTGCTCTTCGCGGACCCCGAGGCCACGGCGAGCTCCGCCGAGGAGATCATGGACGCCCTGTCGGAAGCGCTGCCGGAGGGCCTGACCGTGCTGGAGCCCTCCTCTGCGGAGAACAAGGACGCCATGGTGGTCACCCCGGAGACCGCCGAGCAGTACGGGTTGACGAGCATCGCGGACATGGCGGAGGTGTGCGGGGAGCTGGTGATCGCGGGCCCGCCTGAGTTCGCCGAGCGCGCCTACGGGCTCGAGGGCCTCGAGGAGAACTACGGGTGCGTGCCGGAGTCCTTCGAGCCGATCAACGACGGCGCGGGCCCCCTGACCGTCGAGGCCCTGCTCAACGGGGACGTGGACGTCGCCGACATCTTCACCACCACTCCGGCGATCGCCGACAACGACCTCGTGGTCCTGGAGGACCCGGAGAACAACTTCATCGCCCAGCAGGTCCTGCCGCTGGCCGCGACGGACCGGCTGCCCCAGGAGGCGGTGGACGCCCTGAACGAGCTGTCCGGCAAGCTCACCACGGAGGACCTCATCGACCTGAACCGCAAGGTCAGCGGCGACCAGCCGATCAGCCCGGCCGACGCCGCGCAGGAGTGGCTCTCCGCCAACGGCTACTGAGCCCAACCCCGGGCTATTAACCGGTTCAGCGACGCGACACTGACCACCACGATGCACCGTCCTACAACCCCGCGGACCCGTGCCCCCTTTGACCCGCTCGCTAAGGATGCTCGCACACGGGCGGCATATGCATCACCACCTCGGGGCCAGACGGCCTCAGAACGTCGGTTGCGGGATCTCCCGGATCCGCCCCTGTAGAGAGTGGCCTTGGACATCCCCAGATTGCGTGCCACCTGGGTGGCCGGCTGTCCTGCCTCGATCAGTCACCCCGCGGCACGGATTTGGGAGGCAGTGAAGGTCGGGCGCCGCCCACCCAGGTCCTTGGCCGCCCGGGGTTTGGCCACAGAGTCGGTGGTCCGCTCGTATTTGATCCCAGTTCCATCTGGGCGAGGGCTGCCATGACGGTGAAGACCATCGACCGCATCAGGGTGTGCGTGTCGCACGTTTCCCGCCACCGAGGTTCAGCACCCGCAGACCAGCGTCCCAGCCCCGCAGGGGACTCGGCGAAGGCCGGCATGTTCTGCGTCGACCGCCCCTGGGGGTTCAGCGTGGTGATCATCAAGGTGTCGTCCTCTTCTCTGTGAACCAGTCTGGGCTGCAGGTTCATCTCAAGCCGGTGAGTCGAGAGAGAACCGCCTCTGGCGCCCCGGTGGCGTCCACGACGATCCAGCCCCGGACACCGGCGAACTCCAGATAGGCCGCCCGGGCCGCGCGCAGATACTCCAGCGACTCGTCATCCTGCCCGCGGGCAAGAATCCGTGCATGGGCGGTCTTGGCCGGGACGTCGAGCACGACCACGACAACCCCGTCCAGCACGGTGACCGCCAACCACGGCAGCACCCGGCCCGGCGGCAGACCCCGAACCCGTCGCAGCACCAGTTGGCACACCAGATGGCGGTCGATCACCACCAGACCGTCCCGGCGTGCGGCACGCACCTGGCAGACCAGAACGTTGGTGGAGCGCACCACGGTTTCGAACCGGTCCGCCCACCGCACCGGTACCTCCACCCCGACGCGTGCCGAGGTGCGTGCCAGCCAGCGGCGACCGGACCGGTTGCGCAGCACGACCCCCGGCCGCCCCGCCTCCTGCTCCGCCGCCACCAGCGCCGCGGCTGTCGTCGTCTTCCCCGCCCCGTCGATGCCCAGCAGCACGACGGTCCGAGCTCGGTGAGCCGGCCGAGCCCCGGGCCACCTCCCTCGTCCCGCCGCAGCAAGACGCCCCCGGATGCCCGTCACCGGACTGCTCCTGGCACTGTTCGACAAGACACTATTCACGGCCTTTCCGACCGTCAGAGACTTCGCGGACGATTCATGACGCGGGGCGGGGACAGAAGCCTGGAAATCCCCCCCCCCCCCCAACCAGTCCGGGCAACCGGTGGCCGGGTCGATGCCCGCGAGGGGATCCTCCTCCGCAACCCAGACCGGTAACCGGCCATATGTAAATCGGAAGACGTCGTGTCCTGGACACGCGACCTCGCCGGGGACAGCTCGGGGACCTTGCCAGACACAGGGCCTCTCAGTGTTGCGCGGTGGCCATGGAGTTGACTGACGGTGACGCCTCGAGTGTCGCGACGGGCCTACCACGTGGTGAGCAGATGACCAGGAGGCCGGGACTCAGCTGTCGTCGGCCGGTGAGCCGTGCCGTGTTCGCCGGGGGTTTCCCCCTTCAAGGGGCGGTGTCGGTGGGCCGGCTCGTGGTGGTGGGTTTCACCCGGCGATAAGAGGGGCCGTGTCGGCTTCGTGGCTCAGGCGCGCCCGGTGAGATTCATTGAGTCCGTCACCCGTCGCGGTCCGCGCCTATAGCGCGGTAGTTGTGCGGGGCGCCTGCCGGGGCGGCACCGGTGATGTGCTCGGCATGGGAAAGCGCCTCGGCCAGCAGGCGGTGCACGTGGGTGTCGGTCGCCCAGTAGTAGGCGAAGGTGCCCTGCCGCCGGCTCTCGACCAGCCCGGCCAGGCGCAGCTTGGCCAGGTGCTGGCTCACCGCCGTGGGCGCGGCGCCGACCAGCTCGGCCAGGGCGTTGACGCTGGACTCGCCCTGGAACAACGCCCACAGGATTTTCACCCGCGTCGCATCGGAGAGCATGCGGAAGGTCTCCGCGGCAATCCGGGCATGCTCGTCATCGGGGGCGGGGTGGACCAGCTCGTCGTGCACGGCATCATGCTACCCGCGCCTTTGTATCTGCGTATCTACGTAGATACGCTTCTAGTGTGAAATCAGTCCGGCACACCCACGAACACGGCGGCACCCGCGCCCACTCTCATGGCCACGACCATGGCCACGGCGAGGGGCATGAGCATCACGGCGCCTGGGGCCGGCTCAAGCACGCCCTGGTCCCGCACAGCCATGACCACACCGAGGCCATCCAGACCGCCGAGCAGGCCAGCTCCATCGGCATCCGCGCCGCCTGGGTCAGCCTGGCCGGGATGGGGGCCACGGCACTGCTGCAGATCGTCATCGTCTGGGTCAGCGGGTCGGTGGCCCTGCTCGCCGATACCCTGCACAACCTGGGGCACCTGGCCACGACGATCCCGCTGATCATCGCCTTCCGTCTCGGCCGCCGGGCTCCCACCCGGCGCTACAGTTACGGGTTCCGGCGGGCCGAGGACCTGGTGGGCCTGCTCATCGGGGCCGTGATCGCCCTTTCGGCCGCGCTGATCATTTGGGAGTCGGTCCGGGCGCTGACCATCCAGCGGGACATGACCCACCTGGGCTGGGTCCTGGCTGCTGCCATCGTCGGGGCTGCCGGCAACGAGGTCGTGGCCCGCTATCGCATCCGGGCCGGGCGGCGCATCGGCTCGGTGGCCCTGATCGCGGAGGGCCAGCACGCCCGCACTGATGCCCTGACCTCCCTGGCGGTGGTGCTCGGGGTCATCGGCGCCTGGCTCGGGCTTGCGTGGGTGGACCCGGTCATCGGTTTGGTCATTGCCGCGGTGATCATTGCGGTGTTGGTCGGCTCGATGCGCACGGTCGTGCGCCGGCTCATGGACGGCGTCGAGGACGGAACCTTGGACTTGATCGAGCGCACGGCCGCCGCCGTGCCGGGAGTGGAATCGGTGGGCCAGGTGCGGGCCCGGTGGAGCGGGCACCGCCTGGAGGCCGATGTAGACATTGCCGTTGAGAACACCCTGAGCGTCGAGGCCGGCCACGACCTCGCCCACGCCGTCGAGGAGAACCTGCGCCGACACGTCCCCCATCTGCAGCAGGCCACCATCCCCGTCACCCCCGCCCAGGCAGGCACCACTTCCCGGAGGACCCCCTGACGCATCGGACTCAGATGGTCGTCGCTTGCGGCAGCTCCCGAATCCGCCGGTAGAGGGTGGCCCGCGACATCCCGAGGTCGCGGGCGACCTGGGTGGCCGGCTCCCCGGACTCGATCAGCCGCAGCGCGTTGCGGATCTGGGAGTCGGTGAAGGTCTGGCGCCGCCCGCCGAGGTCCTTGCCGGCGGCCCGGCGCTTGGCCACCGAGTCGGTGATGCGTTCCCGCTTGATTTCAAGTTCCATCTGCGCCAAGGCAGCCATGACGGTGAAGACCATCGAGCCCATCGGGGTGTGGGTGTCCACGTCTCCCCCACCGAGGTTCAGCACCCGCAGCCCGGCACCTCTCCCCCGCAGTGCTTCGGCGAAGGCCAACATGTTCTGCGTCGACCGGCCCAGACGGTCCAGCGTGGTGATGACCAACGTGTCGCCCTCCTCGAGCGCAGCCACCGCCCGGTCGAACTGCGGACGCGTGGCACGGCCTCCAGAGACTCCATGGTCCACGTAGAGGTCATCGCGCCGCACACCTGCATGCAGGAGGTCAGACACTTGGCGGTCTGCATCCTGCTGCCGCGTCGACACCCGGGCGTACCCAATCATTTTCCCCACGTCAACCCCATCTGTCTCGCAACTAACGTTGAGTAGCTGATTTTAGGTGCTCGTATAAAGCACATAGATGCGAGACACGCCCCACCGCGGAAACATGCGGGCGAAAATTCTTTGGACGAGACGTCTCGCATCCCATGACCTGCGAGACGAGGCAACGCGCCGAAAGCTCCTAAGACTTAGTCTCACCCACCGACGATCCCCACTAGATGCAGTGTCAGTCGGTGAACCGTTCATAGGCGCTCTGCCGGGAGGTGTTCAGCGCCCAGCCAACCCCGGCCCAGGATGCTCCGCTCCCCCGGGCATCATTCACAGCATCGTGGAGCGCCACGCCGGCCCCGCTCTCAAGCAGGCGCAGGAACCTCACCCGCTCCAAAGCACGGTCGGTGGCTTCCTCGGTCTTCGCGGCCGCCCACGCATCAGCAGCCATACGCAGGAACTGGGCTACAGCCACACCGTCACGGTCGTCGACCGGCACGGAATGGTCAGCCAGGGCCGCCCCAAGCTCCCACGCCGCGTGCGGCGCCGTCACACCTTGCTTTCCATCGTGCTCGATCACATCCACCTCCGAAGTGTCATGAAACCCTGACACTGTCAGGATTCCCCGACATCACCATGAGGTCAAGCCCCTACGCCGGCGCCAGAGCACGCATTACTTCGTACCGACTCGCGTCTTGCAACCAAGTCGTCGAGCAACCCTTGGGATACGGGCCAAATTGTCATGGGAAAACTGAGCCCGTCGATACTTCGCTGCGTCTTTGAACTAGATCGCACAGGTGAGGTCAAAGCTCCTAGCGCGTCACAGTCGACCCGATCGCCGAGGGGTCTCGACGATCAATGCATGCCGGCCCGCGTGGCGACGTTCCCTGCAGGATTGCAGATGCCACCATGCGTGCATGGCCATTCGCATCCGTAGTAGTGAAAACCCTGAGATGGATAGGACCTTCAGGGGTCACTGGCACACCCGAGATCAGCCGGACCCTATTCCGGGAAGCCTGACTTTTTCTCAGGAGAATGGAATTTTGCTTGACCTCAGTGGATCCCTTTTAGGTCAAGATCAGACCCAGTTCGGACCCAAGCAGGTACTTGGACGCGCATTCGATGGGACTTTTCTTACCATTGATCGCGGTCACTACGAAGGACAAATAGCACCATGGTTTGAAGATCAGAGCAGGGCTGCACCGATAGTCGCCGCCGAAGAGTGGGGTGGATGGGCGCTAATAGTCGGCGCCCAATTGCCGCAAGGAGGTCGTACTACTATCCGGCAACTGCGCTTTCGTTCCCCCATGCTACGCGCATGGACGACATGGCATCGACCTAAATACACGCGCCTTTATGAGGAAGGTGTGGCTGGCGGGCAGATCGAACTCAAATCACCAGTTACAGCACAGATATCAGGTGGAACTATTGACTTCAACTGGCATATCATGGAATCGGGTTCACAGTTCAGCTCAGACATTCGATTCGTTCCCGAATTTCATGTCAAGTTTGATGAGGATATTAAAATTGATGATGCATGGACCAAGATCGTAATTCCTCTACTCCAATTTTTAACCTTTTGTGTGGGGGCAGGTGATTCCGCTGAGGGTGTCGTAATGAACCAAAGCATGGAGGAGGATCCAACTTCACACACAATGGCGCAGGATAGCCACGGAGGGCCCCTCTGGGGTGGATGGTTCGAATGGTGCTCCACATCCTGGATGGCGCGCCCAGGCTCGCAGAAAGCGCCCCATGAAGCTCAGTTGGTTTGTCGAGCCCCACAGGACGATGCAGAGTTTGCACGACTGCTGTCGAAGTGGTTCGAGTCATACGATCATCTAAAGCCAGCTTTATTCGACTTTTTGTCAATAAACATGTGGGCGCAGATGACTATCGAAGAAAGCTTTTATCGGGCTGTCCGCTCACTTGAAGTGGTGCACGGCATTTTGAATCCTGCCCCTCATATCCCTAGAGAAGATTTTAAGCGCATCAAACAAAAAATAAAGTTGGCAGTCGAGGGCGAACCTTACGGGGAATTCGTAAGAAATAGATTGTCCCACGCCGATGCACCAACCTTGCGGGAACGCCTGGAGGATCTAGTTGAGAACGCAGGACCGCGGCTGCGCAACCGACTGCGATTTGACGACGTGATACCCAAAGTTGTCCGAGCCAGAAATGAGTTAACTCATGCTGGCGCTTTGGAATCGTCGGCCGAGGAAGAGTTGCATGAATTATTTCATTTAATGATCATGCTGATGAATACCACTCTTCTCCGTGAGTTGGGTTACGACCCCCTCGACACCGAGGACCAGCTGTGGCACACCCCCAACGCGCTGGCGGTCGACCCAACACGGAGACTTCCTATGGGTGACGACTAGTTATTCGGTGTGGGCATGGCAATCAAGGGGTGGACTGAAGTAATTGAGACGCGAAAATTGGTGAGACCATTTCCAGTAGGCTAAGTTCACGTCTGCACCTCCCTGCATTTTCCCCCGCATCCGGGGATCGCTCCATGTGCTCCGGGCAGCAAATTATTCCCGCCCCCTCCCAACGGGGAATTCTCGTAGTAAGGCCCCGCTGCGATATAGGCAAGCATTTCGAATCGCGCTTCATCATTGGCAGGCAGTTTCTCCAAAATTGAGGCCGCCTTTTTCGCCCGGTTTAAAAGTTGCTGGTCGCTGCGCCGGTCAGAGATGCTTGTGGTGAAGTTGAAGACCCGCTCGATCACCAAGTAGAGAATTACAATGAATAGCAGTAGCGTGACCCAGGGTGTGTTGGGAAGCAGCTTCAGCAAGGCGTCGAGCGTCATGGGTACCTCTCGTCGGAGATAGATGCCACCTTACCTGGCCGAGTACGGCACATCGTCCATGTAGCGGGGGTTGCCAAACTCGTCGTAGCTTAAGTAGGTGAACACATGGGAAATGTGAGTGCCATCGCTGAACTCCGTGATTTCAATGGTGTTTACAAGGTTAGTTATCTGCATCGACCAAATGCTGAGTAGATAATATACGGCGACCGGGGCCGTCAAAATAGATACGGTTAGGGCTACAGCGCCTTTGTCCCTATCCTTTCTGGAGCGGCGCCTAGCGAGCATGGCAAAGACTATCGTCATAGCGACGAACAGAAAGAGCCACCAGTAATCGCTAGTGATACGGTCCTGCTGAACTTTGTAGTCAACCTTCTTATAAATGGCTATGGAAAGTACGAATGTCGCCCCCATAGCGATAATGGCGGCGGAAACCACGTTGACAGCGACACTTTTCCAGAACGACCGGTTGAGGAACCAGTTGATGACCTTGACATCTAGTGGCTCTTTCCACGGCAGTGCTCGCTTTCTACGCTTCCACATCCCCATGCCTGCAACCCTATCCAGCTAGCCTGGCACCATGACTGAACCCCCCGGTGTCACTGACATCGCCAACCTACTGGTCGCTGCCACAGCGTTGGTCGTCGCCCTCATCAGTGGCACCTACACCTGGCGAGCCTTCGCGTTGCAGCGTCAGTCGACTTCTACCGCCGGCTTGGACTTCCTACATGCGGAGCGGCATGAGGAGATCAGGGAGGTCTTGCCTAATGAGGAAAATCCAACCAGGCCGCTGACCAAGGTGAGCCCTCGGCCGTACTACGTGTCGGTCATCTTGTCTCGGGGTCCGGGCGTTCGCTACGGCGCGCAGGGAGCTGTGTGGGGTAAGGGCGCATTCAAGGTCTTGACGCCGCAGGTACAGGTCTGGGGTCCTGACCACTCTGGCATCGAGTTCGAGTTGAAGCGCGGTGCCAAAGAGGAGTGGGAAAACGTGTACTGCGGTGTGGTGTGGGAAACGCCGCGGATGTTCAAAAAGGGCTTCACCACAGACGGGTACCGTATGAAGCTGCCGTCGCCGACTGAACCTTTCAAGTCGTTCGATGCTGAGCAGTGGAACGCCAGAAAGCAACAGTGGGTCCCGATCAAGAAGGACGCGAAAACCAACGAACCCGATCCTCTAGTAGGCGCTGCCGATACTGGGCGATCCTTCAATGGACAACTTACCGATCGACATCCGGATTATGACCCAATAGAAGCGCTGAAGAACGCGTTTCGTAATCGAAACACGGGCAATGAGTAACTCATTTGACAACACTATTGTGTGAATAAGTGTTGCTTTTATGTCCGAATGGGCACATACTCCCAATGTCTATAAGACGAAGCGCATCAAAAATTAAGCGTAGTAGGTGCTGACAGTAGTTCAAAAGACCCGTGGTGCAACCATAGCGGATAAGAACCCAGTGTGAGTCGTGCAAGAGATTAGTGGGCATTCACAGTTGAGTGTGGGTGAGGGTCTTTCTCCAGGGGCTGTGACCGCCGGCGGCGAGGAGCGCGCGTAGCCGGTAATTCTCGAAGTTGTGGAATCTCCGTGCGACCCGACGCATGGTCTCGATCACCCCGTTCACGGCCTCGGTGGGGCCGTTTGAGGCGCCGTCCGTGTCGAAGTAGGCCAGGATCACCGCTCGCCACCGGCGCAACGTCCGGCCGAGGCGGGCGATCTCCGGGATCCGGCAGGACGGGAACGAGTCGAGGATCTCGGCGACCAGCCCGGTCCCTTGCTCGGCCAACCAGTCACCGTAGGCCGCCCCCGTGCGGCCGGGCACCAGATCCAGCAACCTCGCCCGGGGCCGGCCGTGCTCGTCGCGGGAGTGGTCCACGATCCGAAGTGACCAGCCCGGTCCCCGGCGGGCCCACATGGCGCCAGACGTGCTCGTCGACCCCCAGTGCGTTCACCCCGGCCAGCCGGTCCTCGGCGGCCACCTGGCCCCTGATGACAGGGGCGATAGCGTTCCACACGGTGTTCCAGGCGACCCCGAGCGTCTCGGCCAGAGCCGAGACGGCGATGTCGTGGGAGCGCAGCTGCGCCACGGCCCAGGCGATCGCGCGGGTGGTGAGCTTGGCCCGCGGGGCAGCCAACTCGTGGACCTCACTGAAGGTCCTCACCTCGCAGACATCCTCGTGGCAGCGGTAGTGGCGCTTGCTCCACACCACGCGCACGGGCACCCCTGCGCAGGGCAGATCGTGCGACAGCACCGGCACCCGGCCATGACCGACTGCGAGCACCCCGCAGGAAGGGCAGCCCACCACCAACGGCACGGTCATGTCTGACTGCAACCTCCCCCGCAGGTCGACTACACGCTCGTACCCGCAAACGGTCATTACGCCCTGCCCACCGCTTACGCTCTGCCCACCGAAGGGCACAACAGGAAACGCCGGCGGGTACAGGAGCATGCCTAGCGACGTCGCCGTCAGCAGGCTGGGGCCCAGCAGCGCCAGCAGGGCGTCATGGATCCACCGACGGCAGCAACCCGATCCTTCCCCATGCCAGGCCTGGACGCCGGATGCCGTCCGCCCTCGGACCTCTCCGGCACACACCACCATGGGTTCGACGCGGGGGCCGGGCCACCTACCCGCACTGGGACAGGGTGTACTCAGTGAGCAAAGTCCCAGAAAGCGGGTTTCAAGTAGAGCTGCTTTACGTGTTGCCCGCGGCTATGGACCCTCAACTTAATTTTGGATCGCTACCCACGTCAGGAGGCGAATGTCGTTTAATTCGACAGGAGGTAGCGGATCGACTGGTTTGGGAACCTTGAGACGCAGCTGTTTTGCTTTCTCTTGGAGGGCGCGGACTGCCAACTGAGCATTGCCGTTCTGCTGGACGGCCAGGATTCCTCGAATCTCCTTCTCGGCCCGAGGGTTGGCGACCTGGTTCAGCCGTTCAACTAATCTGTCTTGCTCGTCGCCGAGTACGGCGCCGTGCTTGCGGACGAGGGCTGCTGCATCGCGCATGGCCTTGGGTACTTGGGGTTCGAATTCTGCAGGATCGGTGCGCCGCGTCCAATCCTCGTAGATGTCGGCCTGAGCGATCTCCCACGTCGTGTATAGCTTTTCTCGCAGGTCTGCTGAGGGGTCGCCGGCGGGCGTATTGGGGTCCCGGGGGTCAGCCTGCTCGAGGCTGGTCAGCAATTCGCCGATGACCTCCGGCTTGCCGTCGACAGTGCGGACCTTTCCGTCCTCGATGGGGACATAGCGGAATTCGGGGCGGGGGTGGTCGGCGATCTTGGCGCAGAAGACAAACCCTTCCTGTGTTCCTGGTCGATCCATCACCGATCCCGCACCCCAGGGCAGGTCGAGCACTTTTTTCTTCGTTTGTGCCGACTTGAACGCGTTGGCCAAGCGCCGTTGGAACTCCTCACTGGAGGCGGCGGCTGCGGTGCGCTCATTGAAGATGTCGGCTTCCTCGTCCCGCAGGCGTTGGATCTCTTCACGGGTTTCCGCGATGACTCGCTCGGTGGCCTCAATGCCAGGGAGGACCCCTTCCCCGACTCCGAAGGCGACGGAAGCATGGTGGAGTTTGAGTTTCAGACGCCCTTCCAGTTGGAGGAGCTCTTCGAGCTGGTCGTCTGGGAAGAAGCACCGCAGGTGGATCGCTTTGTGCGTGGATCCGATGCGGTCGACGCGGCCGTGGCGCTGCACCAGGCGCATCGGGTTCCAGGGCAGGTCGTAGTTGATGATGTGGCCAGCTTGCTGGAGGTTGACGCCTTCGGAGAGGACGTCCGTGGCGATCGCCAGGTCGTATTTGTCCTCATCATCGGCGGTGCCCGCGGTTTTGGGTGCGAAGCCTACGATGGCGTCCTGGCGGCCGTGTCGGTCGCCGCCGGTGGCCAGCACAATTCGCTCGTGGTAGTCCGCCAAACGAGGATCACCCTTTTCAGCTAGGGCGGTCAAAGCTTCTTCGATGTAGCGGGCCGTGTCGGTGAAGTAGGTGAAAAGTAGGACCTTGCGGCGGTTCCGTGTGTTCTCAAGACCGATACCGTCTTGCCGTGCTTCCTCAGCGATTCGACCGATCTCATCGGCGAGCTGGGCGATTTTTGGATCGTCCGTCCAGTCCACCGAGGCTACTTCCTGTGCCATCTGCTCGAGCAGTGCGCGGTCGGCCTCGATCGCCCCTTGCAGGGCTGGGATGTTGTAGAGGGAGGCGGCGTCAACGTTGTTGGCGGATGTGTCCGGGTCCAGGGAGCTGACGATGTCGTCGATATCGTCGGAGTCGGAGGCTGCCCATGCGCGTAATGCATCCCCGGTGAGGACCTTGCCCTGGGACAGGGCGCTGAGGAAGTAGTCGTGCGAGCCGATCATTTTCCGCACGGTCGCTTCGAACGCGGCTGCGCTGGACTCGAACCGCTTGAGCAGAGCTGATCGCAGCAGCCCGGCATTTTGGACCTCGAACTGTTCGACCTCCTCGTGTCCGAGAAGGAATCGAGAAGGCACGTAGCGGGCCATGGTGAGGACGGTGCCGGGTTCTTGCAAGGTCACGCCCGTGGCGTCCAAATCTTCGTCGTCGGTGTGAGCTCCGAGGGCCCGCGCAAGTCGATCGAAGAATCCGGGCAGCACAGCCTCCAAGTGGTAGTCCACCCGGTGAACCTTCGCCTGGGGGAAGACCATCTGGACCCCGTTGATTTTCTCGTGCGGGTACTGGGTCTTGATGAATCGGCGAGTGCGTTTGACCGAGATGGCGTCCAGGAGTTCGAACAAGTGCTTACCGGATAGCTCCTCCGGGTCCATCGCCATGGCCTTGCCGATGTACTTCCGCACGCTAGGGATGCCGATGTCCGTAAACGCGCCATCCGAAGGGTCGATGTAGCTCACCAGGTTCTGCAAGTCTGCGAGTGAGTTGTTCACCGGGGTGGCGGTCAGCAGTACCAGCTTTTTGGCCACCACTCCGGAGAGCAGGAGCCGGAAAGCGTCCGCCCGTTGAGTGCTGGGGTTGCGGAGGTTGTGGGCCTCATCCACGACCACCAGGGCGTAGGAATCCAAAGCCTGGACATGGGCCCCGACCTTGCCGACCCGATCATTCTGGATGTCGCCGACGAGTTCCTCATAGGAGACGACGTCGGCGTTGATGTTCTTCTCTTTCAGGAACGGTTTCCAGGTCGAGTCACGCAGGGTGGCTGGGCCCACCACAAGGACCTTTTGCCGGTTCTCAATCACGGCCTCACGGATCAGTTCGCCGGCCACGAAGGTCTTTCCCAACCCCACCTCGTCGGCGACGATCACTCCCCCGCGTTTGGCGAGGATACGCTTGGCACGGTGGACGCCGTCGGCTTGGAACTCGGTCAGGCCGAGCTCGTTGTCGAACTCGGTGTCCTCCTCGAACGTGTCACCGTAAAGCTCATAAAGCATGCGCAGGAACACCGTCCACGGTTGGTGGAGCTCCGTGCGCGCCGCATAGAGACTTGCCAGGTCATACGGAACGGCCTCCTCCCATTGCTCCTCGAACCAACCCTGGGTGCGTTCCACCGTGGTGGTCTGATACACCCCAAGGTTCAGTTCCCGATTTCGGGCCAGACCGGCGTAGGTCATGTTTGAGGACCCCACCATCACACCGGGCCCACCGTCCTTGATGATGAAGGCCTTACCGTGGAGGAAGGCCTTCTCCAGGCGGCGGACCTGGACGTCATGGCTATCCAGCCAAGCCAAGAGTCTTTCGACGGCGGCGTCTCCTTCGCGGGTGACGCCGACGAGATTACGGTCTTCGGCCAATGCGTGGGCGTGTTCTTCCAGGGCCTGTTGCAACCTCGGATTCCCTCGGCGCGCGCCCCGCACGCTCAAAGGGGTGATGGTTGATCTAACCTCGAAATCAGCCGGCTCCGCACCCAACAACAACCGCACCGGGCCGGCGGCCTCCAAGGCGTCTGCTAGGAGGCTGAACCCGCCGACATTGAAGTACGCCGTGGCGATGTCCACGCTCGTTGGCTCGACCCGACCATCGGAGCTGTACGCAATCATCTGACTGATCGCGTCCGCCACCCGTTGGGGGAGGTCTCCAATTTTGTTGGTGGCAAATTCGGGGCGGCCTACCGACAGTGACACGCTCACTGGTTTTCCCAACGGTCGAAGTGTTCCAGGACAACGTCCAAACGAGGCTGGTAGTTCCAGCCACGGTGGAACGTTCTATAAACGTGAATTAGTTCTTCGCGAGCCAGTCCGTACAAATGGGCAACGACCGCATCGAGCTCACAAATCAAGTCGTTTTTGACGCCTTCACCATGGGTGCTTCCCACCGGGACCCCCACCTCAGCCGCCCACTCGGCATATCGGCCGTCCACGGCAGCAAGACGGCCCGCAATTTCCACGACTCGCAAACGACGCACATCTTCAGGTGCGGGCCGCGGAACGGGGAAAGCATTGGCTATGTGGAGATTCATCCCTATCTCGACATATCGACGCGTATACCAATCCAACGGGATGGACGAGAGGATGCCCAAAACGTAGGCCTCATCAGCTGGACACCCTTTGCGCTGAAGAAGATATGGAGCCTTGTTCGTCAGCACCACATTGCCCGGCACAAGACATGCAAGCATTGTCCTGGTATCTGTGGCTCGAGCGATGTCGCGAAAAGCGATGCGAGGTCTAAGGCACGGAAGGGTGTGAATATCGTTCACAATCTCGGGCTCCAGCCCGAGGAACGCAGAGGACTTCAAGCGCGACTGTCGTTTGCGTTTGTCGAACAGTGCCTTCGTAACGGTTCCCGGGTCGGCGTAGGCATAGGGGTCACCAAAGTCCGGGTCCCACAGGTTAAAGGTGGCCCCGGTGTAGACGGGCCATCGGCCAGGGGCATCAGATCCGGCGTCGAACGTTTTTCGATCGTTCGTAGCGTCAAATTCCCGAACCGGTTTGAATAACCACTGTTCCCCCGAGTCCAGTCGTGGGTGCGAACGCAGGGCTTTGAAGACCTGAACCGAGTAGGTGTCCGGCAGAAGAGGGAAGGTGGCTCCGCTGGCCCACTCTCCTAATCCGGATGCAGGCAGTGCTCCCAGCTGCCGATGTCCTTTTTGATAGTCATTGAGGGAATGGAACGGCCCGGCCAGGCCCACTTGTGGTTCGTCAAGTCGTTCCTTTTTGATTGTCAGCAGATTTACCGAGTACCGCGGGTCGACATCGTCGAAAACCCATTCCCTCGTATTGACCATGGAAACAACAGAGGTGAACTGACCGCACAAAAGAATTTCCTCACGCCACTTGGCGGAGCCTGCGGCATTCAGCACGGAACGTGGGAAGACGACACCGAATCGACCTCCGTCCCGAAGAAGTTGCCAGAATCTCCAGGAGAATGCCTTGTACAGATCTACATCTCCCGTTCCTAAGCCCGGGTACGGTCCGGCGAGCAACGCTTTGCGGTACTTTTCTGCTTGCTTCCGCTCTGTTTCGAGCAACGGCAGCAGGTCAGGGCGTTCAGTCCGATACTGTTGGATCGCCTTCTTCTGGGCCGACGGGGCCATCCCCATGACTCCGGGGTAGTACCGCTGCCAGAACTTCGGTTCCTCGACCATCACCTCGTCCCAGGGAGGATTGCCGAGGATGACGTGGAATCCTCCAGGGCTCCCGTCGCTGTTGATGAAGACTTCTGGGAAGGCATGGACGAAATGCAGGGCATCCAGCTCGTGCGTCTTCGCCTGCACTTCAACGCCTCGCCCCGCCCGAATGATGGTGTCGGTATCAAAGACACCATCGAGGTTGATCGTGCCGAGTCGGGTAGCCACGGCGGCGTCGAGGATGGCTTTGGCGGGTTCTGATTGGTGGACGGCCTCGGCGTAGGCCTCGGCAGCTTCCTTGGTCTCCTCGGCGGTGGCCTCGGAGGTCAACCCCACCCTTCGCAGCTGCTTTGCGGAGTCCTCCAGCTCTTCCTCGAGTCGATCGGCCAAGAACGACCGCGTCCATTTGTAGTTCGGTTTGAATGCGTTGACCGTGAAGACTTCTTCCAGGGTGCCGATGCCGGTCAGCGAGTTACCTCGAACTAGACCGTGGTCCAGGGAGGACATCGGAAGTCCCGGGATGAAGGTATGGATCCATAAGGCCAGGCGAGCGAGGTCGACGGCGACCGTGTTGATGTCGATGCCGTAGATGCAGCGTTTGGCCACCTGGCGGCGCACCAAGGTCATTTGGTCGATTTCGGGAACGGTCTCGCTCTTTGCCTCGGTCAGCTTCTCCAGCGCTGTGGCACGCAAGCGGTCGAGTTCGGCCATGACTGTCGGTATGGGGTGGTCGGTGAGGAACGCGGTGAAGGCGGAGGCTACGTGGTCGACGGCGCCGACGAGGAAGTGTCCGGATCCCATGGAGATGTCGGCGACCCGGAAGTCCCAAAATTTGGCGTGGGCCCCAGTGTCGTTTCCGGTGTCCAGAAGGGCAGCCACCTGGGCGAGGTGCTCTTCCACGGCGGGGTCCAGAGCAGTTTCGAGCAGGTGCTCGACCGCGAACTGCTTGGTGAAGTAGCTGCCGGTGGCCTTTCGCTTTCCCGAAGCGTTGTGGAAGTAGACCCTGCCGGCTGCGACAACGACATTGTCACTGAGCTTGGCAGGCACGTAGGTGCCCTTGTCGTCCAGGGTGAGGTCGGATGGTGCGATAGATAGCGACGACTCGAGCAGTCCCTCGTAAATGGTGCCGAACTCGCGCACGCTCAGGGTCTGAAAATCTACGGGGCCGTCGGTGGCGTCCCGTCCGGTGTCGACCAACAGCTTCACGAGAGCGGGGCCCACCTGCGCATTGGTCAGCCGCATAGCGGAGATTGTTGCCCCGACCTCCCCTTGGGGGTCGAACAGCGAGCCCCCGTAGGCAGGGATACCCCATTCCGTGTGGCCGGCATAGACGCCGTGCCAGATGTTGAGGAGGGTGTCCCACAGGTCCTCAGCGTGCGGATCGAAGCGCAGTCCATCGCCACCATGGGCTTGGGTGGCGTAGTACCGGGCACGTCCCTTCAGCGACACGTGCGTATAGGCCTCATTCGTCCGATAGGGCAACAGGCCACGGTCTTCGGCGTAGGCCACGAAGAGCAGGCGGAACAGGACCACCAAGGTGATGTGGTACGCCTCGCGCAGTTCAGCCTCGGTGGTGGCCTTCAACTGCTGGGCCACGGCCGTGGCCAGGTCAGGGACCACATCGACGTAGACCCTTTCACGCAGGCGCTCTCCCAGTGCGGTGGCGTGATCCATGGAACGACCGAGGATTTCATCGGCGGTACCGCCCTCGCACAGCGCCTCTGGGGTCATCAGCAACGTCGCATACGCGGCGTGCTCGTCATCGATCGTGGCGAGGTTGATTTCGGTGTAGGTGTCGCTGCCCTTACGAGCAACACCAGTGTCAGGATCGGCGGTGTATAGCCGCATACGTGTGCCTTGAACAGCGAGCACCCATCGCAGCCGGGCATTACGCGCTGCGGCGATCGCGTGCTGGACGGGTGAAACCGTGCCGAACCGCGTAGCTGGACGGTCGAACAGCTCCTCGCCCTCAAGGAAGACGGCAACTGCCTCTCCTCGCCCATCTTTTGTGAGGAGTGCGTCCGTTCCCTGGTGCACGATCTCCCAGCCCACGGACCGAACGAGGTCTTCGCCTCCATGTCCCCGGAAACTCCGCGCGCACGCACCCGCCGTCTGCCAGTCGCTGCGGTTCGGAACATTGGTCAGCAGCTCGTGGGTGGCGAACAGTCCGGTGTTAACCAACCCCGGGATTTCGTCATCCTCGTGCTCTTCGAACAACGAGGCAAGGATCTCTTCGGCCCGTGCCGTCGTCGGAGCCTCAAGAACTTGCTCAACGACGAGCTCCACAGAACTGAAGGCCAGATCAGCAACGTAAGTGCCTTTGTCTCGCAAGCCCACCACGGCGGCCTTGGGGGCCGCGCCACCGTTTGGGTATGCGGCCACGAGCAGCACCCCGGTTGGGCGTTTGTTCCAGCGGTCGCTCCATAAAGCGCGAGCATCGCTAGCGCTCGGTCGAGCTGAGGAGGTGGCGTATACGACCTCGACCTGCACACCAGGGTTGGCTGGATAAATGTGGTGAGGGGTCAACGCTTCAGGTGCGCCGGGCTGTTTCCATACCCTTCCGTTGAAGTCCGCGAGGAAGGAATCCAACGATGAATCAGAAGACATCAGCACACTCCACGTAAGGCATCACAGGACCAGCACGATCTTTACTATTGTGGGCCATCAAGGCACCCCAACCAGAAACCGGGACTGCTGAAGGTCCCAGTTGATTCGTTGATTCAGGCCGCCAGGGTGACCGCCCGAGCCTCGAAGGTCTTGCACTCGACGGGGGTCCACTTGCCGAGGGCACGCTGTCGATGCCGGCGGTGGTCGGTTTTTCGATTTAGGTACCGAACGGATCGACCCGCGCCTGTCACCCTCCTGCTGTCAGGCTGGCACCGCCCGGCTCACCATGAACCGTCACGGGTTTGATGCCGCTTCCTTTCGATGAAGGATGAGGACATGCCCAAGAAGTACGACGCCGAGTTCAAGGCCCGAGCGGTGCGCATGGTGCGCGAGCACCAGCAG
>NZ_JARAMH010000014.1:0-105931 GCF_029524215.1 Kocuria oceani | reverse complement strand
GAAGGCCTCCGGTGGGTGAAGCGGTGAACTAGACAGCTCCACTTCACTACCGGAGGCCTTCCCGTGTCAGCCCGACTCACCGCCTTGCGGCGGGACAACCTCCCTGGACATCACACCTAAACCGTCGCGCCTCCACACAGTGCTCTACCTCGAGGGCCGGCCCATCACAGGGCCGGCCCTCGAGGCCATCTAAGGACAAAGTGTCGCCGCCCGAAAAGAGGCGCAACCGAGGGACCTCCGTCTAATTTGCCGAGCCCCTTACGATCTCGGCGTGGATCCGCCATTCTGCGGTGCGCGCCTGCCCCGTGCGGCGATGGGGCCAATGAGGAGATGATCCGCATAGAGCCTGGTCCGCCTACGAGCGTTCGCTCAGATGGTCGTCAGCACAGGGAGTTCCCGGATCCGCCGGTAGAGAGTGGCACGGGACATCCCGAGGTCCCGTGCCACCTGGGTCGCCGGCTCCCCACCCTCGATGAGCCGGACGGCGTTGCGGATCTGGGAGTCGGTGAAGGTCTGCCGGCGCCCGCCCAGGTCCTTGCCGGCGGCCCGGCGTTTGGCCACCGAGTCGGTAATCCGTTCCCGCTTGATCTCTAGCTCCATCTGCGCCAGGGCGGCCATGACGGTGAAGACCATGGAGCCCATCGGTGTCGCGGTGTCCACGTCTCCCCCACCCAGGTTCAGCACCCGCAACCCGGCACCTCTCCCCCGCAACGCCTCAGCGAAGACCAGCATGTTTTGCGTCGAACGACCCAGACGGTCCAGTGTCGTGATGACCAGCGTGTCGCCCGCCTCGAGAGCGGCCACCGCCTGGTCGAAAGCGGGACGGGACGCACGGCTCCCAGACGCTCCACTGTCTACGTACACGTCATCACGTCGAACGCCGGCACTCAGAAGGTCAGACACTTGGCGGTCTGCGTCTTGCTGCCGTGTCGACACCCTCGCGTATCCGATCAGCTTCCCCATGTCTACCTCATCTGTCTCGCAACTAACGTTGAGTATCCGATTTTAGAGGCATAGATAAAGCACAAGGATGCGAGACACCCGGAACCGCGCAATCATGCGGGCGCAAATTTTCGGAGCGAGACGTCTCGCATCCCATACTTTTGAAGACACAGCAAATGATCTGCGCATGAGTGTCAAGCGCAAGACTGCGGTGGTTGCGATGAATCACACTATCGCCGATCACAATCCATAAGGGGATTATGAGGTTTGACGAGTGCAACGAAAGGATGACTCCTCTGGCCAACGTGCTGAGCGTGACCACCCAGAAGCGCGGGGTGATACCGCGGGACAATGCCGCCCACAGCCTCGCAGGCAACGCCGATACGTCTTTACGGTACGACCGCCACGTCATGGCGCTGCGCGCCATGACGACTCCTACTCGCACGCCTACGCGGTCCACAGCGGATTAAGACGCGGCTCCGGGCAGGCCATCGTCTCGGCAACCGCTTTTGCCGCTCACTACGACACCGAAACCACCGCCACCCGGCGATGGAGAACGGCATGCTCTGCGTGGACCTCACCGAGGAGGGCACCGTCATCACTGGTAACCGCACCAAGACCACGGCAGCGGCAGACTCCGCGGAACCAGTAGAAGCAACCATCGACGAAGTGTCCCTTGAAGAGTCCGACGACGACCCTTACCGCCCCTGGCCCACACCCCCACCCGGGAATCGAAATAATTCTCGCCTATGGTCCAGAAAGTTAAAGTGCACCTCGAAGACGACCTCGACTGTGGCCGCGCAAAAGACACCATCCAGTCCAGCCTCGACGGCAAGGACTACGAGCGGCCCTTCCACCGCCAACGCCGAGAATTTGCGTGAAGCCCTGCCCCCTTACGCAGAGACCGGCCTAAAGGCGACACGCAGCGGCGGCCTCCGCAGCACCCGATCCCGCGCTGCGGGCAGCGACCCGGACACCGCCAAGATGCGAGCCTGAGCGAAGGAACCCGGCTACGAAGTCTCAGATCGCGGCCGCATCCACCAGACTGTCAAGGACGCCTGATACGCGGCCCGGTGAATCTAGCGAATGGGGTGTGAGAACGGGCTGACCCAGGGCCCGCTCTTGAACGAGCTCTGGACCAGTCCGTTCTCAACAGGCGCAGTTTGGGTAGTGCTCAGACTGTCTGCAGCGACGCATTCTCGTCGACCGGCAGCGACCGGGTGTAGTCCTTGAGCCACTCCCGCAGCTCCGGGCCCAGGTCCTCCCGCTCCGAAGCCAGGATGATGTTGGCCTTCAGGTAGCTGAGCTTGTCGCCGGTGTCGTAGCGGCGGCCCTTGAAGACCACCCCGTACACCCCGCCGCCGGCCCCGTCGCGCCCGGCCAGGGTCTGCAGCGCGTCGGTGAGCTGGATCTCCCCGCCGCGGCCCGGGGCCGTGTTCTCCAGCACCTCGAACACGTCCGGGTGCAGCACGTAGCGGCCGATGATGGCCAGGTTCGACGGCGCCTCCTCCGGGGCCGGCTTCTCCACCAGCCCGTTGATCCGCACGTACTCGTCGCCCTCCACCGCGCTCACGTCGGCGCAGCCGTAGGAGCTGATCTGCTCGGGCTCGACCTCCATCAGCGCCACCACGGAGCCGCCGGTGCGCTCCTGGACCTCGATCATCTGGGTCAGCAGGTCGTCGCGGGCGTCGATGAGGTCATCGCCCAGCAGCACCGCGAAGGGCTCGTCGCCCACGTGGATCTTGGCCCGCAGCACCGCGTGCCCCAGCCCCTTGGGATCGGCCTGGCGCAGGTAGTGGATCTCCCCCAGCTCCGAGGCGTGCTCGACCTCGCGCAGCAGGGCGGTCTTGCCGGACTCCTCCAGCTGGTGCTCCAGGGCCGGCACCCGGTCGAAGTGGTCCTCGAGAGCTCTCTTGGACCGGCCGGTGATCATCAGCACGTCCTGCAGACCGGCGTCCACGGCCTCCTGCACCACGTACTGGATGGCCGGGCGGTCCACGACCGGCAGCATCTCCTTGGGCATGGCCTTCGTCGCGGGCAGGAACCGGGTGCCGAGCCCGGCGGCGGGGATCACGGCCTTGCGGACCGCGCGGGAGTCATCGCTTGCATTCATAGGCACACGCTAACTGTGCGATCGACAAGCACCCGAATCGAAGACGTCCCGCCTCGCAGTGCGAGACGGGACGTCTCCGTGCCCGTGCGGGGTCACGGGTACACGTCCCGGGGGAAAGGGACAGTCAGACGCTAGCAGAAGGGAACACCGATGGTTCCGACGAGGTCAGCGGGGCGTGTGAGCCTCGGAGCATCAGGCCGCCGCTTGACCCCAGGATCGCTGACGTCGTGCTCCGTCTTGTCCCTCATTCGCAGTACAGCGGTGGGTCGCCGCTACTAGACACCTCACGATGACGTGCGGGGATACCCACATGGCATCGGGGCGAACCACGGCTTCCCTTGCACATTCATGAGAGATTGATCACTTCTTTTGCGTATGCACCGTTGTTACCGGCAAGCTAACTTCGGCGGAGGGCAGGGGATGTCTTACCGCGTCTAGTTCATCGGGCGTTGTCGCGACGGGGGTCGCGGGCGTTTCCCGATTCGCAGGGGGAACCATGAGATCGATCCAGTCCTTGGTGCACGACGCCTTCAGTCGGCGCCGCACCGCAGTCATCGTGTCGGCTCTGTTGCTGACGGCCCTCGTGCCGGCGGCCGTCGACCGGCTCACCCAGTCCAGTCTGACGCTCCTGGCTCTGACCGGGGGGCTGCTGGTCGTATCCGTGGTCGCGCTGATGATGCGCGGTGGGGCCCCTGGCATGGTCGGCAACGATCCGGACTCGCCGGTGAGCAGCCGGGGTGGGGTGAACCTCCTGCTGTACCTGTCCCCGGTGATCTTCCTCAACATCGTCTTTCCTCTGGTCAGTCCCCGGATGGCCGAGGCCACGGTCGGAGGCGTGCAGCTGACCTACGTGGTGCTGGCGTCCTCGATCACCGTGCCGTGGCTGGCGCAGGCGGCGTGCATGCCCGCCTACCGTGCCATCGGCGGGTTGATGGCCGAGCGGGACATGGAACAGATCACTCGCCGGTTCTGCCAGGTGTGGCCTGCGATGTTCGTCCAGACGCTGCCGCTGGTCGGGCTGTTCGCGGTCCCGCTGTGGCTGGCCACCGGCTGGTCGGCCCAGGCCATGGGCACCTACCTGGTGCTGTGCGGGGCGCACGTGTTGTTCGTGCAGTCCTTGGTGCTGGCCAATGTCGGGGAACGACGCGGGCTGTGGGCACTGGCCTGGGGCGCCTACGCCATGGCCCTGGCCGCGGCACCGACGCTGTGGATCCTGCCGCCCGTGTTGGCCGCCGCCACCCAGATCGCGGCCATGGGCAAGCACCTGACCCACGCCCGCTCCTTCGAACGCCTGGGACACCGCAACTTCGCCGGAGACGTGATCCGGGGGCTGCTGCTCGGTGCGGTGCTGTGGGCGGACAAGTTCGTGCTCTTCCTCGTCACCGACGGCACCTTCCAGGTGGTGGTGGTGTTCATGGGTATGCTCCCGGCGGTGCTGGCCTACAACTTCTACTTCGTGAACCTGGCCCCGCACGTGGACCGTGCCGTGGCCGGGCTCCACCGGGCGATCGAACGCGAGCCGCTGCCGGTGCTGGCCTCCCACTCCACGCTGCTCAGCCACATCGTCGATCGTGCAGTGCTGCGCACCGGGGCGATCGGGATGGCCCTGACCTTGGCGGCCTCGATGCTGCTGGGCGGGCTGCAGCCGGCCCACGTGCTGCTGGCCGTGGCCGTGTCGGTGGCCTCCTGGACGTTCATGATGCTCACGCTGCTCAGCTACGAGCTGGACTACATCGGGGAGAAGATCACCGCCCAGGCCCTCAGCGCCGCCCACCTGCTGGTGTGCGTGCTCGCGTTCACCGCCCTGGGCACCAATGGCGCATACGGCGTGCTGCTGCTGGCCGACCTCGTGCTCGTGGCCGTGGCCTGGGGGCTGTACAAGCGCCACTGGATCCAGCCGGAGTACACCCTGTTCTGGCGCCACGCCACCTCCTGGTAACACACCCCCCTCACCCGCCGCACCACCGGTCGGCGCGCCTGCACGAGGACCGAAGCCCGGCACCCGGTGCGATTCCCCGGCCCGGTGCCCACCGGCCAAGATCACCCCTGTCTCCTGAGGAGCCCCTGGCATGTATCCCTTCACTCTCTCCCGCGCCAAGCACCGCGCCACCACCACGGACGCTCTGGGCCTGTTGCCGGCTCAGCGGCAGCGCCAGCAGGAGTACGAGGAGGTGGACGTGGCCATCGTGATGGAGTCCACCTACCCCTATCTCAAGGGCGGGGTGTCGGCGGTGGTCCACGACATCGTCGTGGGCAACCCTGACCTGACCTACGGCATCATCCACATTGCCTGGGACTCCTCCAGCCCCCATGAGGATCTCTACGGCATGCCCTCGAACGTGAAGTGGGTGCGGGTGGTGTACCTGAGCATGCAGGAGCACCGGCACGACTTCATGGCCGCGCGCACCAAAGACCTGGGCATGACCTCCCCCCAGCGAGCCGAGCTGTCGAACCGGATCTTCGACGCCCTCTACGCCTTGTCCGAGCGGCGGGAGACCGAGCCGCTATGGCAACTGATCGATGAAGGGTTCAATGAGCGGACCCGGGCGTACCCGCTGTGGGCGGTGCTGGGCTCCAAGGAGTTCATGCACGCACTCACCGAGCGCATGCCCCAGCTGGGCCTGTCGCTGTCGGAGTCCTTCTGGGTGCTGCGCGGCTTCTTCTCCCTGGCCTATGCCGTGCTCGGCGAGACCATGCCCAAGGCCCGGGTCTACCACGCGCACACCACCGGATACGCTTCCCTGCTCGGTGCCGCCGCGGCCCGCGACCACGGGACCTCCTTCCTGCTCACCGAGCACAACCTCTATGTGCGCGACACGGTCAACACCCTGCTGGAGCGGAACATGGCCCTGTCCATCACCTCCACGGACTACCGCACCTTCGACGTCACCGCCGAGCAGCGGGCCTGGATGGCCTGGTGGATCGAGATGGGCCACTTCTGCTACCCCAGCGCCGAAGTCATCACCTACCTCTACCCCACCGCGATCACCGAGGCCGCCGAACTGGGCACCGACATCGACAAGGCGGTGGTGCTGCCCAACGGCATGACCATCGAGGAGTTCGAGGAGAAGTACCACGCCCGCCAGGCCGCCGTGGAGAAGATCGCCCAGGACCGGGACCAGCACACCTGGAAGCTGGTCTACATCGCCCGGGTGGTGCCCATCAAGGGACTGATGGATCTGCTCTCCAGCATGGACATCCTCAAGCGCCACGGATATCCCAACCTGCACCTGGACGTGCTGGGCCCCACCGAGCACGTCCCGGAGTACTACGAGGCCTGCCTGGCCAAGATCGAAGCCCTCGGCCTGCAGGACATGGTGACCATCCACGGCACCGTCAACGTCCGGGACATGCTCGACCAGTTCGACCTGCTGGTGCTGCCCAGCTACAACGAGGGCCAGCCCATCGTGGTGCTCGAGGCCATGGCCGCCGGCATCCCCACCGTCGGGTCCAACGTCGGGGGCATGAGCCAGCTGGTCGCCGATGACCTGCACACCGCCGACGGCAGGACCTGGGGGGCCTGCGGCGAGTTGCTCTCCGCCGGTGATGTCGAGGGCATGGCCCGCCAGATCCGCACCGTCATCGAGGACACCGACCGCTACCGCACCTACTGCGCCAACGCCCGCGGACGGGTGGAGGACTTCTTCCAGCTCCACGAAGTGATGTCCTCCTACAACCAGATTTACCGCATGCTCGGGAACATGGACGCCGAACGCAACTACGAGTACACCGCGAACCCTGCGATCGCTGCGGATACCGAGGCCATCGAGATCGTCTCGTGAGCGGGGTGGGCGCCTGGATCCGCTACGGCGATCCGATCAGTGCCGCACAGATCGACTTCGCCGCCGAGCACTACCGTGCGGCGATCCTGCAGCCGTGGGAGCTCGAGGCCGCAGCGGAGTTGAAGGAACGCCGCCCGGACATGACCGTGCTGTGCTACAAGTGCCTGTCCTCCACCCGCAGCTACGAGCCCGGGCCCCTCTACAGCTCAGGGGTCTCCTACGCCGAGGCCGACCAGGAGTGGTTCGCCCGGCGAACCACCGGTGAACGGGTCGAGTGGGAACGCTACCCCGGGCACTGGCAGATGACCGTGTGGTCATCCGACTACCGGGCACGCTGGGTCGACAACGTCACGGCCGAGCTCACCGACTCGCCTTTCGACGGAGTGATGGCCGACAACGACGTCTTCGACGACTACTACGGCCTGAACCTGCCGCTGCGCGAGGCCGGATCGATGGCCGAGCTGCGCGAAGGCCTCGACGCGTTGGTGCACGCCGCCGGCGGCGCGCTGAACGAGGTGGGGAAAGTCCTGGTCCCCAACATCGCCGAGTCCCGGCGACAACCCGGACGATGGGACGCCCACGCCTCCTACGGAGGCGGGTTCGAGGAGGTGTGGCTGGGCTACAGCCCCACCGATCTCTTCGACCCGGACACAACCGAGGCCCAGCTTCCCCAGGCCACCGGCCCCGGGCTGAGCATCCTGCGGGTGCCCACCGACGGCAACGACGACCACCCCAACTTCCGCTACGGACTGGCGGCGTTCTGGATCTTCGGCGCAGGCCGGGGCGCGTACTCCGCCACCGGCCACGACGACTACAACCACACCCAGCACGTGGCCGAACTCGACTGGGACCTCGGCGCCCCGCTGCAGGACCCGGTGCGGCGAGGACACACCTGGTCCCGCGAGTTCACCGGTGGGTGGGCCGCGGTGAACTTCAACAGGGACGGACGGCGACGACGACGCCTGAAAGTGCCACCCGGCATGATCGACGCCCACGGCGACCCGGTCGGCTCTCACCTGGTGCTGGCCCCGCACCGCGGGCAGGTGCTGCGACGCGCCTAACCCACGAGGGTTCACATGTGCAACTCATGAGCCAGTGTGGGTCATTATGTGCACATGAAAACGATGACCGTCGCGACGGTCCTGCTTGCCGGTGCGCTCACGGCCCTGTCCACCGCACCGGCCCCCGTGGTTGCCACCAGCCTCACGTCCGCCACTGCCAGTGACCGCGCGCCTCGGCTTCCGGCGTACTTGCAGGGCTACCGGCAAGGCCAGCTGCTGTGCCCCGGCGCCGCACTGGTCGGCAAGGTGTCCGTGGCCATCGTCGATCCCATGATGGCGACCACCGATGCCCCCGGGGACTGCACCCTGCGGGACATGAAGGCCGCCAACCCGGACACCCAGTTCCTGGCCTACCTCAACGTCGGCGCAATGCGCCCCTGGGAGCACTGGAACGGCATCTTCCAGAACTCCTGCGCCGACATGAGCGATCGGCGCAGCGCCCAGTACGCCGTCACCACCACCAACCCGGCCGTGGCCACCACCTCCGCCGGACACGCCGGCTATCCCGACTTCTCCTACCTCACCGTCGCCGACCTCTCCCCCGCCTACGCGAAAGCCTGCGCGGAAACCGCGCATAAGATCCTCACCACCGATGCCGAACGCGGCAGCACGGACGCCCCGCCGGCCCGCTTCGACGGCATCTTCCTCGATGACACCTCCCTGTCCCCAGCACACGGCCAGGACATGGTCGACATCGGCCAGTGGGGCCCCTGGGCCGACGACGACGCCTACGGGCGCGCCATGATCGATACCGTCGCCCGCATCGACTCCGCCCTGACCGAATTCATGGGCACCGACGTGCCCGTGGCGATGAACCTGGGCCTCTACCCGGCGTGGAACAACCAGGTGGACCTGGCCCTGGAACTGGCTGCCACCGGTGCGGTGGACTTCGCCCTGCGCGAGCACAGCACCGCCGAGAGCACCGGCGCCCCCTTCTCCCCGGAACGGATGCACGAAGAAGCCGCCGCCTTCCGCGCCATCACCTCCGCCGGGCTGCCTATCGTCCAGCACGACTACTCCGTGCCCCTGCGTCAGGTGTCGACCATCGCCTACGACCGCGGCCTACCCATCGACGGCTCTGCAGCCTGCCTCCAAGACGACTCCGAGAACCGCACCCAGGTCGTCGAAGCCGCAGATCAGCGCCGCACCCTGGACCACCGGTTCACCCTGGGCAACGTCCTGCTCCACCGCACCCCGGACACCACCACCATGACAGCGACCCTCAATCAGGCCGAACCCACCTGCCAGGACAACGCCTGGGACGACGACCGGCACTGGGAAGACGTCACCCGCGCCTCCGTGGACACCACGGACCCGCAGATCACCGCCCTGACCCAGGCCCTCACCTCCTCCACCCACCCAGTGGCCGCCCCGTTCCAGGACAACGGTGTTCTGATCACCAAGCTGTCCGACGGAAGCGTTCTGGCGGTCAACCAGAGCCTGGATACCCGCAGCGTCCACATCTTCGGCACAGACCTCACCGTCCCGGGTCGCTCAGCCACCATCGACTGATGATCTACATGCGCCCCATCAGCACAAACACCCCAGCACCGCCACATTCGTCACGTGCCAGCACGCCACGTGAGCTCTCCCGTGGACGCTGGAAGTGGCTCTCGAGAGCGCGCTTCGGGCAGTAACCCGGACACCGCCAAGATCCGGGCCTGGGCGAAGGAGAACGGCCACGAGGTCTCCGACCGCGGCCGGATCCACCAAACCGTCAAGAACGCCTACTACGCCGCCCACTGAGCCTGCGGTCTCCCCGGTCGAGACGATGCACGGTAGACGGCCCTCGCCCCAGCGGGGGCCGTCCATCGTCGCGTGCGGGGTGGACAGCACCGCCCGCACGGGCCCGGCGTTGAGGACGTGCGTGGTTCGACGCGCCGCGGTGAGCTGATCGGCCTCTCCCGGCGGACTCGGCTGCATAGGCTCGCTGCACACACTCCCGCAGCACCCATCCACCTCAGCCCCCTGCCCCGCCTCGAGCCCCCGACGACAGGAGCACTTCATGCCCCGCACCACAACCGCCCTGCTGGCCCTGTCCGCCGTGGTGCTCACCGGCTGCGGGCCCACCACCGACGAGGTGACTTCGATGGTGACCGCCGGCGCCACCACCTACGACGATGCCCTGGAGTTGCGCGAGGACATCATCGCCGCCGGCCTCCAGTGCCCGAGCACAGACCAGCGAGTGGTCCCAGCCGAGGACGGGATCGCCTATCTCGTGTGCAACAAGGGCATGACGGCCATAGCCATGGCCGTAGCCAGCTCCAATGAGGACATGGAAGAACTCGTGAGCTCCCGCAACAACACCGGCCCCGGCTCTACACCGGTGCTGCATGCGGCCAACTGGATGGTCGTGGCCCGACACGAAGCACCCTTGCGGCAGCTGCAGACCGAACTCGGCGGCACGATCATCCCGGTCCCCTGAGCTACCCCTCTCCCTTCCCACGCGAGGCCCTGCCCACACCCCGTAGGTGCCACTGCGCCTATCACCGGGACCTGCCCCGACAGGCACAGTGACCACGATCGGTGCGATAACCCGTAACCGGCTCTCCTGCACCGACAGCGGAGCCAATATCGGCGCCGCCACACTGCGGCCGCCCGGGCTGAACCTGCCGGCCGGAGGATGACACTGGGGCCTGGCCACCGTCGTCGTCGAAGGCGCCCACCCACAGCATCTACTGCTCCCCCGCGACGGGCACCACGCAGAGCGCTCCACACCGTCCCTGGCCCTTCACCCGCAGTGACGGACCCTGCGAGCACCATGGCCGCTGACTCAACTTCCCTGGCCTGCCGACGGAACTGGGGACAATATGAAAGTCGATCTTTTACGTACTTCGCGATAGCGTTGACGTATCACGCCAGGTGATCAGTCGGGGGGCTGCATCGCACGGTGTGGACCGTGTCCGAGTGCTCAGCCGGGGGGCTCAGCGACTCGACATCGGTCGAACGGCCGCCGCCCTGGCGGCAGAAGACACCGGGACCGCGAGGTCTGTCGTCGGGGGGCGATTCTTCTGCCACCAGGTCGGCGGCCCTCACACCACCCACACCCCGACCTGCTGCCCCGCGGGGCCTCGTGCTGTTCTTCTGGTGCAGGGGCGGCGCCAGCGCCCGACGGATAACCCGCGTTCATGCGGGGGCTTCCCCGATGGAGCAGGGCCCCGTCTTCGCGCCCCGACCTCGCAGGAGGAATCCATGGACGGCACACAAAGGGCCGGGGCGAACACGGCCCGGGACGCATCCTTATTGGATGCCTGCGCCCGAACGGCCGCCTTCACCAGCCTGCGGCCGGCCCTGGACGCCCTCGCTGCTGAGGCCGGCACCGACCCCCGCCTCAGCCCCGACTCCCGCCGCGTGCTGCGCGCGGTGACGCGCACCCACCCCACCGACACCCTGGCCCTGGCCGGCCTCGCCGCACGCGCCAGTACACCCAAAACCCGGATCCCGGATGCCCTGCACGAACTGGAAGCCCGCGGCTACCTCGCACGACTGACCCACATCGCACCCCACCTGGCTGCAGCACTATCGGAACTCATCCGACTGACGCCGCCCCCCTCCCAGGTCGAGTCTTACAACCTGGGTGGATCACACCCCTTTGATTGATGGACAGCTTGCATGTCTGCAGATCCACCATTTGAAGGATTCCAGGGCGAGCGCGAGGTGCGCCTCCGGCTGTCAGCATATGGATGCATACTGCTCTCATGAGGACGAGGCGGCAGGCGGCTCGGTGCCGCAACAGCGCGGGGGAATCATGCACGTTGGCTATCGAAACTATTGAGCCGCGCACCGTGATGAGCCGATGACCCGTCCCAACCTCTCCGCCCTGCTGGCCGACCTGCGCCAGGAGGGAGACCTGCTCGAAGAGCTGCTGCGGCCGCTGTCCGCGGAGGACTGGGACCTCCCCACCCCGGCGGAGGGCTGGACGATCCGCCACCAGATCGCCCACCTCACCTGGACGGAGCGGACCGTGCTCACTGCCCTCGAGGAGCCGGAGGTCTTCGCGCAGTTGCGGGAGCGGTTCGCGGCGGAGACCGACGTCGTCGACCGCGGCGCCCAGGAGGGAGCCGCGCGGCCCCCGGCCGAGATCCTGGCGTCCTGGCAGGACAGCCGGCGCCGTGTGCTCGAGCGGCTCGCCGCCGTGCCGGAAGGCGAGCGCATCCCGTGGATCGGCCCGCCCATGGGGGCGCCCATGATGGCCAGCGCCCGGATCATGGAGACCTTCGCCCACGGCCAGGACGTCCGCGACGCCCTCGGGGTTCCCCCGGTCGCCTCGCAGCGGCTGCGGCACGTCGCCCACCTGGGCGTGGCCACCCGCGACTACGCCTTCAAGCAGCGCCAGCTGGACCCGCCGGCCGAGCCGTTCCGCGTCGAGCTCACCCACGAGGACAAGACCTGGACCTGGGGACCGGCCGAGGCAGCTCAACGCGTCCACGGCCCCGCCCTGGACTTCGCCCTGCTCGCCACCCGGCGGCGGCACCGCCAGGACGGGAGCCTCGTCGCGGAAGGACCCGACGCCGACGCCTGGCTCGACATCGTCCAGGCCTTCGCCGGCCGACCGGGCCCGGGGCGAGCCCCGCTGTCGTAGGCCGCATGCGGAGGAAGCACCGGGGCGGGTAGCGGCGACGTTGCTGGTGGCACAGCCGGTTGGGGTGACGAGCTCGGCCGAGCGCTGGAGCAGGCAACTCACGCTGAGTGGGCCGCGCTGTCGGCGCTCCCGGCGCCAATCCGTCACATGCCGCCAGGACCCTTAGTCCCGGGCGCTGCCGAGTCCTAGCGTGAAGGCAACCAGGCGCCACAGGAGCACAACAGCGACCATCGGAGACCGGGAGAACGCATGAGCGCGCGCACGGAGGACCAGGGCAACCGCAGCGTCACCGCGCCGGACGGACGCCGCCTGGAGTTCCGGCTCATCGGCCCGCCCGGCGGCCTGCCGGTGGTCTTCCACCACGGCGCGCCTGGCGCCGCGGTCCCGTTCGGGCCGCTCGAGCGCGCGGCTACGGAGCGCGGGCTGCAAGTGCTCACCGTCTCGCGCCCCGGCTACGGCACCTCGGACCCGCTCCCAGAAGAGACGGCCCCCGGCACGGTGGCCGGCGCCGTGGCCGACACTCTATGCGTGCTGGACAACGTGGGTGCGGAGCAGTTCCTCGCCCTGGGCTGGTCCAGTGGCGGCCCGCGCGCCCTGGCGTGCGGCGCGCTGCTGCCCGGCCGCTGCCGCGCGGTCGCCTCGCTGGCCGGCTACGCCCCGCCGCGCGCCGAGGGACTGGACCCGGTCGCCGGGATGGACGAGGACAGCGCGGCCGAGTTCACCGCCGCCCGGCAGGGTCGCCGGGCACTCGAGGCCTACCTCGAGGAGCAGGTGCAGGCCATGACCGCGGCCGCCTCGGCGCCGGACGGCGACGTCGTCGAGCTGCTGCGCGCCATGCTCCCGCCGGTGGACCGGGCGGTGATGACCGGGGACTTCGCCGACTACGTCATGGGCGCGGCCGAGCACTCCCGGCGCCAGGGCATCGTGGGCTGGCGCGACGACGACCTGGCGGTAAACCGCCCCTGGGGCTTCGCCGTGGAGGAGATCGCCGTGCCCACCCGGATCTGGCACGGCCGGGAGGACCGCACCGTCCCCTTGGCCCACGGGGAGTGGCTCGCCGCGCGCATACCAGGCGCCTGGGCGCACCTGCTGGAGCACGAGGGGCACCTCTCCCTCGTGGCCCAACTCGACCGGGTCCTGGACAACCTGCTCGACGCCGCCGAGGTCGACGAGGGCGGGATGTAGGGCAGGCACGCCGGAAGGGTCCGCGAAGAGAACCGACCCACACCGGCGGTCATGACAAGCGCCATAATTTCTTTTAGCGAATTCTTGTTTGAACCTTGTGACCCACAAAGATGTCGCCCTTTCCGCCCCTGCCAAGGAGCCGCTCACGTCGGCCGCCTAATGCTCCGTGAAGCATTCCCCGCGGTTTCTCGCGCCATAACGCGCGTGTCACCCCCGGACGCCCCGCCCCAGGGCAGAGGCGGACTCGCCAGCGGACACGAGTGGAACAGAGCCCCAGGTCAAGCCCACTTTTGTCTTGAGATGCGCCTACCAGAGGATCCCCGTCGGCGCCCCTCCCCAAGCAGCTTCGCGCGAACGCGAAGGCTCACGGCCGGATTGCAGCAGATTCCGAGACACGCCCGTGATGAAAACGAGACTTTCTCGTTACTTTTCGATTAGTGTTCTCTCCGTGCCGATTCCCCCACTTATCGGCACCCCCGTGCACATCGCCGAATTCTGCCGGTGCCCGGGGCCCCCTGAACACATCGCTCGGCAGAAGCGGGGGAACCAGAAACGGTCCCTCCCCTGGGACCTAGGGGTTAAGTCGCCAGGGCCTCCACCCTGCGACCGGGTGTCTCCCACCCGCATCCGACAGCTCACCTCGCAGGCAAGAGGGAGGACATCACTCATGCCCATCTTCCACTCCCGCACGCCCCGCCACCGCGCCCAGCGCGCGTTCCCCCTGGGACGCACGGCGACCATGGCGGTCGCCGCCGGCGCCATGGCGCTCGGCAGCGTGGCTCCGGCCCAGGCCGCCCCGGCCGCAGCCCCCCAGCAGCTCCTCAGCATCCAGTCCCAGTCCGGCAAGGCCGCGACCATCGCCGCCGCGGCCAAGAGCCAGCTCGGTGTGGGTCAGGACTGCACCTCTCTGGTCACCAAGTCCCTGCGTGCGGCCGGGATCAACCACCACGGGTGGCCGGTCTCCTACCTGAATCTCGGCCACCGGGTCTCCGCCGCCCAGGCCCAGCCCGGTGACCTGGTCTACTACGCCAACGGCGGCATGGGCTTCGCCCACATCGCCGTGTACATCGGCGGCAGCAAGGCCGTCCACGGCGGCTGGAACGGCCACCAGACGGTCATCCAGACCGTCCACGTCGGCTCGGGACCCGTCTACATCCGCGTGCGCTGACCCCACGCATGTGAGCGGGAGCGCGGTTCCGACGGAACCGCGCTCCCGCTCACATCGGGACGACGTCTGGAACGGGGAAACCCCACGGCACTGCTCCCTGTCGGAATTGGTTACCGCACCACCCTTCACAGCCTGATATATGAGTCGTATGCTCAGGGTGGATCCGCCCACGGATCGACCGCCAACTCGACGAGGAGTGGAACAGCATGCGAGAACTCGCGCACCGGCTCGACCGGCTGGGCACCGAAACCGCCTTCAGCGTCGCCCAGGCCGCGGCCGCCTGGAAGGCGCAGGGGAACCGCGTGTACCCCTTCCACCTCGGCGACATCAACATCCCGACGGCCCCGCACATCATCGAGGCCATGAACCGGGCCATCGCCGACGGCTACACGGGCTACTGCCCCGGCCCCGGCATCCCCCAGCTGCGGGAGGCCCTCGCCGAGGACCTCGGCTCGCGCCGCGGCATCGACCTCACCCCCGAGAACATCGTCGTGATGACCGGCGGCAAGCCCGTCATCACGAAGTTCCTGCAGGCGGTCATGAACCCAAGCCAGGAGGTGCTCTACCCGAACCCCGGCTTCCCGATCTACGAGTCGCAGATCGAGTACCTCGGCGGCACGGCGGTGCCGTACCGCTACCTCCCCACGGAGAGCGGCTTCGCGATCGACCTCGACCAGGTGCGCGCCTCGATCACCTCGAACACGGTCGCCATCATCTACAACGACCTGCAGAACCCCATCTCGGCCGAGTCGACGGCGGCCGAGCGCGAGGCCATCGCTCAGCTGGCCCAGGAGCACAACCTCTGGGTGCTCTCCGACGAGGCCTACTTCGAGACGCGCTACGAGGGGGTCTCGAGCTCGATCGCGTCGCTCCCCGGCATGGCCGAGCGCACCGTCATCCTGTACACGTTCAGCAAGAAGTTCGCCATGACCGGCTCGCGCCTCGGCTGCGCCGTCGCGCCGCCCGAGATCGCCAAGGTGCTGAGCACCCTCAACACCAACGACGAGTCCTGCACCACGCACTACGTGCAGTGGGCCGGCGTCGAGGCGCTCCGCGGCCCCCAGGAGCCCGTGCAGCAGATGCTCGACGTCCTGCGTGAGCGCCGAGACGCCGCCTGCGAGCTCGTGAACGCGACTCCCGGCATGCACGTTGCCGTGCCGCAGTCGACCTTCTACCTGTTCCCGGACGTCACCGCCGCCATGGAGCGCATGGGGTACACGGCGGTCGGCGACTTCGCCACGGCGGCGCTGCACGAGACCGGCGTCTCCTTCTGCACGAGGGAGCACTTCGGCCGGCGCCTGCCGGGTGAGGAGCAGCAGTACATCCGGCTCGCCTACTCGGGCATCGACGTCGCCGACATCCGCGACGGCCTCGGCCGCCTGTGCCAGTGGATCGAGTCGGCATGAGCCGGGTCGTCGTCACGGGACAGGTGCCCGACGCCGCCGTCGAGAAGCTTCGCGCCGCGCACGAGGTCGACGCCTGGCCGGGCCCGCAGTCGATCGACCGCGAAGAGCTCCTGCGCCGCGTGGCCGGCGCCGACGCCGTGGTGAGCCTGCTGACCGAACGCGTCGACGCGGAGCTTCTCGACGCCGCCGGCCCGCAGCTTCAGGTGGTCGCGAACGTCGCCGTCGGCTACGACAACATCGACGTGCCGGCCTGCAGCGAGCGCGGCGTCGTGGCCACCAACACCCCCGGGGTGCTCACGGAGGCCACCGCGGACATCGCGCTGGGCCTCGTCCTCATGGCGACCCGCCGGCTCGGCGAGGGGGAACGGCTCATCCGCTCCGGCCAGGAGTGGAAGTGGGGCATGTTCTTCCTGCTCGGCAGCAGCCTGCAGGGCAAGACCCTCGGCGTCGTCGGCATGGGCGGCATCGGCCAGGCGACCGCGCGCAGGGCCAAGGCCTTCGGCATGGAGATCGTCTACCAGTCGCGCAGCGAGATCGATCCCGGGGTCGCCGCCGAGCTGGGCGCCCGGCGGGTCGAGCTCGACGAGCTGCTGGCCGTCTCCGACGTCGTGTCGCTGCACTGCCCCTACGGGCCCGCCACGCGCCATCTGATCGGCCCCGAGCAGCTGGCGGCGATGAAGGACACCGCGTACCTCGTCAACACCGCGCGCGGACCGATCGTCGACGAGGCGGCGCTCGCGTCCGCGCTGCGCGAGGGCCGGATCGCGGGCGCCGGACTGGACGTCTACGAGCACGAGCCGCAGGTGCATCCCGACCTGCTGGAGCTCGACAACGTGGTGCTGGTGCCGCACCTGGGCTCCGCCACCGTGGAGACGCGCACCGCGATGGCGGTGCTCGCCGCCGACAACGTGCTCGCCGTGCTCGGCGGGGAACGGCCGCCGACGCCGATCGGGTAGCGGCCGGGCCGTCCGTCGCTCAGGACAGGACCGCGGTGACCGGCTCCCGGACGTCATCCGCCGTCGGACGCGGCGTCCGGGCCCGCACCGGCCCGGGCGTCGACGCCCCGCCGGGTATGGCACTTTTCTGACTCCCATCGATTCCCTGCCAGATCCGTGGGAGCATGGACCCATGATCAGCAACGTGGCCGTCATCGTGTTCCACGAGGTCTCCCCCTTCGAGCTCGGGGTGGCCTGCGAGGCCTGGGCGATCGACCGCTCCGGGGACGGGCTGCCGGTCATGGACTTCGCCGTGTGCAGCCCGGACGGGCGGCCGGTCCGCACGATCGCCGGCTTCGACGTGGCCGTCCAGCACGGGCTCGACCGGGTGGCCGAGGCGGATCTCGTGGTCCTCCCGGCCATCTCGCGGAACCGGGACGTTCCGGCCGAGGTGGTCCGCGCACTGCACGCGGCCCACGACCGCGGCGCCCGGATCCTGTCCATCTGCTCGGGCGCCTTCGTGCTGGGGGCCGCCGGGCTGCTCGACGGCCGCCGCTGCACCACGCACTGGATGCACACCGCGGAACTGGCCGAGCGGTTCCCGGCCGCCCAGGTGGTGCCCGAGGTCCTCTACGTGGAGGACGGCACCATCCTCACCAGCGCCGGCACCGCGGCAGGCCTGGACGCCTGCCTGCACCTGTGGCGCCAGGAGTTCGGCTCGGCGGCCGCCAACACCGTGGCCCGGCGCATGGTCGTGCCGCCGCAGCGCCAGGGCGGGCAGGCGCAGTTCATCAAGGACCCGGTCCCCGAGCAGCGGGCCGAGACGCTGGACCCGCTGCTCACCTGGATCGTGGGGCACCTCGACGAACCGCTCGACGTCGACGCCCTGGCCCGGCGCGCCGCCATGTCCCCGCGCACCTTCGCCCGCCGGTTCCGCGACGAGACCGGCACCACGCCGCACGCCTGGATCACCGCCCGGCGCCTGCACCGGGCCGAGCAGCTCCTCGAGGAGACCGACCTACCCGTCGAGCGCATCGCCGCGGACGTGGGCTTCGGCAACGCGGCCACGCTGCGCCACCATTTCACCCGGATCCGCCGGCTCAGCCCGCAGCAGTACCGCCGCCGCTTCGCGGCCGCCGTTTGAGCAGCACCGCCTGAGCGCCACTTCGGCCGCGGAGGCGGCTGAGGTCGTTGGCCGTGGTCGCGGTCAGGGCCCGAGAAGTGCCGCCTGACGAGCCGGGACGAGGCATCGACGGAAATGGCAGGAATCGACCGGAGGTAGGCATTTCTGCCACTCGTGCGGGGAGGTCCGAGCGACCAGGCTTGTCAGTGTGAGAGTGAGCCGGATCGGACCGGCGCACCACAGGCAAGGAGCCCACCATGATGACGGACCTGTTCCTGATGCTGACCACAGCCGCGGTGCTGTCGGTGTACACGCTGATCGGGCGCCTGGCGATTCCCGCGGAGGACCGGGTCCCGCTGCGCGACCTCGGCTGGGACGGCTGGGTGCACACGCTGCGGCGCAGCCTGGTGGTGCTGGGCGACTCCGCCCCGGGCGTCGGCGCTGCGCGGGGACGATGAGGGATCGGAGCCGACCATGGCGGCCCGGCAGGACGAGGGCCCCGGTGCGTGTTCGCACCGGGGCCCCGTTGCTGGCGTCTAGAGGTCGTGCTCCTCCAGGACGTCGAGGTTGCGGAAGACGGGTTCGCCGTCCATGAGCTCTGTCAGCTTCCGCGCGTACTCCTGGGTCTCCGGGAGGTTCGAGTTCTCCATGGCGGACTCGTAGGAGTCGAAGTGGACGATGTGGGTGTAGCGGTTCGGGTCGTCGCGGTCCTGCGTCGACAGGACCCGCCGGGCGGTCCTGTTCCCCTGGGAGCTGCGCTCCCACTCCGCGACGATCTTCTCCACCTCCTCCGGCTTCGAGGTGCTGAACTCGATCAGCTGGACGAAGGCCATGACGCACGCTCCTTCGGATCTGGCCCTTTCCGGGGCCAACAGTTTAAGTCCGAGTCCTTGCGCTGGAGTGAGTGGACGAAGAATGACAGCCCGTAGCGTGGACCCCACCACCTGCCGGGCGTCCCGCTGCCCATGGACCGCCCGACGCCCCACCCCGACCAGGAGAGCCCGACCCGATGAAGATCCTGATTCCCGACACCACGGACATCGACCCCACGGACCTCACCGACCACGAGGTCGTCCGCTACGACGCGGCGGTCCCCGTCCCGGCGGAGCACGCCGACGCGGAGGTCGTCGTCGTCTGGGGCACCCCGCCCGACGCCCTGCAGGAGACGGCCCGCCGGCTCTCCCGCGTGCAGCTGGTGCAGGCGCTGGCGGCCGGTCCGGACAGCGTCCTGGAGGCCGGGTTCCGCGAGGAGGCCGTGATCTGCACCGGGGTCGGCCTGCACACCCTGCCCGTGGCCGAGCACGCGCTGGCGCTCATGCTCCACCTGGTCCGGCAGCTGCCGGCCGCGGCCCGGTCCCAGGAGGAGCACTCCTGGGACCCGCGGCTGGGCGGGCTGCAGCCGCTGCACCCCGAGGACCGGGTCACCACGCTCCTGGACGCGCACGTGCTCATCTGGGGGTTCGGCGCCATCGGGCAGCACCTGGCCGGCCTGTGCACCGCCCTGGGCGCCCGGGTCACCGGCGTGGCGCGCAGCGCCGGTGAGCGCGGCGGATACCCGGTCGTCACCCCGGAGCAGCTGCCCGCGCACCTGCCCGGGACGGACGTGCTCGTCCTGATCCTGCCGCACGACCCGGCGACCGAGCGGGCGCTGAACCGTGAGCGGCTCGACGCCCTGCCCCCGCGCGCCCTCGTCGTGAACGTGGGCCGGGGATCGACCGTCGACGAGGACGCACTGGTGGACGCCCTCGACGCCGAGTCCATCGCCGGCGCGGCGATCGACGTCGCCGCCCAGGAGCCGCTGCCCGCGGAGTCCCCCCTGTGGTCGGCGCCGCACCTGACCATCACCCCGCACATGGCCGGCGGCCGGCCCATCGGGGCCGCGCCGCTGCTGCTCGAGAACCTCCGGGCCCTGGCGCAGGGCGGCGCGTACACCAACCGGGTCAACCGCACGTGAGCACCGGACCGGGGCGTCCGGTGACGCGCAGCGCCCGTTCCTGACGACGGCCTCGCGCACACCGCTCAGGAGCACCGTTCGGAAGAGCCCGCCGGGACGCCCAGCAGGGCATCCAGCCCCTCGGCCCCCGTCCTTGCCGGCCGACCGGAATGCCCGCTTTCCGGACGTCGGACTTGTGGGAGCCCCCTCCGCGCCGCAAGGATGAACCCGTGCCCGAACCCTGCCTCGGGGACCTCCCGCCGCAGCACGTCCGCGGCGGCCCGCCGGCGGGAGGCTCTGCACGCGGTGTGCAACCGATCAGGTGCGAGAACCGAAGAACCCCGACAGGAACGGCGGTAGGGCCCATGAACTGGTATCTGGTGTGGATCGTGGGGTTCCTGCTCCTCCTCTTCGCCGTCAGCGTGCGGTCGGCGCAGACGGTGAAGACCGCGGACGACTACGCGATGGCCGACTTCCGCCTCGGCTTCTTCCCGATCTGCGGCTCGGTCATCGCCACGGTGACGGGCTCGGCGGCGCTGATCGGCGGGGCCGGCCAGGGCTTCGAGCTGGGGATCTCCTACGCCGTCACCGTCATCAGCTTCACCCTGTTCACGATCGTCGCGGTGCTGGTCCTGGGTCCCACGATCCGCGCCCTGCGGCTCTACACCGTCCCGGAGCTGTTCGCCCGCCGGTTCGGGAAGCTCTCGGCCCTGATCCCGGCGCTGATCATCGGCTTCCTCTACATGACCCCCACGTTCGGCATGCAGCTGGTGGGCATGAGCTCGATCCTGTCCTCGATCACCGACCTGCCGGTCTTCTGGGGCATCGTCCTCGGCTTCGCGGTGACCCTGGTGTTCACCATGATCGGCGGAATGCCCAGCGTGGCCTGGACCGACACCGTCCAGACCGTCGTCATCGTGGCCGGTGTGGCGCTCATGCTCGTGCTGGGCATCGTGTACGTGGGCGGCCCCTCGGTCGTCGTCGAGGCCACCCCCGGCCGCCTGCTGGACTTCGGCAGCATCGGCTTCACGGAGCTGCTCAACTGGTTCCTGGTCTTCGGGCCGTTCTACATCGTCTGGCAGACCACGTGGCAGCGCCTGACGGCGGCCCGCTCCACCCGGACCGGGATCTCCGCCGTCGTCGTCGGGTTCGTCATCTCCGGGGTCATCGCGGTGCTGGCCATCCTCATCGGCATCACCGCGGTCCAGGCGTTCCCGGCCGGGACGGACCCGGACGCCGTCTACACGTCGTTCGTCGCGGAGGTGTTCCCCGGGTCCGTCGGCGGTCTGCTCATGGTCTCGCTGCTGGCGGCCCTGCTCACCGGCGCCACGTCGTTCCTGCTGAGCGGGGCGATCAACATCTCGAAGGACATCTACCAGGGGTGGGTCAACCCTGCGGCCGACGACGCCAGGATCCTGCGCGTCTCCCGTCTGTCGGTCGGCTTCATGGCCGTACTCGGCCTGCTGATCGCCCTGTGGGTCGAGGACATCATCGCGATCTACCAGGTGGCGCTGTCCTTCACGGCGGCCGCGCTGGTCGCGCCGGTGCTCGCGGCCATGTTCTGGGAGCGGGCCACGAAGGCCGGCGTCATCGTCAGCACGATCGGCGCCCTGGCCGCGACCCTGCTCTGGCGCCTGGCCGGGCAGCCGTTCGGCCTGCACGAGATCGCGCCGGGCCTCGTGGTCTCGGCCGTGCTGCTGGTCGTGGTGAGCCTCCTGACGCCCCACGCGCGGGAGGAGCAGGTCACCGCCTACGTCCACGAGTTCCGCCGCGGCCGCCTGCGCGCACCGGACGCGCCGGACGCGCCGACGGAGGACACCGCGGCGCCGACGGGGCAGGACGGTCCGAGCCTCGCGGCACCCCGCCGCGACGGCCGGGACTGAGCCGACCCCGCGGACGCCCGAGCCCACCACCGAGAGGACCCCATGGAGCCCACCACCGTCTACCCGGCCCGCACCGTCCGCACCATGGACCCGGCCCGGCCCGTGGTGGAGGCCGTCGCCGTGCGCGGCGACCGGATCCGCGCCGTCGGAGGCGTCGCCGAGCTGCTGTCCTATCCGGGCGCGGAACTCGACGAGCGATACGCGGACGCCGTCCTGCTGCCCGGCTTCGTCGAGGCGCACAGCCACGCCGGCTCCGGCAACGTGTGGGCCAGCACGTACGTGGGCCTCGTGGACCGCACCGATCCCGACGGGCGCCGGTGGCCCGGCTGCCGGACCATCGACGAGGTGCTGGACCGGCTGCGGGAGGCGCAGGCGGAGCTGGACGCCCCGGACGCTCCCCTGCTGGCCTGGGGCCTGGATCCCATCTACTTCCCGGGGCAGCCGCTCGCCGCCGCGGAACTGGACCGGGTCTCCGCCACGCGCCCGATCCACGTCTCCCACACCAGCGGGCACGTGTGCGCCGTGAACTCCGCGGTCCTGGACCGGTTCGGCATCGACGCCGCCACCCCCGTTCCCGGGGTGGTCAAGGACGACGCGGGCCGGCCCACCGGGGAGCTGCGGGAGTTCGCGGCGATGGGCCTCGTCGGCGAGCTCACCGCGGGCTCCGGCCTGCTCACCATCGACGCGCGGGCGCTGCGCCGGTTCGGCCAGGACGGGGTCAACACGGGCACCACCACGCTGACCGACCTGGGGTCGCTGATCCTGATGGACGACGACGGCGTGGCGCTGTACCGCTCGAGCGTCGACGACGACTTCCCGGCCCGGCTCAACGTCTTCCACTTCGGCGCCGGCGTGGGTCCCGTGTCCCGCTCCCTGCCCGAGGCCGCGCAACGGCTGGTCCGGCTCCGGGAGCTGAACACGGAGCGGCTGCGCTTCGGCAACGTCAAGCTCATGCTGGACGGCTCCATCCAGGGCTTCACCGCACGCCTGCTGGAGCCGGGCTACCTCAACGGCGAGCCGAACGGGATCTGGGCCGTGAGCCCGGAGGAGTTCCGCGAGGCCTTCGAGACGTTCCACCGGGCCGGGCTGCTGATCCACGTGCACTGCAACGGGGACCAGACCACCCAGCTCTTCCTGGACACGCTCGAGGCCGTGCTCGTGGCGCACCCCCGCCCCGACCACCGGCACACCTGCACGCACTCGCAGCTGAGCACCGCCGCCCAGTACCGGCGGATGGCCGCCCTGGGCGCGTGCGCCAACGTCTTCGCCAACCACATCTGGGCCTGGGGCGACCAGCACATGGATCTCACCGTGGGCCCGGACCGGGCGGCGCGCATGAACGCCGCCGCCACGGCGCTGCGGCTGGGCGTGCCGATCTCGCTGCACTCCGACACCCCGGTCACGCCGCTGGGCCCGCTGCACTCGGTCAAGCACGCCGTGACGCGGCTGACGGTGTCCGGACGGGTCATGGGCGAGCACGAGCGGATCGGCGTGCAGGAGGCCCTGGAGGCCGTCACCGTCGGCGGGGCGTACCTGCTGAAGATGGACCACGAGGTCGGCTCGCTCGAGGCCGGCAAGTTCGCGGACCTGGCCGTCCTGGCCGAGGACCCGCTCGCCGTGGCCCCCGAGGAGATCGGGGACATCCACGTCCTCGGCACGGTGGTCGGCGGCCGCCACCACGCCACCCGGGTCCCGGCCCCGCCGGCGGGCGCAGCGCCGTGACCGCCCGGCTGGGGATCATCGGCGGCTACCTGGGCTCCGGGAAGTCCACGCTGGTGAACCGGCTGCTGGCCGGGGTGCTGCCCGGCCGGACCGCCGTGGTCGTCAACGACTTCGGCAGTGTCAACATCGACGCGGACCTCATCGCCTCGGCCTCCGGGGACACGATCGAGCTGACCAACGGGTGCATCTGCTGCCAGATCAGCGACGACGCCCTGCGCACCATGACCGCCCTGGCCGCCCGCGGGGACCTGGACCACGTGCTGTGCGAGGTCAGCGGCGTGGGCGACCCCGCCCAGCTGGCCGCGTGGCGGGACTTCCCGGGCTTCTCCCCCGGCCCGGTGCTGGTCTGCGCGGACGCGACCGCCGTGCGCCGGCTGCTGCGGGACGAGTACGTCGGGGACACCGTGCGGCGCCAGCTCACCGCGGCCGAGGTGGTGCTCGTGACGAAGACCGACCTCGCGCTGCCCGCCGAGACGCAGGAGGCCGTGGAGGCCTGCCGGGAGGCCGCACCGCGGGCGCGTCTGCTCGTGCAGGATCCCACCGACCCCGGCGCGGCGGCGACGGCCGCCTTCGCCGGCCCGGTCCCGGGGACGCAGAACGGCGGAGCGCCGCCGGACGACCCCGCGGACCGCCACGCGACGACCCACAGGTCCACCGCCCTGGAGGACCTCGGCCCGCTCGACGTCGCCGCGTTCGCCCGGGTGCTGGCCGGGCAGGCGGGGCGGCTGGTCCGGGCCAAGGGATTCCTCCAGGATCCGGCCGGGCGGTGGCACGAGATCCAGCTCTCGGGCGGACGGGTGGACCTGCGCCCCCGCCCGCCCGGCCGGCCCGCACCGGAGCACCCGGTCCTGGTGCTCATCGCGGCGGACCCGGACGCCGAGGACATCCTGGGCGAGGTCCGTACCGTCCTGCTCCACGCAGCGACGTCCCCGCCGGGGTGAGCCCCGGCCTCGGCGGCTCGGTCGTTTCCGCGGTGGACGCCGGCTTCCCCGGCGTCGTCCGGGACCGAGTTATCGGGATGGTCCCGGCCGGGGGCTTCGCGCCCGCAACGAAATGTTGCCTGTGGTGTGCGTCATATTCAGGCACCGTTTGCGAGCCCGGCGGCAGATCCTCCATGGTGGTCGTGGGGAAAGACCAGGGCCTGACCAGAGGCACTTCTGGTCACCCGCAGCCGTTGCGCACCACTCGCTGGACAAGGGAGTCCCCGAGGCGGTCGCAGCGGCCGTCCCTGCCCTGAGGGGGAGCGCTGGAGGCGGATCGTGCTGGGGGGCATGATCCGCCTCCGGCCATGTCCGCACCCTTTCCCGCACGGCCGAGGGTCTCCTGCAGCCGGGCCGTTCGCCGCACCTCGATCAGGGTGCTGTGCCCCGTCAGGGGGTCCAGCCCAGGACCTGCCCGCCGAACGACATCAGGCCGAACCAGCTCACCGCGGCCACGACGGGCACGAGCAGCACCAGGTAGGACCGGCGCTGCACCAGCCGCACGCCGACGACGGTGAGGACCGCCCACCAGACCAGCAGCAGCACCACGGCCCACAGCGGGGCCATCAGACCGCTGGCCAGGTAGAAGTACCCCGCCACGAGGTGGGCGACCGCAGCCAGCACGACCGCGAGCACGAACCCGGGCTGTCTCCGCGTCGTCATGCAGCCACTGTGCGCCCCCGCACGGCGTGTGCGCAATGGTGAACTCCGGGCCGACAGGCCGGGGCCGCCCGGGAGGTCCCGCCCCCCGGGGGATCTCCTACAGCACGCGGCTGTAGAACACGGTGGGCAGCGGGGTGAAGCCTCCGGCGGCATAGGCGGCCCGGGCGGAGGCGTGCGCGTCGTCACCGCCGGTGCTCGCCCAGGCGACGACGCATCCGGCAGCGCGCATCGCCGCACAGGCCGCCTCGATCAGGGCGCGGCCGAGGCCGCTCCGCTGGTGCCGGGGGTCGACCGCGAGCAGCGTGATCTCCCCTTGGGGCCCGGCGGGACCGGGGTGGACCGCCCAGGCCGCGTAGCCGGCGGGTGCGCCGTCGAGGTCGGCGACGAGGAACCGGTGCCGGCGCTCCGGGGCGGTGAGCTCCGTCAGGGTGTCGCGGTAGTCCTGCTGCCACTGTCCGTTCTGCCGGGCGAACAGCTCAGGGCCCAGCTGGTGGCGGATGCCGTCCTGGATGGGCCGGAAGGCGCGGACGGTGAGGCCGATGAGGGTCTCGAGGTCGTCGGCGCGGAAAGTGCGAAGGTGCATGGTCCGTCTCCTGGTGCGTGGGGAAGCCCGCGGCCCGGATCCGGGTCGCGGAAGGAGTTCGTTCCCGAGGCGGCGGGGCCTCGGCACGGTCAGGAGCGGGTGCGCGCGGCGGCGGGGCACATCACAGCTCCAGCGTAGGCCAGGTCCGTGACACCGGGACATGGACTGCCTGCCGAAGCCGCGCCGTCCGCGGAGACCGCGCGGGCGAACCTGGGGATCCTCTCGGAATCAGCGCTGGGATCCCGGCCGGCGGTGCGGCGGGAAATAGACTGGTCGGCGCATCTGCATCCCCGACCAATGGAGTGTGTGTACCACCGTCATGGGCCCATCGCCTGCGAGCCCCGGGTCGTCCGACGACCCGGGCGACAGTTGTCCTTTTCCCGCCACAGCTGACCACCGCCGCAGGCTCCGGCCCGGCTCCTCCTCCCCGGGGGTGAGCCCCCGATGATCGGAGCGCTCCTCACCCTGCTCCTGGGCATCGTGGTGATCCTCGCGATCATCGCCGCCAACGGGTACTTCGTGGCCCAGGAGTTCGCCTACATGTCCGTGGACCGCGCCCGCCTGGGGGCCCGCGCCGACGCCGGCGACAAGGCCGCCCAGCGCGCGCTGAAGGTGACCCGCCGCACCTCGTTCATGCTCTCGGGCGCCCAGCTGGGCATCACCGTCACCGGCCTCCTCATCGGCTACGTCGCCGAGCCCATGGTCGGGGAGTCCCTGGCCGTGCTGCTGGGCGAGGCGGGGATCCCCGCGGCGCTGAGCATCACGGTGGGCACGGTGATCGCCCTGGTCGTGGCCGCCGTGGTGCAGATGATCTTCGGTGAGCTGTACCCGAAGAACCTCGCCATCGCGAACCCCGAGCCGCTCGCCCGGGCGCTGGCCCGCTCCACGACGATCTACCTGGCGCTGTTCGGCTGGCTCATCACCGTGTTCGACCACGCCGCCAACGCCCTGCTGCGCCTGGTGCGCGTGGAGCCGGTGCACGACGTCGACGCCACCGCGACCGTCGAGGACCTCGAGCGCATCGTGGCCGACTCCCGCGAGAGCGGGGACCTGCCCGAGGAGCTGTCGGTGCTCATCGACCGCATCATCGACTTCCCGGACCGGGACGTCGAGCACGCCATGATCCCCCGCTCCCAAGTCGGCGCCGTCGCCCCGGACACCACCGTGGGCGAGCTGCGCGCCCTCATGGCCGCCGAGCACACCCGCTACCCGGTGCTCTCCGAGACCGAGGAGCCCCTCGGCGTCGTCCAGCTCGCCGACCTGCTGCGCAGCAGCGCGCCCGACGACGCCGCGGTGGCCACCATCATGGCGCCCCCGCTGGTGCTGCCCACGCTCATGTCCCTGCCCGACGCGCTGGCCCGGCTGACGGAGTCGCGCCACGAGCTGGCCTGCGTCATCGACGAGTACGGCGGCTTCGCCGGCGTCCTGACGGTCGAGGACCTGGCCGAGGAGCTGGTCGGGGAGATCACCGACGAGCACGACGACGAACCTCCCGCCGTCATCACGCCGGAGCAGGAAGACACCTGGCGGATGGACGGTGACATCCACGTCGACGAGGTCGAGCGCGCGGTCGGTCACGAGCTACCCGACGGCGACTACGAGACCATCTCGGGCCTGTTCATCGCCCACCGCGGTGAGCTGCCGGCCACCGGGGACGTGGTGCGCATCGAGCTGCCCGACGACCCCCGCGACCTCGTCCTGGACGACCCCGTGCACCGGGCGCTCGACGTCGAGGTGCTGGAACTGTCCCGGCACGTGCCCAGCGAGCTGCTCGTGCGGCTCGTCGAGACCACCGCAGAGACCACCACCGACACCACCCGGGAGGAGGACCGATGACCGACCCCCTGATCGTCACCGTCACCACCGTGCTGCTCATCGTGCTCAGCGCGTTCTTCGTGGTCATCGAGTTCGCCCTGCTGGGCGCCCGCAGCCACCGGCTCGAGGCCGAGGCCGCGACCAACCGCTCCGCCCGCGCCGCGCTGCGCGGGATCAACGAGCTGACCATCATGCTCGCCGGCGCACAGCTGGGCATCACCGCCTGCACCTTCGCCCTGGGCGCGGTCACCAAGCCGGCCGTGGACGCGTGGCTGAGTCCGGTGTTCGCGGCCTGGGGCGCCCCCGAGGGACTGGCCGACGGCTCCGCCTTCGCCCTGTCGCTGCTGTTCGTCACCTTCCTGCACCTGGTGGTGGGCGAGATGGCGCCGAAGTCCTGGGCGATCGCGCACCCGGAGACCTCGGCCAAGCTCATCGGCGTGCCCTCCCGCGGCTTCATCTGGGTGGTGCGGCCGCTGCTGGTCTGGGTCAACGCGATCGCCAACCGGCTGGTCGCCGCCAGCGGGGTCACCCCGGTGAACCGCGCGGCGGTCGGCGGCCAGGACGCCGAGACGATCCAGCACCTGGTGGAGCACTCCGCCTCCGTCGGGGCGCTGGACTCCTCCTTCCGCAGCCAGGTCTCCGGTGTCCTGGAGCTCGAGAAGCTCACCGTCGAGGCGCTGATCGCCTCGGACGGGCCGCCCACCACGGTGCCGGTCGGGGCCACGGCCGCCGACGTGCAGGAGGCCGCCACCCGCACCGGGCACCTGCGCATCCTCGTGGGGGACCCCGAGGTCGGCGCCCCCGGCGTCGTGCACGTGCGCGACACGCTGCTCGAACCGCCGGGCCGGCCCGTGCGGGAACTGTCCCGCCCGGCGTTCGTGCTCGAGGCCGACACCCCGGTCTACGAGGCCCTGTCCCGGATCCGGGAGGCCGGCGAGCAGCTCGCCGCCGTCCGGCACGACGGCCGCTTCGTCGGGGTGATCACCCTCTCCGACGTCCTGCGGCGCGTGCTGCCCATGGAGCTCACCCCGGCGGACCAGCCAGGCTGATCCCGCTCCCCGACCTGCGGTGACGCGGTCCCCGGTGCGGTCCCGACGACCGCGCCGGGGACCGCACCGTCACACCGGCGCCGATCAGAAGGAGTCCAGGACCGCCTCGGCCGGCCCCGAGCCGAGGAACGCCGCCAGCGCCGCGGCGACCCCGGCGAGCTTCCACAGGTCGCGCCGCACCCGCGCGCCGCGCACGGTGGACCGGAGCTGCTCGAAGCGCTCCTGCAGCACCGCTGGGTCCTCGGGCGGCGCGGGGTGGTCGTGCCAGGTATCCGAGCGAACGGCCGCGGCCCTGATCCGGTCGATCTGCGCGGGCGTCAGCACAGGACGACGCCGCTGCAGCCAGCGCAGCACCTGGCGGTCGGTGACGACGGCGACGTCCACGGGACGTTGCTTGACCGTCAGCGACTTCGGGGCGATCAGCACCAGCACCGGAGTGACCGGCACCGGTGCACCTACCGCCGCGCTCAACCGTTTCGCCGCCCGGGCGGCCTCGTGCCGGGAGTGCGGCAGGTAGTGCTGCTTGTGCCCGCCGACAAGAATGGCGCGCGCGCCGACCCACACCTCCTTGCCTGCATGGTTCTTCGTGTTGAGCGTGAACACCCCGGCCGGGCCGATGACCACGTGGTCGATGTCCGAGGTCCCGGCCCCGACCGGGACGGCGTGCAGCACCGTCCACTCCGGTCCGAGCCGACCCAGGATCTGCCCGACCGCCATCTCCCCTTCCGCGCCCCGGAACCACGAGCGACTCCGGTCGCTGAGCGGATCGGCGCCGACGAAGCGGGCCCACCGTGACCGGGGTGGTCGCTCGTCCTGGATCCGCAGCGTCTCGGCGATCACCGCCTGGCCGGCAGGCCGGTCCGCCAGGCTGGGTCCGGGCCTCGGGCTGCTCACATCCGCCGGTGGGGGCAGGAGCCGGAACGCGGCGAAGCCCGTGCTGCGGATAGGGGCTTCGGGCGGGAACTCCCCCGGCGCCGCGGCCGGCGGGAGTCCCGCGCGGTTCCCGGCATGCACCGGCCGTGGAGAAGGCGGCAGGACGGGTGGGCCGGGCGTGGCAGGAGTCGTCATGGTCGTCGGCTTTCGGACGGAGCGGAGATGTCTTCCTGCATCTCATGTGTTTGCATTAGTACACGACAAGTCGGAGTGCCCGTGTGCCCCATTGTGACGCTGCAGCAGCGCTCGGCCCCCGTCCTCGACGCACCACGAGGCGCGGCACATCCCCCGAACTGGGGACGGGCCCCTCCGCGATGATTGCATTCGCATCCTTAGGCTGGAGGGGTACTGACGGCTTCCTGACAGGACCCCCATGACCTTCCTCCCGGCATCTCGCCGCCTGGGCGCCTCCGCGCTCGTCCTCCTGCTCCTGACCGGCTGCGGTGGGACGGCGGCCTCCAGCGACGCGGCACCGCCGTCGAACGCTTCCTCGACCGTGACCTCCGATGCCGCGGAGCTGCGCGGCGAGCGCGCCGTGGTGGAGCGGGTGATCGACGGCGACACCGTCGACGTCCAGCTGGGCGGCGAGGTGGTGCGGGTGCGGCGGCTCAACATCGACACCCCGGAGACCAAGGACCCGAACGAGGTCGTCGAGTGCCTCGGCCCGGAGGCTACCGCGCTGCTGGAGGAACTCCTGCCGCCGGGCACGGTGGTCGGCCTCGAGTACGACCAGGAGCGCACCGACTCCTACGGCCGCAGGCTCGCCGGCGTGTTCCTGGAGGACGGCACCCTGGTCAACGCCGAGATCGCCCGCCAGGGGCTGGGCACGCCGCTCTACATCGCCCCGAACGACCGGTTCCTGCCGCCCGTGGAGGAGGCCTTCGCCGAGGCCGAGCAGCAGCAGGCCGGCCTGCTCGACCCGGCCCACGGCTGCACCATCCCGGCGCAGCTGCAGCAGGCGACGAACGCGCTCGCCGACGCCGCGCCGGCGGATCTCGACGACGTGGCCGGAGAGGTCGCGGCTGCCCTCGCGTTCCTGGCCGCCCTGGACGCTGTCGACGGGGACGCGCACCCGCACGTGCGCCACCTGGCCGGGCTGCCGTCGCTGAAGGGCAAGCTCTCGGACGTCCGGGAAGACGTCGCCGCGCTCCGGGAGCGCGCCGCCGAGCAGCGCCGCGCGGCGGAGGCCGAGGAGCAGAGCCGCCAGGCAGAGACCGAAGCCGCCCGGCAGGCGGAGGCCGATCGTCAGGCGGAGGCGGCGCGCCAGGCCGCGGCGGCCCAGCAGGACGAGCTGGCGCGCCAGGCGGAGGCGGCCCGGCAGGCGGCAGCCGACGCCGCGCGCCGGGCGGTGGCGCCCGCGCCCGCGCCCGCTCCGGCACCCGCACCCGCACCCGCACCCGCACCCGCACCCGCACCCGCACCCGCACCGAAGCCTGCCCCGAACCCGGGGGCCAACATCGTCAACCAGGCACCGCCCGGGTACTACGCGGACATTCCCGGCTACACGGGTCCGCGCTGCTACGCGCCGGGCGGGAAGTTCTTCAAGCCCTGCTGAGTCCACCGGCGGGGAATCCACGGGCGGCGCAGCGACTCACCGGAGCGCGTCAAGGCGCCGGACGCCGAACCGGGCCCTTCCTGGGACGGCCTCGTCGGCCCTGAGTCTGCTGTGGCAGCTCGCCGTCGGTGACAATGGCTGGATGCTGCCTGACCGCCATCTGCTCCGGGCCGATCAGCACCAGCCCCGATGATGGCCCATCCGGCCTCGGCCATCGCTGGGCCGGACAGTCCACGCTCGCCGGACTGCGAGCCTCCCGGCTCACCTTCGGCGTGGACCCGCATGGGGCCGGGAGGCGTCAGCAGCACCGGCACCAATCACCCTCACGGTCATACGCTGCGCGCGCCAGCCACCACTGGACGTTGCGGTCCCGGTCCCGCGCAACCAGAGCCGCGTAGGCGGTGGCGGCGACCCCGGCCAGCATCCACCCGGCGAGCGAGCGCCGAGACTCGGGCGGGGCCTTGACGCCCACCAGCATGCCGAGCAGGACGGCCAGCACGTAAAGGGGCCGGCCCTCAGGGATGATTTCCACGGGGATCTCCTGACGTGGGGGAACGGGAACTGCGCATCATCGTCCCACGTCAGCGGCGTGTTTCTCGGCGGAGGAGACCGGCAGGGCGTCCCCTCTTGCGCGGACGGCAATGGCCCTCCCCCTCGTCGCGACGAGTCCGACCGGCCCCGAGGTCGGTCCACGGGAGGCCGACGACCGATGGAGTTCGCGATGTGCGACTCCGACACGGAGACGACATGAGTCACGGCCCGGCGACGATCCGGTCGATGCCCTTGGGCCGCCTCCCGCCGGGGGCCTACGGTCGGGGCAGCCGCACTCGAGGAATCCGGCGGAACAGCCGCCAGGACGCCCTCGGGCACCGGAAGGACGAGACGATGCCGCTCTATCTGTCGAAGTTCAGCTACACCCCGGAGACCTGGGCCCGGATGATCCAGCACCCGGAGGACCGCCGCGAGGCCGCCCGGGCCTACATCGAATCGGTCGGCGGGAAGCTGCACGGATTCTGGTACACCTTCGGCGAGCACGACGGCTACAACCTCTGGGAAGCACCGGACAACGTGTCCATGGCCGCGGTGGCCCTCGCCATCGGCGGGGGCGGGGCGCTCAGCTCGCTGGAGACCACGGTACTCATGAGCGTCGAGGAGACGCTGGACGCCCTGGGCCGGGCCCAGCAGGTCCGGTACCGGCCACCCGGCACCTGATCCGGTCCGGTACGCCGGTCCGGGCGGGGTCCACGCCGGCGACCCCTCGGACGGCCGGTCGCCCCTCGGACGGCCGGCCGCCGGCGGCTACCCGAGCCGGCTCAGGTGCGATGCCGCGGCCATGATCGTGTTGCGCACGGGCAGGAGATGCTGCACGGTGCTCACGGTGTTGGCCAGGCGCGCCAGGCGCACGGTGCGGGTGGCCGGCCTGCGGCGGACGTCGTCGTACCGGCGCAGGGCGCCGGCCACGTCCGGTGCCGCGGTCAGCGCCTCGACGAGGACCGTGGCGTCCAGGAGGGCCTCGCACGCGCCTCTTCCGAGATTGGGCGCCATGCCGTGGGCGGCGTCGCCCAGGATCGCGGTCCGTCCGCTGACGTAGGAGGGCGGCGGAGCGACGTCGAGCAGCGTCCGCCGGTCGATCGGGGTGTCCCCGAGGGCGTCCAGCACCCGCCGCACCTCCCGGTGCCAGTCCCCGTAGAGCTTCCGGAGCAGCTGGGCGGCGCTGCGCGGAGACGTTTCCGGCGGCAGAAGATCGGCGCGGATGCTCGCGAACCAGTTGGTGTTCCCGGCGTCGTGCGGGGTGATGCCGAAGAGCCGCCCGGGCCCCCAGGTCTCCGTGACCCCGTCCGCCGGACCGGGCACGGTGCCGCGGAAGGCGACGGTGCCCAGCGCCCGCGGGGCGGTGCCGAACAGGGCGGCGCGGGTGGGGCTGTGGATGCCTTCGGCGGCGACGACGATGTCGGCCGCGGGCAGCTCACCGTGGTCGGTGACCGGGGTGTTCCACGCGATGACTCCCGGAGGAATCATTGCGGCCAGTGCCGTCAGCAGCACGGGCCGGGGCACCAGCCGGACCGGGCGGCCGAGGTCCAGGCGGGCGATCTCGGTGCCGTCCGGCCGGAGGAGCCGCCCGCCGCGCTGCTCGACGGAGGAAGATCGGACCCCCTCTCCCACCCCCAGCCGGTCCAGGGCGTGCATGGCCTCGGGCCACATGCCCAGGGCGGTGCCGGTGTCCGGCAGGCCCGGCGAGCGCTCGAGCACGTGGACGGTCCAGCCCGCGCGGAGCAGCCCGCGGGCGGTGGCGAGACCGGCGATGCCGGCCCCGAGGACGACGGCTGATCCCTGCACGGCGCCTCCTCCGATCGGTGGTGTCCTGTTCAGTGTCTACACCCGGGGGCGGGAGGACGTCGGACGGCCGAGGGTTCAGGTCCGGTGGCCGGGCACGCCCTGGCCCGCACCGGGTCCCAGGTGACGCCGGCCGTAGGCCTTTCCGCCCTGGACCACGGCCACGAGCAGCAGCACGAGCAGCCCGACGCTGGCCGCGGGCACCACGTCGACCGGCAGCGTGTAGGCCATCACAACCCGGGCCGCGGCGTCGAGCAGGAACGCCGCGCCGAAGGCGGCGGTCATCCGGCGCAGCAGCCGGCGGAAGCCGGGGCTGGTCTCCCAGTCCCGGCGCCACCCCGCGGCGGCGTCGGCCGGCATCAGCCGCAGCGTGGCCTCGTAGAGCACCGGCTTTCCCCCCAGCAGGGAGGCGAGGATCCAGCCGCCCACCAGGGCCGTCAGCCAGCTCTCCCGGGCCAGCAGCAGGCGCGGGTCGGGGCTGAGCAGTCCGACGACGGTGCCCGCTGCGAGCACGGTGAGCGTGAACAGGCCCAGCCGCTCCAGCCGCCGGGCGCGCACGGCCGTGACCACCACCCGCGCCAGGGGCCCGACGGCGCCGAGCATGAGGGCCGTCCACGCGTCCGCCCCGGCCAGCCGGGACCCGTAGTAGAGGGCGAAGGGCAGCACCAGGTCCACCCCCAGCCACCCGGCAGCACTGCCGCGCCGGCGCGGGGTCGGAGCGGCGTCGTCGGGGGCCGGAAAGCGTGGACTGCTCATGGCGTCCTCCTCGGGACGGTGCGCTCAGCGCACCCTGCGGGTGGCGAGCTCGGCCGTGGCCATGAGCTCCCGGGTGTAGGCCGCGAGGTCGAACCCGGGGTCGGTGACCAGCCGTCCCGAGGCGGTGTCCACGGCCCCGCGCAGCAGCACGGCCATGCTGCGGGCGTCGAAGTCGCGGAACTCCCCGGCCTGCTGGCCGTCCCGCAGCATCTGCTCCAGGTGGCCCAGCACGGGGTCCTCCCCGGTCGGGGCGAACCGGGGCGCGCCGTCCGGCCCGCGCAGGTTCATCACGATCTCGGTCACGGCCCGGATGTCCGCCGGGTGGTCGGCCAGGAAGCCGAGGTTGGCCTCGAGATAGGCCCGCAGGAACGCGGCCCCGGTGCGCCCGGCGGTCGCCGCGGCGATGGCCGCCCCGGCCCGGGTGTAGACGTCGGCCACCACCTGCTCGAGCAGCCGGTCCTTGCCCGGGAAGTAGTAGGAGACCACACCCTTGCTGACCCCCGCCCGGCGGGCGATCTCCGCCAGGGAGGCCCGGGCGTAGCCCAGCTCCGCGATCGCCTCGACCGCGCACGCCAGGATCTGCTCGCGCCGGGCCCGCTCCGTGAACGTCCTCCCGCCGTCCCGCCCCGTGTCTGACCGCATGGTCAGATTCTCGTACGACCGATCAAGGTCGGCCAGGGTCCGCGGGTCACGATCCGGCCACACCTGCCCGGCGGGATCGCCTCCTTCCCGTTCCGAGATGCCTCCCGGCCCGCGCCCACGTGAGAATGGGCCATGGACACGACCCCGTTCACGATCCGGCCGGCCACGAGCGAGCGGTTCGACGACGTCGCCACCGTCCTCGGCCCCCGGAACCCCGACTCGGCGGTGTGCTGGTGCCTCAGCTACCGGCTGCCGTCCCGGGAGAACCGCGCACTGAGCCCTCGGGAGCGGGCCCAGAAGGTGCAGGAGCTGTGCGCCCGGCCGATCCCGCCCGGCATCCTGGCCTACGACGGCGACACCGTGGTCGGCTGGTGCGGCGTCGCCCCGCGGGCCGAGCTGCACGCGTTCAGCCACAGCAGGACGATCCCGCACCTCGACGACCTCCCGGTCTGGGCGGTGTGGTGCTTCCGGGTGCGCGGGGGCCGGCGCGGCCGGGGCGTGGCCCGGGCCCTGCTCGACGGGGCCGTCGAGCACGCCCGCGGCCACGGGGCGCCGGCGCTCGAGGGGTACCCGGTCGACAACGGGGACCGGAAGGTCGACACCACGATGGCCTACGTCGGCACCCGCGCCATGTTCGAGCGCGCCGGCTTCACCTGGGCCGCCGACACGACCTCGACGCTGAACGGCTTCCCCCGCGTCCTCATGCGCCGGTCGCTGCGCTGACTCGGGCACAGGGGCGACGGCGCACCCTGTGCGCTTTCCCCGACCTCGCCCCCGCACGGACCGTCGCACCGCGGCGGGCGACCACGTCCCGGGAGCGCCAGCGACACGAAGGCGCACAGAGTCACGGGCCCGAGACGATCCGGCCTCCGCCCTTGGGCGCGCCCTCGACGGGCGCCTATGGTCGAGGCACCCTTCGGTGCGGGTCCCACCCGCACCGAAGTCCCGGCACCTGATCCGCTCCGCCACCGCACCACGGAGGACCACCATGCAGACCCTGGGCCGTGCCGAGGAGTCCGTGCACATCGAGGCGCCGCCGCAGGCGGTCTACGACGTCGTCGCCGACGTCACCCGCACCCCCGAGTACAGTCCCGAGGTCGACGAGGTCGTCTGGCTCGACGACGGCGGCCCGCACGTCGGCGCCCGGTTCCGGGCCCGCAACCGGGCCCCGGAGGACTCCCGCTTCTCCTGGCACAACACCCCGATCGTGATGGCCGCCGAGCCCGGCCGGGAGTTCGCCTTCGCGCGCACCGAGAAGTTCGCCGGCACCATCGTGTGGCGCTATCGCTTCGAGCCCGAGGGCACCGGCACCCGGGTGACGGAGTCCTACGAGGTGGCCCGCCCGGTCGGCCGGATCGGCTGGTTCATCATCGGCACCCTGGGCCGGGACCCGGACCGGATGACCACGATGCGCGAGGGGCTGCGGGAGAGCCTGCGGCGGCTCAAGCGCCTGGTCGAGGCCGGGACGGCGCCGTCGTCCTAGGGTCGCCCCCGTGCCGGCCCACGGCCCGGAGCCCGCCGTGGTCACTCCTGCGGGTTGGGCGTGAAGGTGTGGCCCAGCGCGGTGGAGAGCTCGGCGAAGATGCGGGTGGCGGGCCCGGAGCACGGCAGCGTCCTCGGGTCGCCGGCCAGCACCGGGGACTCGGGGCAGTTCCCGGAGGCGATGTCGCTGTTGACCAGCACGACCACGGTGGTGTCGGTGGTGGTGTCGTAGTAGACGGTGGTGTTGTACCCGGGCAGCTCCCCAGTGTGCCCGACCCAGCCGTCCATGCACCCGAAGCCCAGTCCGTAGCCTCGTTCCGGCGGGGAGAAGGACATCAGGCGTTCCCGCTGGCTCTCGGCCTCCAGCAGACCCTGTCCGGTGCCCAGGGCCCGGCCGTAGGTCAGCAGGTCGTCCACGTCCGAGATCAGGCCCCCGGCGGTGAAGGCCCAGGTGGGGCTCCAGTGGGTGGCATCGGCCGGGGCCTCGGGGGTCGCGGTGTCGCCCTGCAGGGTGAAGCCCCGGGCGAAGGGCTCGGGCAGCTCGGTGGAGGCACCGGGCCAGACGGTTTCGTCGAGCTCCAGCGGGTCGAAGATGTTGGCCTCCAGCACCTCCCCGACCGGGCGTCCGGTGACCTGCTCGACGACCAGGCCCAGCAGGACGTAGTTGGTGTTCGAGTAGTCGAACTGCGCCCCCGGGGCGAACAGCGGGGACTCCGCCACGCCGAAGGCGACGAGCTCCTCGGGCGTGAAGACCGTCTCCGGGGCCGCGAAGAGGACCTTCTGGAACTCCTCGTTGCGGGAGTAGCTGGCGATGCCGCTGGTCATGTCCGCGAGCTGGCGCAGCGTGATCCGGTCCCCGTTGGGGATGCCCTCGACGTAGTCCCCGATGGGGTCGTCCAGGGACAGCTCGCCCTCCTCGGCCAGCTGCAGCACCAGAGTGGCGGTGAAGGGCTTGGTGGCAGAGCCGATGCGGGTGTGCACGTCGACGTCCATCGGCTCCCCGGTGGCCGGGTCGGCCACTCCGTAGGCCTGCGTCCAGGTTCCCTCCGGGGAGGAGACTCCGACGACCGCACCGGGGGCCGAGGCCTGCGCGAAGGATCGCCGCGCGGCGGCATCCAGCCTCGCGGTGAGCTCCTGCGGCAGCGGCTCCGCCGTCTGCGGGGACGGACCGGCGCTGACGACGCGGTCGACGTCGGGAACGCAGGCCTCCGGGACGGAGGGCGCGGGGGCGGCCGCGGCTCCCGTCGCCGGTCCGGCCGCGGACCCTGTGGCCGCCGATGGAACGCCGACGACGCCGCCGGCCCCGAGGAGCAGCACCGCCGCCACGGCGGCGAGGAACGGGGGACGAGTGGATCGGGTGGATGGTGACATGGGTCTTCTCTTCCCGGTCGGCGGAGCACGCCGTCGGCGCGGACTCTCCGCCCTGGAGGCGGTGCTTCGGGCACTGTCGTCGTGGGCGACGATGTCGATCCCTGCGGCGCGCCACGGCGACGGCAGTTCCTGGCCGTGCGCACGGACACGGGAATCGAAGCCGGGGCGGGCCGGTGCCGGGCCCCGCGGATCACGCGCCCCGGCCCGGGTCCGCACCCGGGGGGACCGCTCCGTCCAGCGTAGGACCGCCTCCGGGACAGGCCTCCGGCCCCGTCCCGGATCGTTACCCGACACCGGAAGATGACGCACCCCACGGCCGCGACGGGCCCGGCCGCGCCTCCGGTCGCCGACAGCCACCACCACGGTCGCCGCCGGACTCCGCCCTGACCAGGCGCTGTGACGCAGCGTTGCGCCCTGCCCGCCAGCAGGATGTGAGGATGCTCACTCATCCTGTGTTCTCCCAGGTCAGCCGGGATAATGGATCCGGCCGACCCGAGCGACGTCGCGGGGATCCGGCCCCCCAACCCGCGACCGGACCAGGACATCAGCATGACCCTCGAAAAACCCCAGACCAGTACCGCGCCCGCCGACGAGCAGGCGCCCACGGACGAGAAGCCGGAAAAGAAGAGCCCGGCCCTGAACATCCCGGGACTGCTCGCCGGTGCCGCCACCGCCGCGACCATGTCCGTGATCGGCGGTCACCTCAGCGTCGTCGGCACCGTCCTCGGCGCCGCCCTGACGAGCATCGTCTCCGGCATCGCCGTGGTCGTCTACTCCACCTCGCTCGAACGGAGCCGCCGGGGCCTGACCAAGGTCCGCACCGTGGTGACCACGCGCATCCTCACCCGCGACGGACTGCGGGTCCCCGAGACCTGCGGCAGCAGCGCCGTGGCCGACGACGCCCCCGGGCCGCGCTTCCGGCTGCCGTGGAAGCAGGTGCTCGTGAGCACCGGGGTGATCATCGGCCTGGCGGTCGCCGCGGTCTTCGGCGTCCAGGCGCTGACCGGCACCGAGCTCTCCGGCGGCACGGGCACGATCCAGCGCACCGTGACCGGCTCCGAGTCCGTGGCCGTGCGCAGCGCGAGCACCCCCGCCCCGGCCGAGGAGCAGGCACCGGGCACCGGCGAGCTCGCCCCGGCCGAGGGCGCCGCCCCTGCGGAGGCGCCGACCACCGACCCCGCGGCGGGCGAGGTGGTGCCCGGTGGGACCGCCCCGACCAGCGGGGCCGTGACCGGCGACGGCTCGGCCACGTCCGGCGACGCGGCCGCCGGCACGGGCGGCCAGCCGCTGGACGGCGGCCAGACGGGCACCGGAACCGGCCAGCTCGACCCGGGAGCGGCCCAGCAGGGCGCCACCGGCACCGACCCCGGAGCGGCCCCCGCCGCACCGTAGGCAGAACCCGGCACCCGCGGAACAGGGGCGGCAGACGTGGCGACCACGGCTGCCGCCCCTGTCGCCGTCCGTGACCCTTTCGCCGTCCGCCCCGCGGCGTACCGTGGCACTCGACCCGGCGACGCCGCCGACGCGGGGCACCTGGCCCCGCACGCTCGCTTCCGAGGAGACCCCGTGGAGAAGACACCCCAGCCGGTCGAGGAGTTTCTCGAGGGCGTCACGCCCAGGAAACGCCGGAACGACGCCGAGCGGCTGCTCCCGCTGTTCGCCCGCGCCACCGGAGAGACCCCCACCATGTGGGGCACGATCATCGGCTTCGGCGAGTACCACTACCGCTACGCCAGCGGTCACGAGGGCGACGCCCCGGCGGCGAGCTTCGCCCCGCGCCGGGCGGCCACCACCATCTACCTGTTCGACGGCGTGAGCGCCTACCCCGGCGAGCTGGCGCGGCTGGGCCCGCACACGACGGGCGTCGGGTGCCTCTACGTCAAGGACCTCGACGGCATCGACCTCGGCGTGCTCGAGGACGTCGTCGCCGCCTCCTACCGCGCCGTGACCTGCGGGACCTTCGGCCGGGGCGCCCACGACGGTGCCGCCGCGGACTGAGCCGGGACCGAGGCGTCACCGAGGCCGTCGAGGCCGTCGAGGCCGTCGAGGCCGTCGGGGCCGTCGGGGCCGTCGAGCAATCTTTCGTCATGTTCGGGTATCCCCGCTGACCAGACCCGATGTTTCCGCGGGCACCCGGAGCTCTGGACTTAAGTCCAAAGACATATAACCCGGTCGGCACCTAACTTGGGGAGCAACCGGGCTGCGGTCGCAGCCGCGGAGGACACGACGAAGGGGATCGCAGTGGCGGGGGTTCGAGAAGTTCGGGAAGACCAGGTGGCGCAGTGGCTGACGGTGGTGGCCGTGGCGCTGTTCATCGCCAACGGCGCGGTGCTGGCGCTGGGCGCCCAGTCGTACGGGTGGGCCGCGCTGCTGGTCGTGGGCGCCGTGCTGGTCACCATCTCCACCGGCATCCTGGAGCGCCCGCTGCGCCGGAGCTGACCGCACGCCCGGCCCGTTCGGCCACCGGGTGCCGGACCGGGTCGGCCAGGACGAGCATGCGGCGATCAGCGCACGAGGGCCGCGGCACCCGGGCCGGCGAGCTCCTCCGGCCCGACCGCGCGCCCGGACACCGCCAGCAGCAGGGCGGCGGCGGTCCCGCGCACTTCCGGGCCCGTGCCGGTCTCGAGTCCGGCGTCGGTGGTCACGACGCGCAGTCCATGAGCGCGCTCCTTGCCGCCGCCGAACCGCACACCGGTCCGCAGCTGGTGGCGCAGGGCCTCGGTGACGGGCCCGATCGGATAGGCGCGGGAGATGCCGAGGGGCCGCCGGATGTCCTCTCCGTGCACGATCGCCTCGATCAGCCGGGTGGCCGGCGGCGCCGGGGCGCTGGTCGTGCGGCCGCCGACCGCGCGGAAGGCGGCCAGGGTCGCGCGCGGATCGGCACGGCGCTCCCGGGAGACTCCCCGGGCGTTGCAGCGGTCGAAGTCGTAGCCGGCGGCGGCGAGACGGCACAGGAAGCCCAGTCGTGTCGTCCGGGCGTCGTCGACGAGGTGCGCCAGGACGTCGTGCACATCCCAGCCGGGGCACAGGGACGGGGTGGCCCACTGCGGCGCCGGCAGGTGCTCCAGGTCCTGCGCGAGCGCCTGACGCTCGGCGTGCACCACGGGCCAGATCTCGGTCATGCGGACTCCTCTGTCCTGCGGCGGGCCGTCACCGGACGATGCCGTGCGGTGACGCGCCTGCACTACGTCGGGGGAGGCTCCGGGTCGGTGTGCTGGTCGGCGCCACGGCGCAGGAGCGCGCGCTGCCGCAGCAGCCCGGAGACCACGAAGCTCAGGGCCAGCGAGCAGACGAGTGCCACCAGGTAGCTGTCCAGCACCCACGACAGCAGCGGCAGGAGCCCGCCCAGGCAGACGGCCGCCAGCAGCTGCTCCTTGGGCGAGCCGGCGGGCTGCGGGGTCTTCCCGGCGTTCATTCCTCCACCCTACGGACCGCACACGACGCCTCGGCGACCGACCCGCCCCGGCGGTGCCGCCGGGGCGGCCGGGGCGGCCGGGACCACGCCCACCCGCGGCCGCGGCTCGGGTTCCCCTCGGGTGGGTCACGCGCTCCGGCCGAGCTCGCGCCCGATGGCCTGCGCCGCCTGCCGCACGACCGGCACCAGCGCCTGCATGCGCTCGGCGGGCATGTACGGCTGCGTGGCCGAGACGCTGATCGCCGCCACGACCGCGCCGCGGGCGTCGCGGACGGGGGCCGCGACACAGCGGATCCCGGGCTCGTTCTCCTCCAGGTCCATCGTGCTGTCCCGGCCGGCACCGTCCTCCATGGTCCGGCGGAACGCGGCGAGCTCCTGCGGGGAGTGCGCCCCCGGGTGCTCCGCGGTGTACTGCTCCGCCCAGCGGTGCGGCTCGTCCAGGAGCAGGGACTTGCCGATGCCCGTGCGGGTCAGCGGCATCCGGTGCCCGATCCGCGAGCGCATCTCGGCTCCGCGCGAGCCGGGGATCTTGTCGAGGTAGAGCACCTGCCCGGCGTCCTCCACGGCCAGGTGCACGGTGTCCTGCACCGTGGCCGCCAGCCGCTCCAGGACCGGGCGGGCGAGCACCGGCAGGGGTTGCTGGTGCAGGGCGCGGAAGCCGTAGTCGATGAGCTGCGGCCCCAGCGTGTAGGACGTGCCGTGGACCGTCCGGACGAAGCCTCGCAGCTCCAGCAGCTGGATCAGCCGGTGCGCCGTGCTGCGGCCGATGCCCGTGGCGTCCACGACGCCCTTCAGGTCGTGGGCGCCCTCCGCGACGGCGTGCAGGATGTCCAGTCCGCGCGCGAGGGTGAGGGTCCCCTGCGGGACGGGTGGCCGGGGCGGGCTGCTCTCGGAGGTCATGCAGGGAAGTCTAGGAGGGGAACCGGCCGTCTTCCGGTCCGGGACGGAGTCGTCATGTCCCATTATCTACGACGCTGTTCGACATAGTGAGACAGATTGAGCACACTCCAGATGTGCCTCAGCTCTCACCCGCCCCCTCCGGTCCTGACCCGTCGGCCCCCGGCCCGGCCTCCTCCCGGCTGGTCGCGCTGGACTGGGGAACGACCTCGGCGCGGGCCTACCTGCTCGACACCGCCGGCACCGTCCTCGACACCGCCCCGGCGGGCCGGGGCGTCCTGGCCGTCACCGACGGGCTGACGACCGCGCAGGACCGCCGCGCGGCGTTCGAGGAGGAGTTCGAGCGGATGTGCGGGCGGTGGCTGGAGGCGCACCCGGCGCTCCCCGTGCTGGCCTCCGGCATGGTCGGCAGCACCCAGGGCTGGGCGGACGTGCCGTATCAGCGCCTGCCCCAGGATCTCGAGGCCTTGGCCGGGGCGCTGACGGCGATCCCCACCCGCCGCGGGCCCGTGCACGTGGTGCCGGGCCTGCTGGCGGACGGCGAGCTGCCCCAGGTGATGCGCGGGGAGGAGACCCAGATCCTGGGCCTGCTCGAGACCGCCCACGGCGACGCGCACACCGGCGGGCGCCGCGGGACGGTCGTGGTCCTGCCCGGCACCCACACCAAGTGGGTGCACGTGGAGGGACGCCGCGTCCTCGACTTCCGCACCGTGATGACCGGTGAGGTCTACGGCCTGGTCACCCGGCACAGCATCCTGGGCCGGCTCGCCCGCCGGCCCGACGCGCCCGACCTGGAGGCCTTCGACCGCGGGGTCCGGACGTCGCTGAGCGCGGACGCCGACGGCGGGATCCTGGCCACCCTCTTCTCCGCACGGACCCTGCCGCTGACCGGGCGCCTGGCCGCCGAGCAGGTGGACGACTACATCTCCGGGCTGATGATCGGCGCCGAGGTGGCCTCCTGGGCGCGCGACCGGCCGGCCTCCGGCGGCTCCCCCGGCGCAGGGCCGGCCGAGGTGCTGCTGTGCGGGGAGCCGGAGCTGTGCCGGCGCTACCAGCGCGCCCTGCACCAGCTCGGCGTCGACGCCCCGGTGGTCGGCGGCGACGTCGTCACCCACGGCCTGCGGAGCATCGCGCTCGCCGCCGGCCTTCTCGATGCCCCGACGGAAGGAACGGCATGACGCACACTCCCACCGGCCTCGTCGCCATCCTGCGGGGCCTCACCCCGCGGGAGGCCCCCGAGGTCGGGGACCGGCTGTACGCGGCGGGCTTCCGCGCCCTCGAGGTCCCGCTGAACTCCCCCGACCCCCTGACCTCGGTCCGGGTGCTGCGCGAGAACCTCCCGGAGGACTGCGCCGTGGGCGCGGGCACCGTCCTGACGGTCGAGGAGGTCCGTGCCGCCCGTGCCGCGGGGGCCGGGCTCATCGTCTCCCCGGCCATGGACCCGGAGGTCATCGCCGAGACGGTCCGCCTCGGCATGCGCAGCTACCCCGGCGTGGCCACGCCCACCGAGGCCTTCGCCGCGCTCCGGGCCGGCGCCCGGAACCTCAAGCTGTTCCCCTCCGACGCGGTCGGGATCGCCGGGATGACGGCCTGGCGGGCCGTGCTGCCGGCGGACGTCGAGTTCCTGCCCGTGGGCGGGGTCGGCGCCGAGAACCTCCGGGACTGGGTGGCCGCCGGGGCCGGCGGGGCCGGCATCGGCTCGTCCCTCTACCGGCCCGGCGTGTCCGGCCCCGACCTGTCCGCCCGCGCCGAGGCCCTGGTCCGGGCCTGGCGCTCCGCGAGCGACCACCCCGAGAAGTGAGCGAGGAGACTCCATGAGGATCACCGGCGTGACCACCTACACCGTGCCCCCGCGGTGGCTGTTCCTGAAGATCGAGACCGACGAGGGCGTCGTGGGCTGGGGCGAACCGGTCGTCGAGGGCCGGGCGGCGACCGTGGCCGCCGCCGTCGAGGAGCTCTCGGACCACCTGGTCGGCCAGGACCCCCGCAACATCGAGGACCTGTGGACCGTGCTGTACCGCGGCGGGTTCTACCGCGGCGGACCCATCCTGATGAGCGCCCTGGCCGGCATCGACCAGGCCCTGTGGGACATCAAGGGCAAGGCCCTCGGGGTGCCGGTGCACGAGCTGCTCGGCGGGAGGGTCCGCGACCGGATCCGCGTGTACTCGTGGATCGGCGGGGACCGCCCCACCGAGACCGCCGCCGCGGCCCGCGCCGCCGTCGAGCGAGGCTTCAGTGCGGTGAAGATGAACGGCACCGCGGAGCTGCAGTACGTCGACAGCTGGGACAAGGTCGACCTGTGCCTGGAGAGCGTGCGGACGGTCCGCGAGGCGGTGGGCCCGGACGTCGGCATCGGGGTGGACTTCCACGGCCGCGTGCACAAGCCCATGGCCAAGGTCCTGCTGCGCGAGCTCGAGCCCTACCGGCTGATGTTCATCGAGGAGCCCGTCCTCAGCGAGAACGTCGACGGCTTCCTCGATCCCCTGCGCAGCACGTCCACGCCCATCGCCCTGGGCGAGCGGCTGTTCTCCCGCTGGGACTTCAAGGACGTCCTGGCCTCCGGCGCCGTGGACATCATCCAGCCCGACCCCTCCCACTGCGGCGGCATCACCGAGGCCCGCAAGATCGCGCACATGGCCGAAGCCTACGACGTCGCCCTGGCCCTGCACTGCCCCCTGGGCCCCATCGCCCTCGCGGCGTGCCTGCAGATCGACGCCGGCTGCTACAACGCCTTCATCCAGGAGCAGAGCCTGGGCATCCACTACAACGAGAGCAACGACCTGCTGGACTACCTGGCCGACCCGTCGGTCTTCGACTACGAGGACGGCATGGTCCGGATCCCCGGCGGGCCCGGGCTGGGCATCGAGGTCAACGAGGACTACGTCCTGGAGCGGGCCCGCGAGGGCCACCGCTGGCGCAACCCGGTCTGGCGCCACGCCGACGGCTCCTTCGCGGAGTGGTGAGCCGGCGGCCACGGACCTGAACGCCCCGGACCTGAACGCCCCGGACGGCCCCGCCCTCGTCCCGGCGGAGGCCCTACCGCACGTGCTCGCGCAGGAACGCGACCGCGCGCGCCCAGGCCGTCCGGGCGTCCTCGGGCCGGTGGTTGTGCCGGTTCTCGTCGTTGTGGAAGGCGTGCGGGGCGTCGTAGAAGTGGAACTGCACGACCGGGGCCCCGGACTCCCGGCGGATCTGCTCCTCCAGGGCCTCGGCCTTCTCGGGCGGGTACGACCGGTCCTGCCGGCCGTAGTGGCCCTGCACGGCCGCGCGCAGCCCCTGGTAGGCGTCCGGCAGCCCCTGGCCGACGCCGTAGAACGGCACTGCGGCGCCGATCCGCTCGCCCTGGTCCGCGGCGAGCGCCAGGACGAACCCGCCGCCCATGCAGAAGCCGACGGCGCCCAGGGTGGCGCTCGTGACGGCCTCGTGGCCCAGCAGGTGGTCCACCGCCCCGCCGAGCAGGCGGGCGCCCTCCTCCTCGGGCAGCCGGGCCATCATCGCGGCGGCCTCCTCGGCGTCGTGGGTGATGGACCCGCCGTAGAGGTCCGGGGCCAGCGCGACGAAGCCCTCCGCCGCGAGCCGGTCGGCCACGTCGCGGATGTGGTCCGTCAGCCCCCACCACTCCTGGACCACGATGACGCCGGGACCGCGGCCGGTCTCCGGCAGGGCCAGGTAGCCGTGGGCCTGTTCCCCGGCCGAGGGGAAGGTGACGTTCTGGTGCGGGCTCTGCTCCACTGCGGTGCTCCTTCGTCGGGGATCCGGCCCGGCCAGTGTAGGCAGGCGGCCCGTCATGTTCGGACGGGAAAGACCGCCATTTCCCTTTGCTTTCGTACACTTCAGTACGGTCAAGGGGACAGGGTCGATCGAGCACTGGAGACGGGGACGATGCGCGAGCACGGTGGCACCACACCGCACCGGGTTCCCCGGCGACGGAGCCGGGTGCGGCGGACGAGCCCGGCGGTGGGGGTCGTGCTGCTGACCGTGCTCTGCTTCGCCCCCGGCCTCGTCGACCGCTACGCCCTGCCCGTCCTCCTTCCGCACCTGCCGGACGCCGCGGCGCCGCCACCGGGGGTGGAGGCCTCCCGGACCCCGCTGGGCGACCCGCCGGTCGTCGAGGAGGCGGGCGGCTACCGCTTCATGGACTCGCCAGACCCGGAGCAGGAGATGGTCGCCTACGACCCCTGCCGGCCGGTGCACTGGGTCCTGCGCCCGGACGGCGCCCCGCCCGGAGGGCAGCAGCTCGTGGAGGAGACCGTGGCCGAGATCTCCGCGGCCACGGGCCTGCAGTTCATCTACGACGGCACGACGACGGAGGACCCCGACACACGGCGGGAGCCCTATCAGCCCGACCGGTACGGCTCGCGGTGGGCGCCGGTGCTGATCACCTGGTCGGACCCGGACGAGGTCCCGGAGCTGGCCGGCGACGTCGTGGGCCTCGGCGGCAGCACGCCCCGGGGCGCACCCGGGCAGCCGCTGGTCTACGTCACCGGCCAGGTCACCCTCGACGCCCCGGGCCTGGCGCCGATCCTGGAGGCGCCCGGCGGCGCCCATCACGTCCGCGCCACCATCGTGCACGAACTGGCGCACGTGGTCGGGCTCGCCCACGTGGACGACCCCGCCCAGGTGATGCACCCGGCGGGTGAGGTCACGACGCTCGCCGCCGGGGACCGGGCCGGCCTGGCCGAGCTCGGCGCCGGACAGTGCGTCCCGCAGCTGTGAGCGGCGGGGCCCCGCGGGTCCGTTCCACGGATCGGGTGCGGTGAACGTCGGGGCCGGCATGGACGGTCTCTTCTCCGACCACCCGGATCTGGCGGTCGCGGCCGTGGACGAGCGGAGCTGATCGGCCGACCGCCGGTCGAACGGCCCGGAGGGACAGCCCGGCACGGCCCGGGCGGCCCCTCCGGGCTGTGCCGTCGGCGTGCTGACCTGGGACAATGGACCTCCACCCGCGTCCGATGCGGGCGCGCCCCGCTCCCAGGAGATCCATGCAGCACGCGCACGACCCCTCCGCCCGCCGGGCCGGCCGGCACCCGGCCCGCTGGGCGGTGGCCGTCCCGCTCGCCCTCGCCCTGCTGAGCGGGTGCACCGCCCCGGCCCGGACCACCGCGAGCGCCTCCCCGGCCGGGCAGGCCCTCGAGGCGCTGCCCGTCGAGGAGGCCGGCAGCGGCGACGACTACGACCGGCTCGCGCAGTTCGGCGACTGGGCCGATCCCGACGGCAACGGCTGCGACGCCCGCAACGACGTCCTGGCCCGGGACCTAACCGGCACGGTGCTCGGCGACGACGGGTGCACCGTCCTCTCGGGGACGCTGGAGGACCCCTACACGGGGGCGACGATCGACTTCCGCCGCGGACCGCTGACCTCCGCCGACGTGCAGATCGACCACGTGGTGGCGCTCAAGAACGCATGGGTCACCGGGGCGGACCGGCTCCCCGCGGACGAGCGGCAGGCACTGGCCAATGACCCGCTGAACCTGCTGGCCGTGGACGGGCCCACCAACGGGGAGAAGTCCGCCTCGGACGCCGCCGCATGGCTGCCGCCGGACGAGGCGTTCCACTGCCCGTACGTGGCCCTCCAGATCGCGGTGAAGACCCGCTACGAGCTCTTCGTCACGGCCGAGGAGAAGGCCGCCATGGCCCAGGTCCTGGCCGGGTGCCCCGAGCAGGACCTGCCCGACGGCGCCTCCGCGACCGGGGCCGGTGCGTCCTCCCCCGCGCCGTCGGCCCCGGTGGAGGTGTACTACCCGAACTGCGACGCCGTGCGCGAGGCCGGCGCCGCACCGCTGCGCGCGGACGAGCCCGGCTACCGCCCGGCCCTGGACCGGGGCGGGGAGCCGGGCGTGGCCTGCGAGGACTAGCCGCGCCGCCCGGCTGCTGGCTCCTGCGGCGCAGCCGCGTCGGCTGCCGGCTCCTGCGGTGCGGTGTCCGAGGTCGCGGGCTCCGGCGATCCGGCGTCCGGATCCGAGGCCGCCGGCTCGGAAGGCACGGTCTCCTGTGACGCCGTCTCCTGCGGCGCCGTCTCCTGCGGCGCCGTCTCCTGCGGCGCCGTCTCCTGCGGCGCCGTCTCCTGCGGCGCCGTCTCCTGGGCCGCCGCGGCGGCCCAGGAGGCGCCCGGCGCGCGCGGCACCCCGGCCGCGAACGCCTTCCGCACGGCGGCGGCCTGCTCCTCCGGGCCCGCGTGCTCGGCGGCGGCGATCACGGTCACGAACGCCTTGGTGTCGTGGACCAGGTCGGTGATCGTCTCGGGCGACTCCACGGCCCAGCCGTAGGCGGTGGCGTAGTCCACGGGGCGTCCGCCGGAGGTCACGGTGCCCTGGTCGTCGATCTCCACGCTCATGCTCGTGCGTCCTCCTGTGCCGGTGACCGTCCCGGAAGGGCCGGATCTGAGGCGAGGGTATCCCAGGCGGAGGCGGTCCGTGCTGACATCCTGTCGTCGGGTGTTGTCAGCTCCGCTCCCTAGACTGGACCGGTGCAGGCCTGGATGGAGTCCCTCCCCCTCGGTGCCGCGATCCTGTTCTTCTGGGCCGTGGGCATCGTGCGCACCACGGCCGTCTTCGCCCTGGGCCGCGCCGCGGCCACCGGCGGCAGCCGGCGCTCCGACCGTGTCCGCCGGCTGATGGACACCGCCCTCTACCGGCGGGCCCAGCGGCTCGTGCACCGCTGGGGCGTGCTGGCCGTGCCCGCCTGCTTCCTCACCGTGGGACTGCAGACCGCCGTCATCCTCACCACCGCCGTCACCGGCATGCCCCTGCGCCGCTGGATCCCCGCGATGCTGGTGGGCACGCTCATCTGGGGCACCGTCTACGGGACGGTCGGGATGGCCGTGGTCTGGGCCTGGCTGCGGGAGCCGTGGGCGGTCCTGCTCGTCGTCGCCCTGCTGGCCCTGCTGGCCGCCGCCCGCGCGGCCCACGCCCGCCGCAGCGCCCGGCGCACCGCGGACCGGCAGACGTCCCCGGGACGCAATTGATCAGCACACTTGCTGTCGCGCGCGGCGACTCTCTACGGTGGGTCCACACCCACCGACAGGAGCACCGATCATGCAGCTCAAGCCCATCGCGGACCAGGTCGTCGTCGTCCTGGGCGCCTCCAGCGGCATCGGCCGCGCGTCCGCCCTGCGCCTGGCCGAGAAGGGGGCGGCGCTCGTCGTGGCGGCCCGCAGCGAGCCCGGCCTGCAGTCCCTCGTCCAGGAGATCACCGACCGCGGCGGCCGGGCCGCCTACGTGGTGTGCGACGTCGTCGACCCCGACCAGGTCCAGGCCGTCGCCGAGGCGGCGGTGTCCGCCTACGGGCGGATCGACACGTGGGTCAACGTGGCGGCCGTGCTCGTGCACGCCCCCTTCGAGCAGACCCTGCCCGAGGAGTTCCGCCGCCTCATGGAGATCAACTACCTCGGCCAGGTGCACGGCGCCCTCACCGCGCTGCCGCGCCTGCGCGAGGCCGGCGGCGGCGCCCTGATCACCGTCTCCTCCGTGGAGAGCCGGGTCGCCCTGCCCCGGCACAGCGCCTACGCCGCCTCCAAGCACGCGGTGGAGGGCATGACCGACGCCCTCCGGCGGGACCTGATGGCCGAGGGCGCGCCGATCTCGGTCACCAGCATCAAGCCGGCCACCATCAACACCCCGTTCTTCACCAGCGCGGCCCACACCCTGGACGTGGAGCCCACCGGCCCGCCGCCCATCTACCAGCCCTCCGTGGTGGCCGACTGCGTGCTCTACGCCGCCGAGCACCCGGTCCGGGACCTCTACGCCGGTGGGGCCGGGCGGATCATGTCCGCCGTCCAGGCCCTCGCGCCGCGGCTGATGGACGCGGCGCTGTCCCGCGCCGTGCCGCTGGAGAGCACCTCGACGCCCGCCCCGGGCGGCGCCCCCGGCACCCTCTACGCCCCCCGGGAGGAGGACAACCGCACCGAGGGGGATCTCGGTGCCCGGGCCCGCGGCGTCAGCGCCTACACCTGGCTGCAGACCCACCCCCGGGCCGCCTCCCTGCTGGCCGGAGGGGCGCTGGCCACGGCCGCGCTCGCCCGGAACCGCCGGCACGGCCGCTGATTCCCGCGCTGGGCAGCGACCGCTGCCGCTCCGGGCAGCGTCCCGGGGACGCCGCCGGGCCGGGCGCACGGCGCGCCCGGCCCGGTGCCGTCCCCGGAGTGCGCGGTCAGCCGCGCAGGGACAGCTCCTCGTCCTTGATGTCGGCGAGCGGGCCGAGCACGGCGCCGTCGAACGGCGCCGGCTCCCGGCCCTCCCGCACCAGGTGGGGCCAGTTCCGGTTGGCCAGGGCGCCCTTGCCCAGGGCGACGACGTCGGCCGCGCCCGTGCCCAGCAGCGTGGCCGCGGCGTCCGGGTCGTCGAGGTGGCCGTTGGCGATCACGCTGACCCCGGAGTGCTCCTTGGCGAGCGCGGCCAGCGACTCGCCGTCCCCTCCGAAGGCCGGGGCGGTGGCCCGGTACTCGGTGGTGTGGACGAAGTCGATGCCCGCGGCCCCCAGTGCCGAGAAGATCACGCGGGCCTCCTCGGCCCCGCCGCTCCACCGGTGCTCGGCGTCGCTGACCTTGGCCTGGGAGATGCGGATCCCCACGGTCATCTCCGGCCCCACGGCCTCGCGCACGGCGCGGCAGATCTCCACGGCGAAGCGCACCCGGTTCTCGGGCGAGCCGCCGTACTTGTCGGTGCGCCGGTTCAGGTAGTCGGTGAGGAACTGGTCCAGCAGGTACCCGTTGGCGCCGTGGATCTCCACACCGTCGAAGCCCGCGTCCTGGGCGTGCAGGGCGGCCGTGACGAAGCCGTCCCGGACCTTGTCCATCTGCTCCGGGGTGATCTGCTCGGGCACGGGGAACGGGCCCTCGCCGCGGTAGAAGCCGAGCTGCTCGCCCTTGGGCGCCACCGCGGAGGGTCCGACCGTGGCGTCGACGTACCGGTTGCCCTGGGTCTGGGCGCCGGCGTGCATGAGCTGGGCGAAGATCCGCGCCCCGGCCGCGTGCACGGCGTCGACGACGGGGGCCCAGGACTTCGCCTGCTCCACGGTGGCGATGCCCGGCTGGTGCAGATAGCCCTGGCTGTAGGCGGTGTCGGGGTAGATCCCCTCGGTGATCAGCAGCCCGAAGCCGCCGCGGGCGAAGGTCTCGTAGTAGGAGACCATCCGGTCGGTGGCCCGGCCGTCCTCGGTGGCGCTGATGCGGGTCATCGGGGCCAGGGCGACGCGGTGCGCCACCTCCGTGGCGCCGATCCGGACGGGGGACCAGAGCGGGGCGAACTCCTGCATGGGCATCTCCTTCGATGTCTCTGTCTGTGGGCTGCGGATCGGTACTGGGTATCGGTGCGATCCGGATCCGTGCGGTCTCGAGCTCTGCGGTCTCGAGCCGTCGACGCGGTCGCGGGCGGGGCCGCCGGCACGTCCAGGGCCCCACGGTGGAGCGAACGTCCGCGCCGTGCGTGGCATTCCGCCGGGGGGATCGGCCCGTCGCCCGGATTCAGGGGATTTTCATGGAAGCGGATTATCGTTGCAACTGTGATGTCCACGATGCAGACCCCACTTCCCCACATGTTCGCCGCCAGTCTCTACGCCGCGGAGCGGCTGCTCGCCGAAGCCATCCACGACGAGCACGTGAGCGTCGACGCCGTGGTCGTCCTGGACGCCCTGACCGAGCACGTCACGGCCGAGGCGGCCCCCTCGCTCGACGCCGTGGCCCGTGACGCCCAGCTCACTCCGGGGCAGCTCGACACCGCCCTGCACGACCTCGCCGAGCTGGGCTATCTCCAGGAGCTGGCCGAGCACGCGCCGCACCTGTCCGGGCTCCGCGCCGCCCTCGACACGGCGGCCTGACCGCGGCGGCCCGGCCGGCGGCGGCCCGACCGGCGGCGGCCCGACCGGCGCCGGAGGGGGTCACCGGCCGCGGACCGCGGCCTGACCGCCGGGGTCCCGACCGCGGGCCGTGCGGGCGGGAGGACCCGCTGCCACCGATGGGCGCTCAGCGCGCGGAGAGCCGCCGCGCCCCGCTGCTCTCCCGCACCACCAGCTCCGCGGGGTAGACGATCGGCGCACGGCGGGCCCCCGGGGAGTCGATCTCCTCGAGCAGGATCCGGCACGCCGCGCCGGCCATGGCCGACATCGGCTGGGTGACCGTGGTCAGCGGGGGAACGGCGGTGGCGGCGAGGGCGTGGTTGTCGTAGCCGACCACCGCGACGTCCTCGGGCACCGAGCGGCCGCGCCGGCGCGCGGCCTCGAGAACCCCCAGGGCCATGAGGTCCGAGGCCGCGAAGACGCCGTCGAGCTCCGGGGCCTCCTCGAGGAGCCGCAGCGCGGCCTGCCGGCCGCCGGCCGTCGTGAAGTCCGCGTGCACCACCGGCCCCTCGGCCAGGCCGGCCTCGCGCAGCCCCTCGCGCCACCCGGCGAGCCGGTCGGCGGCCGCGGTCATGTCCACCGGGCCGGCGACCGTGCCCACCCGCGTGCGGCCGCCGGCGGCGAGGTGCAGGGCGGCCAGCCGACCGCCCTGGTGGTTGTCGGTGTCCACGTAGGGGACCCCGGGCCGGCCCTCCCAGGGGCGGCCGATGAACACGGTGGGCAGACCGGCCCCCGGCAGGGACGTCGTCCACGGATCGTCCCGGTGGTGGGAGACCACGACGGCGCCGTCCACGTGCCCGCCGCGCAGATAGCGCAGCACCCGCCCGGAGTCGTCCCCGGTGCGGGACATGAGCAGGACCAGCTGCACGTCCGTCTCCCGGAGGGCGTCGGTGATGCCCGTGATGATCACGGCGAAGAACGGGTCCGCCATGATCCGGACGTCCGGCTCCGGGATGACCAGGGCGATCGAGGACGTGCGCCGGGTGACCAGGCTCCGGGCCGCGCGGTTGGGCGTGTAGCCGAGCTCGACGACGGCGGCGTCCACGGCCGCCCGCGCCCGCGGGCTCACCCGGTCACCGCCGTTGACGGCCCGTGAGGCGGTCGACCGGGACACGCCCGCCGCCGCGGCGATGTCCTCCAGGGTGGGGCTGGGCCGCCCGGTGCCGGCGTGGCCCGCCCCGTGCCGCTCCGCGCTCACCGGCCGGGCGATGCGGCGCCCTCGAGCGGTCCGGGCTCCTGCGAGGGGGACGCCGGAAGCGCGTTGGCCGCGGCCACGGCGGCGTACCACCGGGCGCTGGCCTTGGGGGTGCGGCGCTGGGTCCCGTAGTCCACCCGGACCAGGCCGAACCGCTGGTGATAGCCCCACGCCCACTCGAAGTTGTCCATGAGGGACCACGCGAGGTAGCCGCGCACGTCCACGCCGTCGTCGATGGCGTCCTTGACGGCCCGCAGGTGGGCGTCGAAGAAGTGCAGCCGGTCCTGGTCGTCCACGAACCCCGAGGCGTCGGGGGCGTCGTCGTAGGCCGCGCCGTTCTCCGTGATGAACACGGGGATCCCGGCCGGGCCGGTGTACTCCTCCTGCACCCGGTTCAGCAGCCGGCGCAGCCCCTCGGGCTGCACCTCCCAGCCCATCCCGGTGACCGGCAGGCCCCGCGGCACGGACTGCACGCGGTCGGCGGCGACGTACGGGGAGGAGACGGGACGGCTCAGCGGAGCGTGGCCCTCCGGCGCGGAGGGGGCGTCCGGCGCGGCCGTGGTCACGGCCTCCCCGTGGTAGTAGTTGATGCCCAGCACGTCGAACGGTGCGGCGATGGCGGTGAGGTCACCCTCCTGCACGTGGTCGGCCAGGCCCAGGTGGTGCACGTCCTCGAGCACGTCGGCCGGGTACTCCCCCCGGAACAGGGGGTCCAGGAAGATGCGGTTGAACTGCCCGTCGATGCGGCGGGCCGCGTCACGGTCCGCGGCGCTGGCCGGGTCCAGGGGATCGGGCACCGTGAGGTTCAGGGTGATCCCCAGGGTGGCCTCCGGATCGCGCCGCCGCAGCTCCTGCACGGCCAGGCCGTGCCCGAGCAGCAGGTGGTGCGCCGCGGCGAGCGCGGCCCGGGGCTCCTGCCGGCCCGGGGCGTGCACGCCGGCCGCGTAGCCCAGGAAGGCCGAGCACCACGGCTCGTTGAGGGTGGTCCAGATCCGCACGCGGTCCCCGAGGGCCTCGTGCATGACGGCCGCGTACTCGGCGAACCGGTGGGCGGTCTCCCGGTTCGTCCAGCCGCCCCGGTCCTCCAGCGCCTGCGGGAGGTCCCAGTGGTAGAGAGTCAGCCACGGCTGGATCCCCGCCTCGAGGAGCTGGTCGACCAGGCGGGAGTAGAACGCGATGCCCTCGGGGTTGGGCGTGACGCCGTCCGGCACGCACCGGGCCCACGACGTCGAGAAGCGGTAGGCCTGCAGGTTCAGCTCCTGCATCAGGGCCACGTCCTCCGCGGACCGGTGGTAGTGGTCGCAGGCGACGTCCCCGTTGTGGGCGTCGGCCACGGCTCCGGGGACGCGGGCGAAGACGTCCCAGATGGAGTCCTCCCGGCCGCCCTCATGGGCGGCGCCCTCGATCTGGTAGGCGGCGGTGGCCGCGCCCCAGACGAAGTGGTCGGGGAACGACAGCGGTGTGGTGCTCATCCTGTGACTGCTCCTTGCACGGGTCCGGGAACGAGGTGGCATCCGGTCGCCACGAGGAGCGGCAGCGGGCCGATTCGGCGGGGCGCCCGGTTCGTGGGAGCGCTCCCACCCCACCCTCACTGTGCGTGGCGGCCGTCACGGTGTCAAGCATCCTGTCGATCCGAGGGCCGGGCGGCGTGTTGCGCCCGGCACGTCGTGGCGAGCTGGCCCGGCCTCCTGCCGAAGCCCGCCGGCGGACACGGGGACGCCCCCGGGGAGCAGCTGCTCCCCGGGGGCGTCCCCGTGCGGCCGCACGGGCGGGGTGCCGTACGGCACCGGTCGTGCGGTTTGAGTCGTGCGGTCTCAGTCCTCCGGGTCGGAGTCCTCGTTCTTGGCGTCGCCGTGCTCGTGCGGCACCGGGGTCATCTCGGTGGTCATGTCGGCGTCGTCGATCTTGGCCGCGTCCTCGATCGGGTCGGGGCTGGAAGTCGGCTGGTCGCTCACGGGTGCTCCTTCGTCGGGACGGCTGGATGTGCTCAGCCTACGACCACGCCGCGCTCATCCGGCGCCGTCGGCCGGGGCGCGCAGCGGCGCGAGCGCCGTGGACCAGGCGATCACCTGGTCCAGCATCGTGGACAGCGCGCGCAGGTGGTGCTCCGCCGGGGCGAAGGTGCTGTAGTGCTCGAAGTCGGTGCGCAGGGACAGCGCGACCTGCTGGCGCACGTCCGCCAGCTGGAGCTCCCCGGCGACCTGCCGCAGCTGCTCCACGGCGCGCACCCCGCCGGCGGAGCCGTAGGAGACGAAGGCCACGGCCTTGTTGTTCCACTCGGCGTAGAGGTGGTCGAAGGCGTTCTTCAGCACCCCGGGGGCACCGTGGTTGTACTCGGGAGTGACGACGACGAAGCCGTCGAAGCCGTCGATCGTGGCGGCCCACCGTCGCGTGTGCTCGTGCTGGTACCGGCCCGCCGAGGGCGGCACGGGCTCGTCCAGGTGCGGCAGGTCGTGCTCGCGCAGGTCGAGGAGCTCGAAGTGCGCGTCGTCGCGGTGGGCGGCGTGGGTGAGCACCCACTGCGCCACGGCCTCCCCGTTGCGCTGGGGGCGGGTGCTGCCGAGGATGATGCCGATGCGGACCATGACGGTTCCTCCTGCGTGGGACGGATCAGGGGCGCGGGATGGATCAGGTGCGGACGGTGGACGCGAGTTCCCGGGGCCCGGAGGTCCCCGCGCCCAGCAGCCGTACGGCCTCCCGGGCGGCCGCCCGTCCCGCCCGGGTGGCGCCGAGGGTCGAGGCGGAGGCCCCGTAGCCGACGAGCAGCACGCGCGGGTCGGCCAGCACCCGCACCCCGTCCGTCCGGATCCCCCCGCCCGGCTCGCGCAGCCCGAGCGGGGCGAGGTGGTCGAGGGCGGGCCGGAAGCCGGTGGCCCACAGGATCGCGTCGGCGCGGATCTCCCGACCGCCGGCCAGGCGGACCCCTTCGGCGGTGAGCTCCCGCAGCGGACCGGCCGAGACCAGGACCCCGGCCTCGATCCCGGCCCGGTACTGCGGGGTGAGGGGCAGGCCGGTGGCCGAGACCACGCTCTCCGTGGGCAGCCCCGCCCGGGTCCGCTCGTCGACCCGGCGCTCCACGTCCCGGCCCCACTCGGCGTCGAAGGGGCGCGGTGTGAACTGCGGCGGGCGGCGGGTGACCCACGTGGTCGTGGCGCCGGCGGCGTCCAGCTGCAGCAGGAACTGCACGGCGGAGGTGCCCCCGCCCACGACCACGACGTGCCGGCCGCGGAACTCCTGCGCGGAGCGGAAGTCGTGGGTGTGCAGCTGCCGCCCCCGGAAGCGCTCCCGGCCGGGGTAGTACGGCCAGTGCGGGCGGTCCCACGTGCCGGTGCCGTTGATCAGCAGCCGCGTCCGCCAGGTCCCGGTGTCCGTGACCACGTCGAGCGGCCCGCCTTCGGAGACGGACTCCACCCGGCGCACGGCCACGGGACGGTGCACGGGCAGCTCGAAGCGGCGCTCGTACTCGCCGTAGTAGCGGGTGACCACGGCGGAGGCGGGCTCGGCCGGATCGGGGACCCCGAGGGGCATCCCCGGCAGGTCGTGGATGCCGTGGGCCCCGCCGAAGGTCAGCGAGGGCCAGCGGTGCCGCCACGCTCCCCCGGGCCCGGGATTGGCGTCGAGGACCACGAAGTCCTCCTCGGGCACCAGCCCGCGGCGGCGCAGGTGGTGGGCCGCGGACAGTCCCGCCTGCCCGGCCCCGACGACCACGACCTTCTGCACAGCACCCCCCGTTCGTTGACGTATCACTGATCAGGGAACGCCAGGCGGCCATGGGCTATTCCGGCCGACGGGGCGGGGCCGGAACCGCACCGGCACGCAGCGGGGTGCGGACACCGGGTCCGACCGCAGCGCCCCGGGGAGACGTCAGGGGCGCTCAGGCGCGGCCGGGCTGGTGCTCCCGCGCGGCGCCGACCCGGTGCAGGGCGTCCCCGGTGAGCCGGAAGACGGACCACTCGTCCTGGGGCAGCGCGCCGAGGCTGCGGTAGAAGCCGATCGACGGCTCGTTCCAGTTCAGCACGCTCCACTCGACCCGGGCCCAGCCCTGCGCCACGGCGTGCCGGGCCAGGGCCTGCAGCAGTGCCTTGCCGTGGCCGGCGCCGCGGGCCTCGGGGCGCACGTAGAGGTCCTCAAGGTGGATGCCGTGCACGCCCTCCCAGGTGGAGAAGGTGCGGAACCACAGGGCGAAGCCCTGCAGGCGGCCCTCGTCCTCCGCGACGTGGGCGAAGACCGCCGGGTGCTCCCCGAACAGCGCCTGCGCCAGCTGCTGCTCGGTCATCCGCACGGCGTCGGGCTCGCGCTCGTACACGGCCAGGTCCCGCACCATCCCGAGGATGGCGGGCACGTCCTCCGGGCGGGCCTGACGGATCTGCGACATGACCGGCAGACTACCGCACCGGCCCGGGCCGGACGGCGGGACGGGCTGTGGGACGGGCGGCAGGAAGGGTCCGGAGCGGGGCGTTCAGAGCAGCGAGCGGACGTGCCGGATGGCCCGCTGGGCCTCGGGGGTCCACCACGCGCCCACGTAGACGTGGAAGGCGCCGGGCTCGTAGAGCAGCCGCCCGGGGTTGCCGGCGCGCTGCAGGGCCCGGGCGAAGCCGAGGGCGTCGGCCGCGAGGATGTCCCGCCCGCCCTGCACCAGGTGCACCGGGGGCAGGCCCTCCACGTCCCCGTGGACGGGGCTGACCAGGGGGTCGGTCAGCGAGCGGTCCCCGGCCCAGGCCTGGCACAGCGGGACGACCTCGTCCGTGCTCAGCATCGGGTCGTGCGGGTCGATCTCGCGCACGGCCGGGTGGCTCGCGGTGACGTCCAGGGCCGGGGAGAAGCCGACGACGTGGTCGGGCGCCCGCAGCCCGGTGTCGCGCAGCAGCATGGCCAGCCCGATCGCCAGGCACCCGCCGGCGGAGTCCCCCGCCACGACGATCCGGTCCACGGCGGGCCGGGCCACCAGGTCGGCCCAGGCCGCGCCGAGGAACTCGTAGCCCTCGTCCGCGCAGCCCTCCGGGGCGAGCCGGTAGAGGGGCACCGTGACCGTGGTGCCCGTGCCCTTGACGACCTCGCGGATGATCCACCAGTGCGCCGGCAGCAGCGGGTTCACGAACGCCCCGCCGTGCAGGTAGATCAGGTGGGACCCGTCCGCGCCGTCGCGCGGGGTCAGGCGCAGCACCGGGCGCCCGCCCACCTCCTCGCGGGTGAGCTCGTGCGAGCGCCGCAGGTCCTTCGGCACCGCCGCGGGCTCCGGATAGGGCCGGCCCCGCAGCTGGTCCACCTCCCGGAACGGGCTGAGGCGGGCGCGCACGGCCACCGCCCGGGCGGTCAGGTCCATCCGCAGGCTCATCGATCATCCCCTCCGGGCCGGGCGGCCCACTCCCCCGGCGCGGCACCGCCGCACCGGCGGGGCCGCCCTCGGCGTTTGGGCGGCCCGTCGCGGCCAGTGTAGGCGCGCCGTCCCGGACCGGGGCCCCGGCGCGGCGGTCCGGGACGGCGCGCCGGCCGTCAGCCCTCGGCGCCCGCGGCGGCCGCTGCGGCCGCTGCGGCGGCGAGGGTGGTGCTGCCGCCGGTGATGAGGGACGCGGCGCGCTCGGCGATCATCGCCGTGGGCGCGTTGGTGTTGCCGCTGGGCACCCGCGGCATCACGGAGGCGTCCACCACCCGCAGGCCGTCGACGCCGTGCACGCTCAGGTCCTCCGGGGAGACCACCGCGTCCGGGCCGGTGCCCATCCGGCAGGTGCCGACCTGGTGGTGGTAGGTGGTCACGAACCGGTGGAGGTAGGCGATCTCCTCCTCCTCGGTGCGCACCTCCGGGCCGGGGTACAGCTCCTCGGCGCCCCAGTCCTGCGCGAGGGGGCGGGTGCGCACCATCTCCCGGGCCTGGCGCAGCGAGGCGAGCAGGGCCTCGCGGTCGCGCGGGTCCTCGAAGATGTTCGGGTCGAGCGCCACGGGGTCGGCCACGCCCGGCCCGGTGAGGCGCACGGTGCCACGGGACCGGGGGCGGACGAGCCCCGCGTGCAGCGTGAACGCGTTCGTCGGCCCCTCCATGCCCTCGTCGTACATCGGGACGGAGAAGTGGATGGGCTGGGTGTCGGGCGCGTCCAGGTCCGGGCGGGAGCGCCAGAACAGGTGCGTCTGGGTGACCGACCAGTCGGACGCGAGGTGCTCGATCGTCCGGGCCGTGGCCTCGGCGATGACCGGGGCCAGCAGGTGGTCGTGCAGGTTCGACCCGACCCCGGGCAGGTCGTGGACCACGGGGACCCCGACGTCGGTGAGGTGGGCGGCGGGGCCGATGCCCGAGCGCAGGAGGATCTTCGGCGAGTCGAGCGCCCCCGCGCACAGGACCACCTCGTCGGCGCGGATCTCCTCGGGCGCGCCGTCCGGGGCGGTGAAGGGCACCACCGCCACGCCGACCGCGCGCCCGTCCTCGACGAGCACCCGCTGCAGGAGCACTCCGGTGCGCAGGCTCAGCCGCGGGTGATCCTCCACCGGCTTGACGTAGGCCATCCACGTGTTGAACCGCCGCCCGTCCCGGACGTTGATCTGCTGCTGGGAGACCCCGTCGAGCGTGCCGCCGTTGTAGTCCGCGTTGTACGGCACCCCCACCTGCTCGGCCGCCTCGATGATCGAGGCGAACACCGGGTTGAGCGGGTAGTCCTGCACCACGGGCACCGGCCCGTCGGTGCCACGACTGTCGCCGGGGACCGCCCCGGCGGGCGGGACGTAGGTCTCGAGCGCCCGGAACCAGGGCAGCACGTCCTCCCACCCCCATCCCGGGCACCCGTCCGCCGCCCAGGCGTCGTAGTCCTGGGCGGCGCCGCGCACCCAGATCGTGGCGTTGAGGGCGTGGGAGCCGCCGAGCACGCGTCCGCGCGGCCAGTGGATCACCCGGCCGTCCGCGTGCCGCTGGGGCACGGTGAAGTAGTCCCAGTCCTCCGGCGAGTGCCACAGCTCGCCCAGGCGGGACACCTGGTGGATGGCCGGGTTGAGGTCCGTGCCCCCGGCCTCGAGGAGGATCACCTCGTGGCCGGCGTCCAGGAGGCGGCGGGTCAGGATGCTGCCGGCGGTGCCGGCGCCCACGACGACGTAGGTCTTGGCGGTCTCGTTGCGCATGGCCCCAGTGTGATCCAGGGCACGTCGAGGCGAGTTGTCCCGGCGCGCACGGCCCTTGACCCACAGCGCGGGAATCCGCGCTGTGGGTCAACAGCCGTGCTCGCACGGTCAAGCCGTCCGGCTGTGTCCCGGGTCACCATGGGGGCAGCACCGCATCCGTCCTCCCGAAGGAGCCACCGTGACCACCACTCCCGCTGCCACGACCGACACCCCGACCGTCCTCGGTCTCGACGAGCTGCTGGCGGCCGTCACCGACCCGCAGGGCCGGGAGATCTTCGACCCGGCCACCGGGGAGCTGGTCGGCCGGTCCCCGGAGTCCACGGTCGAGGACCTGGACGACGCCCTGGACCGGGCCCGCCGGAAGCAGTCGGAGTGGGCCGCCGTCCCGGACTCCGAGCGCTCGGCGCTGCTGCTCCGGGCCGCCGACGCCGTCGAGGCGAACGCCGCCGCGCTCGCGGAGCTGCTCTCGCGCGAGCAGGGCAAGCCCGTGCAGAACGGGCCGAACGCCCTGTTCGAGGTCGGCGGCGCGGTGGCCTGGCTGCGCGCGACGGCGACGCTGCCGCTGGAGCCCGAGACGCTCTTCGACGACGAGTCCGGCCGTGCCGTGCTCAGCTACGAGCCCATCGGCGTCGTGGGGGCCATCAGCCCCTGGAACTGGCCGATAATGATCTCGGTCTGGCAGCTCGCCCCGGCCCTGCGGATGGGCAACACCGTGGTGGCCAAGCCCTCCGAGTACACCCCGCTGTCCGTGCTCGGGCTCGCCCACGTGCTCAACCAGGTGCTGCCCGAGGACGTGCTGACCGTGGTGGCGGGGGGCCGGGAGGTCGGCGAGGCGCTGTCGAAGCACCCGGGCGTGGACAAGCTGATGTTTACCGGCTCGACCGCCACGGGCAAGGCCATCATGCGCTCGGCCGCCGACTCCCTGACCCGGCTCACCCTGGAGCTGGGCGGCAACGACGCCGGGATCGTGCTCCCGGACGCGGACCCCGAGGCCATCGCCGAGGGCCTGTTCTGGGGTGCGTTCATCAACACGGGCCAGACCTGTGCCGCGCTCAAGCGCCTCTACGTCCACGAGGACGTCCACGACGCCGTGTGCGAGGCCCTCACCCGGGTCGCGGCGGCCATGCCGATGGGCCAGGGGCGGGACGAGCGCAACGTCCTCGGCCCGCTGCAGAACAGGGCGCAGTTCGAGATCGTCGCGGACCTCGTGGAGCAGGCGCGGGCCGGGGGCGGCCGGGTGCTGATCGGCGGCGAGCCGGCCGCGGAGCAGCCGGGGTACTTCTACCCCACCACGCTCGTGGCCGACGTCGACGACGACAACCCCCTGGTGACCGAGGAGCAGTTCGGTCCGGCCCTGCCGATCGTGAAGTACTCCTCGGTCGACGAGGCCGTGCGCATGGCCAACCGCCTCGACGTCGGCCTCGGGGCCTCGGTGTGGGGCTCGGACCCGGACCGGGCACGGGAGGTCGCCGCCCGGCTCCAGGCGGGCACCGTGTGGATCAACAAGCACGGCACCGTGGACCCCCGGATGCCCTTCGGCGGGATCAAGAGCTCCGGGTTCGGCCTGGAGTTCGGTGTGGAGGGCCTCAAGGCCCTGGGCGTGCCGAAGGTCATCTCCTCCTGAGCGTGCCCGCCCGGCCCGTCCGCGGACGCCACCGGTGCCCGCGGACGGGCCGGGCGGTGGGCGCGGGCCTCGCTCCCGGGACCCACGGCCCCCGGGGCCGGGATCAGGCCAGGCGCAGCGTGGTGAGGCAGGTCGGGTCGTCGGCGGAGGTGCTGACCTGCTGGGTCGCCGTCCCGGCGGCCGAGCTGATCTCGAGGGTGCCGGTGATGTCCTTGGGCAGCCACAGGCCCACGAACCCGTTCTCGTAGCTGGTGAGCGTCCGGTCGAGGAGCACCCGGCCGGCGTCGTCGGTCACCCGCACGTCGAACTCCTCGCCCACGAGCTCGCCCTGGCAGCCGGAGAGGCTGTGGTGGAAGCACTCGTGGGTGGTGGTGGTCCACGGGGCGACCGCGAGGTAGAACCGGTCCTCCGGCATGGGCAGCACGGCCTCCGACCCGCCGTCGGTCAGGACCACCTCGTCGTAGGTGACGGAGCCCGCCAGTCCCGCCGCCCGGTCCTCGTGGGTGCGGTCGAGCCGCTCCACGACCTCCTCGGTGCTCGCGCCCTCCAGCCCGTGCTCGCGCAGCAGGGCCTCGCGCTCGGCGTTCCCGCCCGCACACCCGGAGGCGAGCAGGAGGACGGCGGCGGACACGGACAGCACCCAGGACCTCATGCCGTCCACCCTATCGAGGCCCCCGGCGGACCGGTCGCGGGTCCCGCCGGGCTGCTCCCCAGCCTGCTGCCGGTGGAAGCGACTACACTGCGGGGTCAAGCGGTTGCGGGATGCGGGAGGATCCGCCATGAACAGCACCGGGAACAGCGACGGCTCCGGCGTCGCACTGCTGGTCACCGGGGCCACCGTCGTGTCCGTCGTGTCGTCCGTCCTGGCCGACCTGCGGATCATTGCCGTCACCGCACTGGTCCTCGCCGGCCTGCTGGTCGTCGTGCTGCTGCTGCGCACCACCCTCCGGGCCCTGCGCCCGGGCGCGGCCGGCCGGCGGCGAGCGCGGCACCGGACGCTGGAGACCGCCCGCCGAGCCGGGACCGAGGACATGCGGGCGGCCTGGATGCACCGGCAGCTCGGGCTCCTGCCGCCCCAGCAGCGGACCGCGGACACGGCCTTCGTCGCCGCCCGGCTGGCCGAGGTGCCCCGGGCGGACTGGGACGTGGCCCGTCTCCGGCTGCACGGCCGGGCGCTGTGGTCGGTCCGGGACGCGGCCGGACGGACACCTCTGCACCAGGAGGTCGAGGCCCGGCTGGACCGGGTGGCCGCCGTGATCTCGGACCTGACCGAGGACGAGTTCGACACCCGCCTGGGGCAGCGCGACGACCGGTACCTCCTCCACCCCGATCCCGACGTCCGGGCCGCCTACCTGGCGGGCGGGTCCGAGGCCGTGGAGGCGATCATGGGTGCGATCTCCGCCGCCCGGGCGCAGGCCCGGGCGGACGCCGCCGCGCAGGCCGCCGCGGACTCCCTGGCCCGGGAGCGCAACGCCGCGCTGCGGGCGCTGCGGGAGATCCACCGGCCCACGGGCTCCCGGGACGCCCACGCCGCGTGGGAGGAGCAGGCCCGCCGGATCGGCCGCTGACCCGCCCGGCCCCTCAGCCCGGGAGGTGCTCCTCCGGCGCCCCCTGGAACTCCCGCACCTCGACCGGCAGGGTGGTCGCCCGCGCCAGCTTCCGGCCCCACTCGATGGCGGCGTCGTAGTCGGGAGCGGCCACGATGCAGATTCCGCCCGCGTGCTCGTCCTCGCGCTCGTACGGGCCGTCGGTCGTGACCACGTCCGCGCCGTGGAAGCGCACGACGACGGAGGCCTCTGCCCGGTCCAGGCCCCCGGCGAAGACGCACGCCCCCGCGGCCCGCAGCTCCTCGTTGAACGCGGCGACGTCGCGCATCACGGGCTCGAGGACCTCGGGGGCCGCCGGCCCGCCGTCGGGCTGTTCGATGCTGAGCAGGTAGTGCTTCATGGCGGGTGAGCCTCCCTGGGGCGTCGGATGGTCCTCGGAGTCTACGGTCGGGGCGGTCCCCCGAAACAGACCTGCACGTCCACCACCCGGCGCTCGCGCACCGGTCCCGGGCTGCCCCGTTCCTGCGTCACGGGGCCCTCAGCCGTTCTGCGGCAGCTGGGCCACGAGCTCGTCGTCGTCGGGCTCCGCCACGGGCGGCAGGGTGCGCACCTGGTCCGCGGAGGGGCGCACGGCCCGGTCCGCCGGCTCCAGGCGCACCGGCCGGCCCGTCTCGAGGGAGGCGAGCACCGCCTCGTGCACGCGGATGTCCAGCAGCCCCTCCTCCCCGTCGGCCTCGGGCGCGGCGCCGGTCAGGATGCACGCCGAGAAGTAGTCGGTCTGGCCCGCGAACTGCTCCACCGGGTCGTGGGTGCGGGTCTCGGTCCGGCCGTCGCGGGTCACGGTGTAGCTGATGCCCACCTCGGGACCGAAGCCGAAGCACGGCTGGGCCGCCAGCGCACCGCCGGTGCCCACCACGGTGAACTGCTCGGTGGCCTCGGTGGCGTAGCTGATCGTGAACTGCGCCAGCCGCTCCCCGGGGAAGCGCAGGGTCACCGCCACGGTGTCGTCGAAGTCGAAGCCCCGGCCCGGTGTCCGCACGCCCATCGCGTGCACCTCGACCGGTTCGGCCGCGAACAGGTTGCGCACCGCGTTGAGCGGGTAGCTGCCCATGTCCGGGATCGGCCCGCCCCAGAACCCGGAGTGGCCGCGGTGGTTGGCCTCGTCGATGTCCTGGGCGAACACCGCGGTGAACAGGCGGGGCTCGCCCACCAGGGCCTCGTCCCGGACCCGGGTGATCAGCTCCAGGGTGCCCGGCTCGTGGTGCAGCCGGTAGGCGACCATGAGCCGGGCCCCGCCGCGCGCGGCGGCGTCGATCATCGCCCGGCAGTCCTCCACGGAGGTCTCCATCGGCTTCTCCACCAGCACGTGGATGCCCGCCTCGAGGGCCGGCTCCGCGAACTCCCGGTGCCGGAACACGGGCGTGGCCACGTACACGGCGTCCACGTCACCGGAGGCCAGCAGCGCCGGGTAGTCCTCGTAGGAGTACGCGGGCACGCCGTACTCGGCCGCGAGCTCCTGGGCCTTCTGCGGGGTGCCGGTGACCAGGGCGGCCAGCACGGAGTTGCCGGTCCGGGCGATGGCGGGCAGGAACGCCTGCTGGGAGATCTGGCCGAGCCCGACCACCGCGTAGCGCACGGGGCCGTTCGTCGAGGGGGCGGTGCGGGGGATCGTCATGGGATGTCCTTCGCGGTCGGGAACGGGGCGGTCCCGGCCAGACTAGCGGCGGGCGGGGACGGGTGGAACGCCCGCGCACGGTCCGGGCCGGGTGGGCCATCATGGGAGCACGCCCCCGCAGGACCGACGCCGGTCCCCGACCGCCAGGAGAGTTCCGTGCCCAAGAGCAAGGCCCGCAAGAAGGCCGCCGCCAAGAAGAAGCAGCAGCGGCGGGAGTTCCACGCCGCGGCCGGCGCCCGCGGCGTCGAGATCGACGGCGCCCCGCAGGGCACGTGGGACGACGACGCCCACGAGCTGCTGGTCGCCCGCGGCTGGGTGGCCTACCGGGACCTGGAGATGGACCAGCTCGGCGACGGCTGGGAGTGGCTGCCGTCCCAGCTGCCGCTGGACGCCGGGGTGGGCGGCGAGCCCGGGCCCACGTCCGTCTTCGCCGCGGCGGAGGGCGGCTACGACGTCGAGCTCGCCAACCCGAACGGGACCGTGGACCCCGACCGCTCGGGGCACTACGACACCCTCGAGGAGCTCGAGGCGGCCCTGGACGACCTCGAGGCCTGGCGCGTCCCCGCCGACGAGTACGTGCTGCCCGACGAGCCGAGCTTCTCCGCGGACACCCCCTGGGCGATCTGCCAGCTCTACGCCGGCGGGATGATCGACCACTGGGAGCTCGCCGCCGACCTCATCCACTTCCCCTACGAGCAGACCCCCGACGGGTTCGCCGCGGTCGAGCGCGCCCACCGGGCCGGGCTCATCCCGGCCTCGCTGTTCGCCGCGGTCGTCGCGGGCCGGGCGGCGTAGCGGCCCGCTCCCCTTGTGGGCGCTCCTGGCGCGGGCGTAGCGTGGCACCGGACCATCACCCTACTGAGGAAGAAGGACCGTCATGACGCAGACCCCTGACCCCGCCGAGAACAAGCCGTCCCAGGCCGAGGGGGACGTTCCCGAGGACCAGGACGTGGAGTCGGCCGTCGACCCGGCCGGCAACAAGCCCTCCCAGGCCGAGGGCGACGCGCCGGAGGACGCCCCCGGCGACGACTGAGACCCGAGCCCCCGGCGCCGGGCGTCCCGATCCCGGGGCGCCCGGCGCCGCCGTGACGGGGCGTTTCCCTCGTGCCCGGCGCGAGCTCCTGGGCCCCGCCCGGCCGGGAGCCCCCGGCGTCCGCGGTGCCCGGCCCGGCTCCGGGCGCGGACCTCAGTGCCGGCTCAGCCCCCGGCCGTGCCGGCTCCCGGACGTCGGCGCCCACCCCGGCAGGCCGAGGAGGTCGGACGCCTCGCGGTAGTGGCAGGTGGAGAGGATGCCGAAGCCCGTCTCCACCGCGCGGCGGTAGTAGTGCGGGTCCAGGGCGTCGGCGGGCAGGTTCTCGTCGTAGCGGTGCAGCTCCAGGCGCATGGGCACGTCCCAGCCGCGCATCCGCAGGCTCGTCTCCATGTCCGGGACGTAGTGGCCGGCGAAGCCGATGACCCGCCCGATGTCGGGCACCTCGCGCCGGACATCCTCGGCCGTGGCGAGCCCATCCGGGTGGGTGGGCACGAAGTAGACGAGGTCCGGGGCGATCCGGCGGTAGACGGCCAGCTGCGTCAGCCCCTGCACCCCCACCACCACATGGCTCTCCGCACGGTGGGTGCGGACGAGCTCGACGACGACCTCGGGCGCCACGTGGTGCACCTCCAGCCACAGGACCGCCCCGGCCAGCACGGCCCAGGTGAGGAACTCGCCGGCCTCCCGCACGGGGCAGCGGGTGACCTCACCGTAGTTGTCCACCAGGTGCTGGCTCAGCACGTAGTCGGCGGACTGCTCGCTCACCGGCCCGACGCCGGTGCTCCCGTGCCCCATGACGGGCTCGTGCAGGACGACGCACCGGCCGTCCACGGTGCTGCGCAGATCGATCTCGATCATCGTCCGCGGCCGGGTGGCCAGGACGTTCTGGGCCGACTCGAGAGCGGAGCACGGCCACGGGCCGTCGGGGTGGTAGCCGCCGCGGCGGGCGAGCAGGAGGGGCCCGGTGGCCGTCAGGCGGTCGTGCCGCGTGTAGGCCGCCAGCTCGGCCGGCGAGTCGAAGAAGATCGAGTGCTGTGCTGCTCGGGAGGCGGTCCCTGCGGAGCTGCAGTCCAGCGGGTCCGGTCGGTGGGGGTCGTTCGGCATGGATACTCCTGGGGGGATGGGAGCGCAGTCGGTGGCCGTGGGGGACGGCCGGAGGGACGGGAAGCTGGGGGGAACCGCCCGTCCGAGTGCTCAGGGGCCCTCGGCCGCCCGTGCACGCTCCAACTCTTCCACGTCCGAGGGCGAATACGTCGCCTCGATCTGCATGTCGTTGCCTCCGCGGAGCACATTGGCCGTCTTGAGACCTCGGATGACGAGCCGGGGAATGGGCCGGTACGTGGTCCGGCCGTCGTGAACCGGCCGGGTGCCCACGCCCTGGCGCAGGGCGACGGCGTGCAGCCACACGTCGTCGGCCCGGGGCGCGCACGCCGTGAACCCGCTCCCGGCCTCGCGCAGGGCGTCGAGCAGGCGCGGCGGGTAGAGCACACCGGAGGTGCCCGTGGCGAAGGTCAGCAACGAGGCTCCCGCGGGGGCGCCGGGCACCCAGGTGGCGTAGGGCTGGATCCGTCCCGCCTGCACGCGCATGCGGTGCGCCCGGTGCGCCACCACGTCGCCGGGGTGCCGCTCGTGGACGGCGAGCAGCTCCTCCAGCCACGTCCCGCCGTAGAGGACGTCGTCGTCGGCGATCACCAGGGGCAGCTCGTGCCGGGCCTCGGACCGCACGTAGGGGTAGTACTTCTTGTGCGGGCCCCAGTCCTCGGTGGCGCGGATCTCGAGGCCGCGGCGCACCAGCCGGGCCAGCGGCGCGGGGGGATCGGCCACCACGGCGGGGTCCTCCAGCCACAGGATCAGCCGCCGCGGGCGGACCGTCCCGTGCGCCATCGACTCGACGGCCAGGTGCACCGTGCGGATCCGGCTCCCGTAGGAGGTGAGGCTGACGACGACGGGGGCGTCCCCCCGCACGGGCGTCCCCACGAAGCGGTTGCGCGCCCGGAAGTACAGCGCGCTGCGGCTGGTCCGGAACGAGTGCAGCCAGCTGCGGACCAGCGCACGGGACAGCACCCACCGCAGGGGGTGGGACCGCCGTCCGGCCGACCGGGAGCTCATGCCGGGGGCGTCAGCCCGGCGCGCGCCGCCGCGCTGCCCAGGTGCAGGACACCCGAGTCGGTCGTCACCGCGATCCAGGAGAAGCCCTGCGCGCGCAGCGCGGCCGCCCGCTCCGGGGACCCCGCGAACGCCCCCGGCAGCACACCGGCCGCCCGGCACGCGCGCACGATCACCGGCAGGGGCGCGTCCTCCGCCGTGTCCGCGAGCAGGTCGTCGACGTCCCGGCCCAGCGCGAGGGAGAGGTCGAAGGGCCCCACGAAGACCATGTCCAGGTCCGGGGTGGCCGCGATCTCCTCGACCGCGGCCACTGCCGGGGCGGTCTCGACCATCACCGCGCACCGGGGGCGCGGCATCGACGCCGCGCCCCCGGTGGAGTCCCGGCTCCCGGGCAGGGGACCCCAGCTGCGGGCGCCCCGTGGCGGGTAGTGCGCCGCGGCCACGGCAGCCTCGGCCTGCCCGGCGCTCTGGACCAGGGGGACGATCACGCCGTCCGCCCCGGCGTCGAGGGCCCGGCCGATCGCCGTGGGGTCGTTCGCGGCGACCCGGACCAGCACCGGCGCCGCCGCCTCGTGCCGCAGGGCGAAGAGGCCGCGGAGGGCGGCGTCGTCGAAGTGTCCGTGCTGGGCGTCGACGCCGACCCAGTCGAAGCCGGCGCGCTCGAGCGCGAGCGTGGTGCGGGCGTCGCCGAGCGTGGCCCACACACCGGTGCGCACCGCGTCCGCGGGAAGGTCTGCGTCGGTCATGGCCTCATGATGGCAGGGGGCGGACGGGGGCACGACCTCGCCGCGAGATTGCGACGACGCCGCCGGCGACGACCGTGACCAGCCCGGCGAGCACCGCGACCCAGACCGCCACGGCGGAGTACCCGCCGGCGGTGGCGTAGGGGTCGAGGAACGGATAGGGATACCAGTAGGGCGCGCCGGTGGCCTCGTCGAGCACCCGGGGCGCCCGCACGAGGGTGTAGACCACCCACAGCACCGGGTAGACGGCCGTCCAGCCGACGACCCGCCACCGCACCGGGCGCCGACCGGGCGCGAGCAGCCAGTCCAGGAGCACGTAGACGGGCGCGATGAGGTGCAGGACCTCGTTGGACCACTGCTGCTCCAGGCCGGCCGGGAGCGGGATGCCGCGCAGCAGCACGTTGTAGACCAGCCCCGTGACGACCGTGTACGTGGTGGCCGCCGCGCGCAGGGCGCTGAACGCTCCCGGCTCGGCGCCGGGACCGCGCAGCAGCAGTCCCGCCCCGACGGCCAGGACCACGGCGAGCAGCAGGCTGCTCTGGATCGTGAAGTAGCTGAAGAAGTTCGCCACGTCCACCGCGATGTGGCGGTCACCGCGGTCGACCCAGAACTGCAGGCTGACCCGGAACTGTCCGAGCACGGCCGCGACCATTGCCGCGGCCGCGGCCGCACGGGTCACGGCGAACAGCCGCCTCATGCCCGGTCCCCTCCTCCGTGCCCGGTCAGACCTCCACGGCGGCCAGCACCGGCGTGGTGGGCGTCTCGGATCCGCCGGCGGGCTCAACCGTCATGGCCACCGCGCCGGCACGGTCGACGTCCCCCTTCAGCCACACCTGCACCTGCCCGCCGCCGAAGTGCGCGTCCGGCACCGGGGAGCCGTCCTGCATCAGCCACAGCTGGTACTCGCGCCCCTCCTCCGGGTCCGGGAGGTCGGCAGCCACGAGCATGGCCGCGTCCTCCTGCTCGGAGACCACGAGGGTGGCGGCGCTCCCGTCGACCTCCAGCCGGTGGGTCGCCACGTCCGCGGCGGCCAGCAGGCGGGCCTGCCGGTCCTGTTCCTGCGCGGCGAGCTGCTGCTGCTCGCGCTGCTCCGTCTGCGTCCCGATCGCCCAGCCGCCCAGGGCGGCACCCGGCAGGAGCACCGCGGCCGCCGCCGCGACGGCCAGCCGCTGCCGCCGCTGCCGCCGGCGCTCCGCCAGGGAGACGACGTCCGCGCCGGACCCCGGGCCCGCCGAGCTCCCGGAGGAGGCAGCGCTCGGCGGCTCGGCGGGCGACGTGGCCGGCGTCCCGGCGGGTGCCCCGGACCGGGTCCCGTGGATGGCGGCGAGGACGTTCGCGCGCAGGGCCGGCGGCGGCTCCTGGGCCACCGCCGAGGCCAGGGCAGCGCCGACCTCTCCGAACGAGTCCACCTCGGCGCGGCACGCCGCGCAGCCCCGGAGGTGGTCCTCGAACGCGGCACGCTCCTCGGGCTCGAGGGCGTCCACGGCGTAGAGTGCCGCGTCCCCGTGGACGTCGTCGGACCGGTCGTCCCCCTGCATGTCGTTCACCGCTGCACCCCCAATGCTGAGCGTAGATTGTTGAGCCCGTCCCTGATCCGTGCTTTCGCCGTGCCCAGTGGGACGGCCAGGTGCTCGGCGACCTGTCGGTGGCTGTAGCCCCGGTAGTACACCAGGCAGACGGCCTCGCGCTGGAGCTCGCTCAGGGATCCCAGCCCCGTGCGGACCTCCTCGGTGTCCAAGGACTGCTCGACCTCGCCCCAGGTCTCGTCGGAGGGCGGGCCCGCCTGGCGGAGCTCGTACTGCTCGTCCCGGACGCGTTCCCGCTGGCTCTGCCGGATCCGGTCCACCGCGCGCCGGTGGGCCATGGTGCACAGCCAGGCCAGCACGGTGCCGCGCCGCGGATCGAAGCGCTCCGCCTGCTGCCAGGCCATCAGGTAGACCTCCTGGACCACCTCGGCGGCCAGCTCCGGGGAGCGGGTCAGCCGCACCACGAGCCCGAACAGCTTCGTGCACGTGGCGTCGTACAGCTGGGCGAAGGCGGCCTCGTCCCCGGCGGCGCTGCGCCGCAGCAGGTCGGCCAGGTCGTCGGTCCCGCTGGAGGAACGGGACTGGGTCCCCGCGCCGCAGCCGCGGCCGGTCGATCCTTCACTCACGCGATCTCGCTGTTCACTCGGGGGGCAACGCCTCGCCCGCCACCCGGGCGAGGACAGTCCTGTACCGCAGACTGCCACATCCGACCGGTGCCGCACTGTCGACACACGCTGTCCTTCCATGCCGGGTGTTCGTCACCGGACGCCCCGCGGATGGGTCCGCGGCGCGTCCGGACGGTTCCGGGGCCGGTCCAGGACCCCGGTCCGGCACCCGGTTCCGGGGCGCCGATCCAGGAGGCCGAAAAAAACTTTGCGGCGGCACCCATCCGGGGCCGCCCCGGCGCCGAACCCCCTGTGCACACACCGAATGTGCGCACACGGCACGACCCCCGGTACGACACAGGAGAAACTGATGCGCAAGTCCACGTTCCTCGCAGTCCCCACCCTGGCCCTCGGCGCCCTCACCCTTGCCGCCGCCCCCGCCTCCGCCCACGCGGAGGACACGTGGTCCTCCCAGGCGACCCTGAACACCCTGAACAACTCCGGCACCACCGGCGACGTCATGGTCGACGTCCACGGCACCGAGGCCACCGTCACGATGAACGTCACCGGTGCGGCCGAGACCTTCATGGACGGGCCGTTCCCGCACGCCCAGCACATCCACATCGCCGCCCAGGGCGTGTGCCCGCCCCCCACCGCGGACACCGACGGCGACGGCGTGGTCTCCACCCCGGAGGGTCACCCGTTCTACGGGATGATCGGCACGTCCCTGACCACCGAGGGCGACACCAGCGCCGACTCGGCCCTGGCCGTGGAGCGCTTCCCCGGCGGGTCCGCCTACACCTACGAGCGGACCTTCGAGCTGGACGCGGCCACCGCCGAGTCCCTGCAGAACGGCACCGCGGTCGTCGTCGTCCACGGTGTGGACCCGGCCAAGATGCCGGCCGCCGCCGCCGAGAAGATGAGCTCGCTGAACGAGGAGCTGCCCCTGGCCGCCACTCTCCCGGCGGCCTGCGGCACGCTGACCGCCTCCCAGATGGGCGCGATGCCCGAGGGCGGCGCCGACACCGGCGTGACCCAGGAGACCGGCTCCGGCACCGAGACCGCGGCGCTGGGCGGCGGCCTCCTGGCGGCCGTGGCCGGCGGCGCCTGGGCGCTGCGCCGGCGCGCTGCCCGGGCCTGATCCCACGGGACGGTTCCTGTCATGACGGGATCGACCACCGGTCGCCGCGGGGGCCTGCTGGCCTCCGCGGCGACCGCCGTCCTGCTCGCCACCGGCTGCGCCGCCGGATCCGGTGACGGCCCCCCGGCCGCCTCCGGCAGCACGTCCCCGGCGGCCTCGAGCAGCGCCACCGGCACGCCCTCCCCCACGTCGTCGTCCACGGCGGCGCCGTCGCCCACGGGAACACCGCCGGCCGCACGCGCGACGCCGACCGCCGCCCCCGAGGGCCGCCCCGCGGTCCTCGACGCCTCCGAGCCCGTCTCCCTGACCGTGCCGTCCACGGGCACCCGATCCGAGCTGCTGCACCTGGGTCTGCGGGAGGACGGGTCCCTGGAGGTCCCGCCCGAGGGCCCCGGGTCCCCGGCGAGCTGGTACACCGGCTCCCCCACCCCCGGCGAGCGCGGTCCGGCCGTGCTGCTGGGCCACGTCAACGCCACCGGCGGCGGCCCCGGGGTCTTCGCGGACCTGCGGCAGCTCGCTCCCGGGGACCGGATCGAGGTCGCCCGGGAGGACGGGAGCACCGCGGTCTTCGCCGTCGACCGCGGGGAGCAGTACGGCAAGGACGACTTCCCCACCCTGGAGGTCTACGGCAACACGGCGGACGCCGAGCTGCGGCTGATCACCTGTGACGGCTACGACCCGGCCACCGGTGAGTTCGACGACAACTACGTCGTCTACGCGTCCCTGGTGTCCTGAGCCGCCTCGACGAGCACGACGACGCGGTCCTGGACCGCGCGCGGGCCCCGTCCTCCCACGCCCGGTGCCTGCGTTCGAGGACGGTCGTTCCCTAGACTCGGACCGGTGAGAACGACCGTTCTCACGCGCAGTGCGAACGACCGAGAGGAAGAACCTCCATGGGGTACATCAGCGTCGGCACCGAGAACAGCACCGACATCGAGCTGTACTACGAGGACCACGGCAGCGGGCAGCCCGTGGTGCTGATCCACGGCTATCCGCTGGACGGGTCGTCCTGGGAGAAGCAGACCGTGGCCCTGCTCGAGGCCGGCCACCGCGTGATCACCTACGACCGGCGCGGCTTCGGCAGCTCCAGCAAGCCCACCACCGGCTACGACTACGACACCTTCGCCGCGGACCTGAACGCCGTGCTGACCCACCTCGACCTGCAGGACGCCGTCCTCGTGGGCTTCTCGATGGGCACCGGCGAGGTGGCGCGCTACCTCGGCACCTACGGTTCCTCCCGGGTGGCCAAGGCGGTCTTCCTCGGCTCGCTGGAGCCCTACCTGCTGCAGACGGACGACAACCCCACCGGCGTGCCGCAGGAGGTCTTCGACGGCCTCGCCGCCGCCGTGGCCGCGGACCGGTACGCGTTCTTCACGGAGTTCTTCGGCAACTTCTACAACGCCGACACCTTCCTCGGCACGGACCGGCTCAGCCAGGAGATCGTGGACGCCAGCAAGAACATCGCGTTCCGCTCGGGCGCCGTGGCCTCCGTGGCCGCGCAGCCGACCTGGCTGACCGACTTCCGCGCCGACATCCCCCGGATCGACGTCCCGGTCCTGATCGTGCACGGCACCGCGGACAACATCCTGCCGATCGACGCCACCGGCCGGCAGTTCACCAAGGCGCTGCCGGAGGCGCGCTACGTCGAGATCGAGGGCGCCCCGCACGGCATGCTCTGGACGCACGCTCCCGAGGTGAACGAGGCGCTGCTGGACTTCCTCGCCGACTGACCGGCCCGGCCCCGGATCGGCCGGGGGCGCCCGCTGGTGCGATCGATAACGAATGTGTAACGTAACGTCACGAGAACATCCCCCCGCGTTCTCCCGGACCATCGGCGTCCCCTGCGCGGGTGGTCCCACGGCCCCGGCCCGCCTCTCCCGGCGGACCGGGGCCGTCGTTCGTGCCTGATCGGCCCCCGGCCGGGGGCCGATCAGGCACGTGCTGCGGCGGTGCCGACCGCTCAGCCGCGGGGGTCGCGGTCCGGGCGGACTCCCCCCGGACCCTCACCGGGCCGGTCCGTGCCGCCGGGCCGGTCCGTCCCGCCGAGCCGGTCCGTTCCGCCCGGCCCGGCGCCCGGGGACCGGTCGTCCGGCGCGGTCCCCCCGGCGCCCCGGTGTCCGCCGAGGTAGTCCCGGGCCTTCTGCTGGACCGAGTCCACGTGCCGCTCGTACTTCCGTCCGGTGCGCTTGTCCACGAAGTTCCCGGCCTGGTCCAGGACCTTGTTCACCTTGTCCGGGTTGCGCTGCGCGAGCTGCTTGGCCTTCGCCGTGAGCCCCTTGAGGTTCACCATGACGTCTCCTTCCGAGAGCGGTCACCGCCGCGAGTCCGCCGCGGTGCTGTCACGACTCCATCATGCAGAGCTGTCGCCGCGCTGGCCAGCACCTGTGGCCCGCCCCGCCGGCCCCGGCACTGAATATGCTCCCGAAGGCATACTCGGGCCGGGGCGGCGGTCAGTCCCGCTCCAGCGGCAGGGCGGGGGCCAGGCGCCGCAAGGACGTGAAGGTGGGGACGAGCGCCTCGTACAGCTGCTCGAAGACCGGCTGCAGGGACGCGTAGACCGCGGCGTCGGCCGGGTCGGGGCGCAGGGTGGAGTCCACCTCGACGAGGTCAGCGGCCACGTCGATCGACTCGATGAGCCCCAGCGCCTGCATCCCGAGCAGCGCCGCGCCGAACCCGGAGCCCTCGTGCCCGGACGCGAAGGAGATGTCCGTGCCCAGCACGTCGGCGAGCATCTGCCGCCACAGGGAGCTGCGCGCGAACCCGCCCGTCGCCCGGATCTGCTCCACCCCCAGGCCTGCCGAGCGCATCGACTGCAGGACCAGGCCCAGCTGCTGGCACACCCCCTCCAGGGCCGCGCGCACCAGGTGCGCCCGCCCGTGCGCACGCGTGAGCCCCACGTAGGCGCCCCGGGGCAGGGAGCTCCAGTGCGGGGCGCGCTCGCTCAGCAGATAGGGCAGCATGAGCAGCCCGCCGGAGCCGGCGGGGACGCTCTCGGCCAGCGCGCACAGGGCCTCCTGGGAGTCCTCACCGAGGTCCGGGGCGAGCGCGTCGCCCGCCCAGCCCAGGACCACGCCCCCGTTGTTGATGGCCCCGCCCACCACCCAGCGGCCGGGGGTCAGGGCGTAGCAGAACACCCGGCCCAGCGGGTCCACCACAGGACGGTCGACGACGACGCGCAGCGCGCCGCTCGTGCCGATCGAGCAGGCGGCCACCCCGGGCCGCACCGCCCCCAGCCCCAGGTTCGCGAGGGGCCCGTCGCTGGCGCCGACCACCACCGGCGTGCTCTCGGGCAGGCCGGTGGCCCGGGCGGTCGCCTCCGTGAGCCCGGGCAGGACGGTGGTGGTGGGCACCAGCTCCGGCAGCTGCTCGGGCAGGATCCCGGCCAGGGCCAGGGCCTCGTCGTCCCAGGTCAGTTCGTGGATGTTCATCAGCCCCGTGGCGGAGGCCACCGAGTGGTCCACCACGAGGGCGTTGCACAGCCGCAGCAGCACGAACTCCTTGATGCCGGCCCAGAAGGCGACCCGCTCGCACAGCTTGGGCTCCTGCTCGTGGAACCACACGAGCTTGGCCAGCGGTGACATCGGGTGCACGGGGGTGCCCGTGCGCCGGTGCAGCGCGAGTCCGCCCACGGCGGCGCGCAGCCGCTCCGCCTGCGCACTGGCCCGGGTGTCGGCCCAGGTGACGAGCGGGGTGAGGGGCTCCCCCTCGGGCGAGAGCCCGAGCAGGCCGTGCATCGCGGAGCTGAAGGACAGTCCGGCCACGCGCTCGGCCCCGACCTCCTCGACCACGGCGCGCACCGTGTCCAGGACGGCGCGGAGGATCAGCTGCGGGTCCTGCACGGCGTGGCCGCCGTGCGGCTCCTCCAGCGGATAGCCCGCCGAGGCGGAGGCGAGCTGCTCGCCGCCCACCGCGAACGCCACGGTCTTGGTGCTCGTGGTGCCGATGTCCACCCCGAGCACCACGGTGCCGGCGGTGGGATCTCCGTGCGGCCCGGTCATCAGCGGGTCTGCTGGCCGAAGGAGACGAGCACCTTGCCGGAGGCCGCGGAGTCCCGGGCCGCGGAGAAGGCCTCCAGGGCCCGCTCGGCCGGGATCTCGTGCGTGACGACGCCTTCGATCCCGGGGTGGGCGGCGAGCAGCTCGATCGCCTCGTCGATCTCGTCGTCGAAGCGGAACGAGCCGCGCAGCTGGAGTTCCTTTGACACCAGCGGGGCCAGGTTCACGGGCCTGGCCTCGTTCGGCACCATCCCCACCTGGACCACCACGGCCCCCCGTCGCGCCGCCGCCAGCGCGGGGCTCACGGCCGCGGGCACTCCCGAGCACTCCAGCACCACGTCGAAGGCCTCGGCCGGGAGCCGGTCCGCCCCGATCCGGACCGTGCCGTGCACACCCAGGGCCCGGGCCCGCTCCAGCGGGCCCTCGAGGACGTCGGTGGCCACGACCTCCGCCGCGCCGCGGGCCAGGGCCCCGGCCGCCGCGAGCAGCCCGATCGGCCCGGACCCGGAGACGAGCACCCGCCGGCCGGCCACGTCCCCGGCCACGGTCAGCCCGTGCAGCGCCACGGCCAGCGGCTCGGCCAGCGCGGCCCGGCGCAGCGGGAGGCCCTCCGGGAGCACCCGCACCATGTCCGGGCGCACCAGCAGGTACTCGCTCATCCCGCCCTGCGTGTGCGGCCGGGTGGCGGCGCTGCCCAGGTAGGCCCCGCCCGGCCACAGGTGGCGCCGGTCCTCGATCCCCGGCTCGGGGGTGCCGAACGTGGCCGGGTGCACCGTCACCGGGGTGCCCGGTGCGAGCTCGCCCGCGGGGTCGAGGTCCACCGTCCCGGAGACCTCGTGGCCGGGCACGAGCGGCTCCCGGACCACGTACTCCCCGTTGGCGCCCTCGGCCCAGTAGTGCAGGTCGGACCCGCACACCCCGCCGTAGGCGATCCGGAGCCGGAGCTGCCCCGCGGCCGGTTCCGGAATGGGCTGCTCCTCGACGCGCAGGTCCTGCTTGCCGTGGATGACGATGGCTCTCATGGGTTCTCTTCCTGGGACGCCCGGATCAGCTGGGACGTCCGGATCGGTGAGTGGCGGTTTCGGATCAGACGACGGAGGTCATGCCGCCGTCGACCAGGACGTTGTGCCCGGACACGAAGCTGGAGGCGTCCGAGCACAGGTAGATCAGCGTGCCCACGAGCTCCTCGACGCGCCCCCAGCGCTGGGCCGGGGTGCGGTCGACCACCCACGCGTTGAACGCCTCGTCCTCGATGAGGGCCTGGTTCATCTCCGTGGCGAAGTAGCCGGGGGAGATCGCGTTGACCTGGATGTTGTAGCGGGCCAGGTCGGCGGCCATCCCCTTGGTGAGCATGACCACCCCGCCCTTGGTGGCCGAGTACGGGGCGATGGTCTGCCGGGCGAGCACGGACTGCACCGAGGCGATGTTGACGATCTTGCCGGAGCCCCGCTCCTGCATCCCGGGGACCACGGCGCGGGAGACGTGGAAGGCGCTGGAGAGGTTCGCCGCGACGATGTCCTCCCAGTCCTGGGCGGTGAACTCGGCGAACGGGGCGCGGCGCTGGATCCCGGCGTTGTTCACCAGGATGTCCGGCACCCCGTGCTCGGCCACCACCGCCTCGATCCCCGAGCGCACCGCATCGGCGTCGGTGAGGTCGAAGGCGGCCGTGGCCGGTGCCGTGCCCGTGCGGCCGGCGATCTCGTCGCGCACCCGGACGAGGGCCTCGCCGTCGCGCCCGTGCAGGACCACGCGGGCGCCCGCCTCGGCGAGGCCCGCGGCCAGGGCCCGCCCCAGCCCCCGGGAGGACCCGGTGACGAGGGCGAGCCGGCCGGTGATGTCGAAGACGCTGTTCATGTCCACCTCAGGCGATGTAGAAGATGACGAGCACGATGGCGAAGCCCACCACGGACTGCAGGGCCTGCTGGACGGTCCACGTGCGCAGCGTGGTCTTGACGTCCATGCCCATGAGCCGGCCGACGAGCCAGAAGCCGGAGTCGTTGACGTGGCCGGCGAAGACCGACCCGGCGGCGGTGGCCAGGACGACGGCCGCGACCTCCACGGCGTTGAAGCCGCCCGCGGCCACGGCCGGGGCCATGAGGCCGGCGGCGGTGACGAGCGCCACGGTGGCCGAGCCCTGGGCCAGGCGCAGGACGACGGCGATGAGGTAGGCGGCGAAGATGACCGGCAGACCGATGCCGTCCAGGGAGGAGGCCAGGGCGTCGCCGATGCCGGAGGCCCGCAGGATGCCGCCGAACATGCCGCCGGCGCCGGTGATCAGGATGACCGAGGCCACCGGGCCCAGGGCCGAGTCGACGACCTTCTCCAGGGCGGTGCCGTGCTCGCCGCGGCGGGTGCCGAGGACGAACAGGGCCACGAGGACCGAGATCAGCAGGGCCACCGGGGACGCGCCGACCATGGAGAGCGCGCCGTACCACGGGGCGTCCTCGGAGACCGTGCCGGCGGCGCGGAGGAAGTCCAGGCCGGTGTTCATGAAGATGAGCACCAGGGGCAGCAGGAGCAGGGCGATGATGGTGCCGACCTTGGGCGGGTTGGCCGGCTGGTCGTCGTCCATCTCGCCGAACAGGCCCGGCACGGGCAGGATGAACTTGGAGCCCACGCGCTTGCCCCACAGGTAGCCGGTGACGTACCAGAGCGGGAAGGCCAGCAGCAGGCCGATCAGCAGGACCATGCCGAGGTCGGCGCCGTAGAGCTCGGTGGCGGCCACGGGGCCCGGGTGCGGCGGCACGAAGACGTGCATCACCGAGAACGCACCGGCGGCGGGGATGCCGTAGAGCAGCACGTTGGTGCCGCTCACGCGGCGGGCGACGGCGAAGATGATGGGCAGCATGACCACCAGGCCGGCGTCGAAGAAGATCGGGAAGCCCATGATCAGCGAGGCGATGCCGAGGCCGAAGGGGGCCCGCTTCTCGCCGAAGATGTCCACGAGCTTGTCGGCGAGCACCCTGGCGCCGCCGCTGTGCTCCACGAGCTTGCCGAGCATGGCGCCGAGGCCGATCAGCAGGGCCACCGAGCCGAGCGTGCCGCCGAAGGCCTCCACGGCGGTGTCCACGATCAGCGCCGGCGGGATGCCCGTGGCGAGCGCGGTCAGCAGCGCCACGAGGATCAGGGTCAGGAACGCGTGCAGCTTGAACTTGATCACCAGGATCAGGATCAGCGCGATGGCGGCGGCCGCGATGCCCAGCAGGGGGGCGGTTCCGAGGGTTTGTGTCCAGTCTTCCACTGAGGGTCTCCGTGATCTCGGGCCTGCACGCAGGCCTTTCGGGTGCTCGTCGTGATCCACGACACGCGCTAGGCTGACAGAAAGATCATACTTTTGGCAACAGCGGGCACGTCATGGGCGCCGCGAGAGGGACGGGGCCGGGATGCACGGGGTGGAGCAGCACAGCGGCGTGCTGGATCGGCTCGGCCGCAGCATCGCCTCGGGCGACCGCGTGCCCGGCACGGTCCTGACACTCGCCGGCCTCGAGGAGGAGTTCGGGGTCTCCCGCACCCTCGTGCGCGAGGTCGTGCGGGTGCTCGAGTCCATGGGCATGCTGGAGTCGCGGCGTCGCGTGGGCGTCACCGTGCGGCCGCCCCGGGACTGGAACCCGTTCGACCCCCGGCTGATCCGGTGGCGGCTCGGCGGCCCCGGGCGGGACGCCCAGCTGCTGAGCCTCACCGAGCTGCGCGCGGCGATCGAACCCATGGCGGCCCGGCTCGCCGCCGCGCGGGCGGACGAGTCCACCCGCCGCCGTCTCGTGGAGCTGGCCGCCCGGCTCAAGGAGCTGGGCCAGGCCCACCGCGGCACGGACCCGGAGTACCTGGCGATCGACATCGCCTACCACGAGCTGCTGCTGGCGGCCAGCGGCAACCCCATGCTCGCCGCCCTGGGCGGGGTGGTGGCCGAGGTGCTCTCCGGGCGCACCGCGTTGGGGCTCATGCCCCGGGACCCCGCTCCCGGGGCGCTCGAGGACCACGAGGCCACGGCCGCCGCCGTCGCCTCCGGGGACGCCGCCACGGCCGAGGCCCGGGCGCGGGCCGTGGTGACGGAGGTGCTCGAGGAGGTCGCCGACGGGACCGGGTGACGCCCCGGTCCTGCCGGCGGGCGGACCGGACGACTCGTAGGCTGAGCCCATGGGCATCTCCGAGACCGACCGCGGGCACCTGCGACGCTGTGTGGAACTGGCCCGCGAGGCCCTCGACGCCGGGGACGAGCCGTTCGGCTCGGTGCTCGTCTCGGCGCGAGGCGAGGTGCTGTTCGAGGACCGCAACCGGGTGGCCGGCGGTGACGCCACCCGGCATCCCGAGTTCGAGATCGCCCGCTGGGCAGCCGCTCACCTCGCCCCGGGAGAGCGCTCCGCGGCCACGGTCTACACCTCGGGCGAGCACTGCCCCATGTGCTCGGCCGCGCACGCCTGGGTGGGTCTGGGCCGCATCGTCCACGCCTCCTCCTCCGCGCAGCTGGTCCGGTGGCTGCAGGAGCTCGGCGTCCCGCCCGCCCCGGTCGCGGCGCTGCCGATCGCCCAGGTGGCCCCGGGCGTGCCGGTGGACGGCCCGTGCCCCGACCTGGCCCCGGAGGTGCGGACCCTGCACGCCACCCGCCACGCCCGCTGACCCCCTCTCCCCCTCCGCTGCCCGCCACTGCCCGCGAGGTTGCCCGGGGCGGTGACCGGGCACGGTCGCGTCGCCGTGAGCCGCGATCTCGGCGCGGGGTGGCCAGGGCCCCCGCCCGGAGGCCAGGATGGGAGGGTCCCTCCGGCGGGCGCGCCCCCACCGGAACCGATCGACGAAGGGAACGACCGTGGTGGACATGGGAGGATTCGCGGACAAGGCGAAGGACTTCGCGGAGCAGCACCCGGACAAGGTGCAGCAGGGCATCGACCGCGGCGGCGACGCCGTGGACGAGCGCACCGGCAACAAGTACGAGAGCCAGGTGGACCAGGGCCAGGAGAAGGCCGGGGACTTCCTCTGCACCGGCCAGCAGGACCAGAAGGACCAGCAGAACTGATCCCCGGCAGCCCCCCAGCCCCCGCCCGCCGACCGGCGCGCGGGGGCTGCGCCGTTCCGGCCCCCCTCCCCCGCCGAGGTGGCTGGAGGAGGGACCGGGTCAGCGCAGGGCTGCGGCCAGGTAGGGAGCGGTACGGCTCGACGGGCACGCCGCGACCTCGGCGGGGGTGCCGGCGCAGAGGATCCGCCCGCCGGCCTCGCCGCCGGACGGGCCCATGTCGATCACCCAGTCCGACGACGCCACCACGTCCATGGCGTGCTCCACCACCACCACGGTGTTGCCCGCGTCCACGAGCCGGTTCAGCTGGCCCAGCAGCGCCTGCACGTCCTGGGGGTGCAGCCCGGTGGTGGGCTCGTCCAGGAGGTAGAGGGTGTGCCCGCGCCGGGCCCGCTGCAGCTCCGCGGCCAGCTTGATCCGCTGGGCCTCGCCGCCGGAGAGCTCGGTGGCCGGCTGGCCCAGCCGCAGGTAGCCGAGGCCCACGTCGAGCAGGGCGCGCAGGCTGCGCGCGGCGGCCGGGACGTCGGCGAGGAACTCCGCGGCCGTCTCCACCCGCATGCCCAGCACGTCGGCGATGCTCCGGCCCCGGTGGGTGACCTCCAGCGTCTCGGGGTTGTAGCGCGCGCCCCGGCAGTCGGGGCAGGGGCCGTAGGTGCCGGGCAGGAAGAGCAGCTCCACGGCGAGGAAGCCCTCCCCCTGGCAGGTCTCGCACCGCCCGCCGGCCACGTTGAAGGAGAACCGCCCGGCCCCGTAGCCCCGGGCCCGGGCCTCGTCGGTGGCGGCGTAGAGCTTCCGGACCGCGTCGAAGAGCCCGGTGTAGGTGGCCAGGTTGGAGCGCGGGGTGCGGCCGATGGGCCGCTGGTCCACGCGGATCAGCCGGTCCAGGTGCTCCAGGCCCTCGGCGGAGCCCACCCGCGCCCCGGGGGCGGGCGCCGCCTCGTCGTCGCCCGTGGACCCCGGCCCGCCGTGCAGGTGCCGGCCCGCGGTCTCGGCCAGGACCTGGCTGACCAGGGTGGACTTGCCCGAGCCGGAGACCCCGGTGACGGCGGTGAGCACGCCCAGGGGGATCTCGGCGTCGAGGTCGACGAGGTTGTGGCGGCTCACCCCGCGCAGCTGAAGCCACCGCTCGGGCCGCCGGGCGGCGGGCGCCGGTGCGGCGGTCGCCGGGTCCGGGAACAGGAACGGGCGGGTGACGGACGCGGGGACCTCGGCCAGCCCCGGCACGGGACCGCTGTAGAGCACCGAGCCGCCCCGGTCCCCGGCCTGCGGGCCCACGTCCACGACCCAGTCGGCCCGGCGGACCACGGCCATGTCGTGCTCCACCACGAACACCGAGTTGCCGGAGGCCTTCAGCTCCTCCAGCACCGCCAGCAGCGGCTCGGCGTCGGCCGGATGCAGGCCCGCGGAGGGCTCGTCGAGCACGTAGACCACCCCGAACAGTCCCGACCTCAGCTGGGTGGCGATGCGCAGCCGCTGCATCTCCCCCGGGGAGAGCGTGGGGGTGGACCGGTCCAGGCTCAGGTAGCCCAGACCCAGGCCGAGGAGCACCTCCAGCCGGGCGAGCAGGTCCCGGGCGATGGTGACGGCCGCCTGGCTGCGCTCCCCGGAGGTCACCGCGCGCGAGGCGGTCCCGGCCTGCTCCAGCCCGGCCGTCGGGCGCACCGCCTCGGCCAGCTCGGCCAGGGTCGCCCCGTTGAACTCTGCGATGGTCCGGCCCCCGAAGGTCACGGCGAGCGCCTCCGGGCGCAGGCCGGCGCCACCGCACACCCGGCACGGGCCGGTGACCACGAAGCGCAGGGCGCGCTCGCGCATCTGCGGGCTCGCGGAGTCCGCCAGGGTGTGCAGGACGTGGCTGCGGGCGCTCCAGAACCGGCCTTTGTAGGGCTTCGCCACGCGGTCCCGCTGCGGGGTGATCTCCACGACCGGCTGCTCCTCGGTGAACAGGATCCAGTCCCGGACGTCCCGGGGCAGCTCCTGCCACGGGACGTCGACGTCGTGGCCCAGGTGCACGAGGATGTCCCGCAGGTTCTTGCCCTGCCACGCGCCGGGCCAGGCGGCCACCGCGCCCTCGCGGATGCTCAGCCCGGGGTCCGGGACCAGGGAGGACTCGGTGACGTCGTGCACGGTGCCCAGGCCGGAGCACTCGGGACACGCGCCGGCGGCGGTGTTGGGCGAGAAGGCGTCGGAGTCCAGGCTGCCCTCGGCGCCTTCGGGGTAGGTGCCCGCCCGGGAGAAGAGCATGCGCACCGAGTTGGACAGCGTGGTCAGGGTGCCCACCGTGGAGCGGGAGCTGGGGGCGCCGCGCCGCTGCTGGAGGGCCACGGCGGGCGGGAGACCGGTGATCTCCTCCACGGCGGGGTTGTGCCCCTGCTGGATCAGGCGCCGGGCGTAGGGCGCGACGGACTCCAGGTAGCGCCGCTGGGCCTCGGCGTAGACGGTGCCGAAGGCCAGGGAGGACTTCCCGGAGCCGGAGACGCCGGTGAAGGCGACGATCGCGTCGCGCGGGATGTCCACGTCCACGTGGCGCAGGTTGTGCTCGGAGGCCCCGCGGACCCGGACCATGCCGGAGCGGGCGGCGACGGGGACGATGGCCGCAGTGGTGTCGAGGTCGATGCTCACCGCGTCCACCCTAGCGACCGCGGGCGCGCGGCGGGACTCAGCCGGTCCGGTGCCGGTCCCGGCCGATCGTCCACGCGGTGTCCGCGGGAGCGGGGTCCACCACCCACGCGGACCACTCGTCCAGGCCGGTGAACCAGCGGGCCCCGTCCCGGCCGGCCACCACGAGGGCCGTGGCCAGGATCCCGGCCAGGCGTGCGTCCGGGCCGACGACGGTCGCGGAGCGGGCCCCGGCCGCGGGCCGGCCGGTGCGGGGGTCGACGATGTGGGCGGGCCGTTCGTAGGTCCCGGAGGTCGAGACCGCCCCGTCGCCGGGCAGGACGGTCCACGAGAGCGCGCCGGGATCGTCCGGGTGGCGGATCCCCACCGCCCAGGGCTCCCCCGGTGCCGCGACCCCGCGGGTGACCACGTCCCCGCCGGCGTCGATGCACACGTTCGCGCAGCCGGCGCGGACCAGGTCGTCGGCGAGCCGCTCCGCGGCCCAGGCCTTGACGTAGCCGGAGGGGTCGAAGCCGCCGCGCACGGCCCAGGGGTCGAAGCAGCCGCCGGTCAGCAGCCGCCCCTCCCGGCAGCGGAGGAGCACGTCGAGCAGGGCCCCCTGCGCCGGGTCGCCCCGGGTGAGCCGGCGCTCGTCGAGCAGACCGGTCCGCAGGGCGGTCACCAGGGAGTCGGGCCGGTAGGTGGAGAAGACGGCGTCGACCCAGCCCATGTTGGCCACGGCCACGTCCAGGGCGTGCTGCACGACGCGCTCGGCCGGCAGGGCGTCCTCCCCGGCGCGGACGTCGACGGTCACCGTGGTGCCCCAGATCCGCTCCCGGTGGAGGTGCCGCCGGCCCTTGGGGCGGCGCAGCTCGACGGCGGGGGCGCTCATGACCGGACCCGGTCCACGAGCTCCCGGAAGGCGGAGCGGTAGCCCCGCACGGCGTGGTCGGCCCCGCTCACGGCGTCGATCCGCGCCGGCTGCCTCGTGAGGACCTCCTCCTGGAGGACGGGCACGGCGCGGTCGTCGGTCCACTGCGGGGGGCGGGGGGAAACGGCGGTGCGGTCGATGCGCTCGACTCTAGGTCGGGGAGCGGGGACCGGGCAGTGGACTTTCGGGCAGAGTTCCCGGGCCCCGGTGCCCGGAGTGCGCTCGGCGGGCGGCCCCGCCCCTCGCCGGCGCGGGGGTCGACGCGGAGCGGGGCCGGGCCGCGGTCAGTCCCTGATCTCGATGACCTGCAGCGGCAGGTTGGTGCCGGTCCCGCAGAACTCGGCCTGGCACTCCTGGATGAACCCGGAGATGACGGCCGGCCCCTCGTCGAAGGCCATGTTGAAGGCCACGGCCTGGTAGTCCATCTCGATCTCGCCGCCCTCACAGACCCACTGCTCGAAATAGCTGCCGTTGGCGATGCGCCCCTCGGAGACCCGCTGGGTCACGCTCAGGGAGACGAAGACGTTGCTGCCCGCGGTGCAGGAGACCGTGTAGGTGCCCTGGACGGCCGCCCCCTCGGCGATCCGCGTGGCGTCGCTGATGTCGGAGATCACCATCGCCTGCGCCGGTGCGGCCGCGGCGAGGCCGACTCCCGCCGCGAAGACGGCGGCCGTGACTGCCCTGGTGGTTCTTCTCATGGTTCTGTCCCATCCGGTGGAGAAGCGGGGACCGCTTCGCGACTGGTGCCGGCTCGCGGCGTCCCCCCGGACGCCCGTCGAACCCCGTGTCTGTACGACATCCCCAACGTAGGCGCAGGTCAGCGGGCACGGCCGACGTGGCGGGAAGATGACGGACACGATTCGGACACGACCTCGCCGGAAAGTCCTCCTGCAGGACGTGACGGGCGGAACGCGTTGCTCAGAAGGCGTCGTCGATCGGCACCGGGCGGCCCTGCCGGTCGAGGTAGTAGGCCCCGGCGTCGCCGATGTGGGCGGCGAGCGTGTCCTCGAACGCCTGGTCGGCCCGCTCGTCGTGGTGAGGACCGGGGTGACCGGCCGGCCGGTGGCAGCGCAGGACGTCGGAGCGGTCCTCGAGCCCGCACGTCGCGCCGTCCGCCGCCGGGCGGGCCGGCGGCGCCGGGCGGTCGGCCGCGGTGTCCCGCCCGAGCGCGGCGACGGCCACGAGCAGCAGGGCTGTCGCGGTGACCAGCGGCACGACCGGCGCGACCCGGGTGGACGCGGCCAGGACCAGGGCGAGCACGAGGAGCGCCAGCAGGGCGAGCACGGCGGCCCGTTCGATCGTGCGGTCGGGCGCACGGTGGCGCCCCGTCCCCCGGTCGGAGGCGCGGCGCGCGGTCCCGGGCACCTCTGGCAGTTCGGGAACGAGTGGCGTGGTCACGGCGGTCCTTTCGCGTCCGGCCCGTCCGCGGCGCACGACCGTCAGGACGAGCGGCACGGACCGGCGAGCGGCCCCGGCGGGCGGCCTCGGCCGGAGTCCCCCCGATCGTCCGTGCCGGGGATGGCCTCATCCTGACCCCGCGGGGCGGCCGACCGGAACCGTGTGCTCGTCCGTGACCCGCCTGCGACGACGCCGGGCACCCGTGGTCACCGGTCGGCGCCGCGGCGGGGCGGACCCGTGCCCCCGCGCTGACGTGCGGTGCCGCCGCGCGCCGGGGGGTCGCCGGTCCCCGCAGGAGCGCGCCGTCCGGCCCTGCCCCCTCTTGTGGGGCTGGACCGGACGGCGGTCGATCAGGGCGGGCACGGCGCACTCGCGCCCGCGCGGAGCCGAGCGGAGCGGAGCAGGGCCCCGGCGGGGTCAGTTCCCGCCCTGTCCCTCCTCCTGCTGGCCGTCCTCGTAGGGCAGCTCGCCCTCCGTGGCGCTCTCCTCCTCCGGCGTGCTCTCCTCCTCGCCGATGGTCTCCCCGCTGCCGGCGGTCTCCTCGGTCCCGGTGGTGGCCTCCTGCTCGATGCCCTCCTCGCCTCCCGGCTCCGTGTTGTCGCACCCGGTGACGCCCAGCGCCGCGAACGGCAGGGTCGCGATCACCAGCACCTTCCGCCACCAGTTCCTGTCCGCTGCTGCGGCCATGTCTCCTCCTCCGTGGGTTGTCGACGGACCTCAACACTAAGCCAGCTTCCGAACGCCCTCAAGGGTCGCCCCGCGCCCCACCGCGGACCTGTCCGCCGCGGCGGGCCGCACCGAGAGCACCCGGCCGGTCCAGCGCCGCCGGATCCACCGGTCGTGGGTGGCCAGCACCACGGTGCCCGGGAAGTCCTCCAGGGCCTGCTCGAGCTCCTCCGCCAGCGCCAGGGACAGGTGGTTGGTCGGCTCGTCCAGCAGCAGCAGCGGGGCGGGATCGGCGACCAGGGCCGCGAGCGCCACCCGGCGGCGCTGGCCGGGGGACAGCTCCCCGAGGGGGCGGGCGGCGTCCTCGTCCCGCAGCAGCCCGAGGTCGCGCAGGGTCGGGGCGCGGACGGGGTCCCGCAGGCGGGCGCGGTAGGCCGCCTCGGCGGGCACCGCGAGGTCCGGCCAGTCGTCCTCCTGGGCCAGGCGCCCGACGACGGCGCCGCCCCGACGCTCCACGGTGCCCGCGTCGGGGCGCAGCTCGCCCGCCAGCACGGAGAGCAGCGTGGACTTCCCCGTGCCGTTCGGGCCCTGGACCAGCACCCGGTCCCCGGCGTGCAGCACCAGGTCGGTCGGGGCCAGCCGCCCCGCGACGGCCGCCCCGCTCAGCCGGAGCAGGGTGCCGGCGGCGTCGTCGTCCGCGGTCCCGGCGATCCCCGCGAAGCGCAGCGGGGCCGGCGGCGCGCCGACGGCGGTGCGCTCGAGCGCATCGAGCCGCTGGCGGGCCGAGCGGACCCGGCCGCCGATGGTCTTGGCGGCGCGGTCGCTGTAGAACTTGCGCGTGATGCGGCCCTCGGACTTGGGAGCGGTGGTGTGGAAGATCTCCCGCCCGGAGACGTCGACGACCTCCTGCAGCCGCTGCCGCTCCTCCTGCTGGGCCGTGAAGCGCTCGCCCCAGCGGCGGCGGGCGGACTCGCGCCGGCCCAGGTAGGCCGAGTAGCCGCCCGTGGACACGGTGCCCTGCCGGGCCGGGCCGCCGGCGGACTCGTCCGGGCCCAGCGCGGGGTCGAGGTCGACCACCCCGGTGGCGGCGGCGTCCAGGAACCAGCGGTCGTGGCTGGCCATGAGCACGGGCCCCCGCCAGGCGGCCAGCTCGGCCACGAGGAAGTCCACGGCGGCGTCGTCGAGGTGGTTGGTCGGCTCGTCGAGCAGCAGGGCCGTGGGCCGGGACAGCAGCAGCGCGGCGAGGGCGAGCCGCCGCTGCTGGCCGCCGGAGACCTCCCCGATCCGGCGGTCCCGGGGCAGCCCGCCGAGGCCCAGGCCGCCGAGGACCGCCTCGATCCGGGCGTCGAGGGCCCAGAGGCCCTGGCGTTCCGCGTCGCGCAGGACGGTGTCGTAGGCGTCGGCGGTCGCCGGGTCGCCGGGGTCCTGGGCGATCCCGGCGGCGAGCGCGGCGAGGCGGTGCTCCAGGGCGCGGACGTCGGCGACGGCGTCCTCGACCACCGTCCCCACCGTGACCCGCCCGGGCAGGTCCAGCTGCTGCCGGAGCAGCCCGGTGCGCTCGGGGCGGTGGACGGTGCCGGCGGCGGGCACCAGCAGACCGGCGGCCAGGTGCAGCAGGGTGGTCTTGCCGGCGCCGTTCTCGCCGATGAGGCCGATGCGCCCACCGGCCGGAACGGTCAGGGAGACGTCGGTGAGGACGCGGCGGCCGGGAAAGCCGAAGGCGACGCCGTCCAGGCGCAGGTGCAGGGGGCGGTGCGGGGCCGAGGCCATGGTGGGGTCCTGTCGATGCGGGAGCGGGGCCCGCCGGGCCGGTGCGGCACCGGATGCGCGGAGCCGCACGGGCTCGGATCGACGGTGCCGGCCGCGGACGCGGGCCGGGGCATCAGGACGAGAACATGGCCCCAAGCTACGCCGGCGGCCGCCGCGCGGCAAGGACCCGGGCGACGACGGCGTCCAGGCGGCCGGCGCGGTGCGGCGGGTCGCGGCACCGCGGATCAGGCCGGGGAGCCGCCCAGCTGGGCGGCCAGGGACGGGAGGTCGGCCACCTCGAGGTCCGGCTGGGCGAAGTAGCCCGGGTACTGGGCTCCGGTGCGGTTGAGCCACGCCGTCCGCAGTCCCGCCTCGTGCGCCCCGTGGACGTCCCACGGGTGCACGGCGACCAGCAGCATCTGCTCGGCCGGGCGGCCGCACTGCGCCGCGGCGTAGGCGTAGGCGGACCGGGCCGGCTTCCAGGCCGGGGCGTCGTCGACGCTGAGCAGGGTCCGGAAGCGCTCCCGGACCCCGGCCCGGCCGAGCAGGCCCTCGGCCACGCTCGCGGAACCGTTGCTCAGCGTGACCAGCTCGGCCAGCGGGCTCAGGGCCTCGATCCCGGCGACGACGTCGGGGTGCACCTCCAGGCTCCTGAGCGCGGACAGGATCGAGCCCGCGGCGGCCTCGTCCGCCCCGTCGCCGGCCTCCGCCAGCAGGCGCACGAGGCTGTCCTGGGCGATCTCGGCGAAGCCCGCGTTGCCGCCGGCGGCCGTGACGGCGAAGCCGTCGCGGAGGATGCCGGCGAACCAGACCTGCGCCAGGTGGGCGGGGGCGCCGGCCGCGGCGAAGGCCTCCCCCAGCGGGGCCATGTCCGACAGGGTCTCGTTGACGTCGAAGACGATCGTCCGGGGACTGCTCACCACGTTCTCACCTCACGGTTGTCGATGCTGTGCACGGGTCCGGTGCACGGCCGGGCGGCGTGCTGACGAGCCTACGGTCCACCGCCCCGGCGGGCCGCCGGAGCGGACCCGGCCCCGCCGTCGTCACGCCCCCGGCCGGGCCGGGGTGCCGGCCACCCATCCGCTGCGCCACCGGCTCCGAATACTTCCACGAGACCGCCCCCACGACCAGAGGAAGTGATGTCATGGCCTTCGACATCGACCGCTTCGCCCACGAGTCCACCAGCGTGCACTGGGAGGACCTCAGGCTCGACGCGTTCCGCGAGGACCCGCTGCCCCCGGAGACGCTGCGCACCCTGCGCTACATGTGCGACGTCGAGTTCCACACCGTCTGCTACCTGCGGGACATGCTCGTCAGCCCGTCCCGCCGGGACCCCGAGGTCGCCACCTTCATGACCATCTGGAACCACGAGGAGTTCTGGCACGGCGAGGCCCTCGCCCACGTCCTGGACCTGCACGGGATCACCGTGACCTTCGACGAGGTCAAGGCCAAGCGCGTGAAGCTGGGCTGGCGGGACCGGATCAGCCCGGTGAAGCAGTCGCTGCTGTCCAACATCGTGGGCACGGACTTCGTCGCCGTGCACATGCTCTGGGGCGCGGTGAACGAGCGCTCGGCCGCCGCCGGCTACCGGCGGCTGGCCGCGCTGGAGGACCACCCCGTGCTCGCCCCGCTGGTCCGGCGCATCGCCGCGCAGGAGACCAAGCACATCGCCTTCTACACCACCCAGGCCCGGGCCCGGCTGCAGGACAACCCGCGGGCGCAGAAGCTGGCGCGCCTGGCGCTGCGCACCGCGTGGCAGCCGGTCGGCTCCGGCGTCTCGCCCGAGGAGGAGGTCACCCACGTGATGACCCATCTCTTCGCCGGGCCCGAGGGGCGCAAGGAGATCGAGGCCATCGACCGGCAGATCGCCAAGCTGCCCGGGATGGAGGGGCTCACCGTGGTCGCCGACGCCCTGGACGCCCGGGGCGTGCCGGCGTGAGCGACCCGACCGGGTTCGACGTGCGCGCCTACATGCGCGACCCGCTCCAGGTGCGCCCCACCGACCTCGACCTGCCCGCCCTGGGCGACCTGGACCCGGCCACCCTGGAGGCGCTCACCCGCCTGGAGGCCGCCGAGCGCGCCCTGCTGCACCGCATGCGGGACTTCCTGGTGACCCCCACCCATGCGGAGTCGAGGGTGACGGCCTTCCTCACCACCTGGGCCTACGAGCAGCACTGGCTCGTCCAGACCCTGGGAGCGGTCCTGGCCGCCAACGGCCGCGCCGCCGGGCAGGACCGGGCCACAGCCCTCGGGCGCCTGCGCCGCGCCCGGGACGAGCGCCTCGGCCCGGTGCTCGGCGCAATCGCCAGCAACCTCCTGGGCGCCGAGACCACCGCCGCCCAGATGCTCACCAGCCGGCTCGACACCGCGGTGCTCGCCGAGTCCTACCGCCGGCTGGGGGCGGCCGAACCGCGGCTGGCCGCCACGACCGGGGCCGTGGTGCGGCTCAAGGAACGCCACCTCGCGTTCTTCACCGCCGAGGCCCGGACCCGGCTCGCCGCCGGCCCGGGCGCGCGGCGGCTGGCGCGGATCGCGGTGTCCCGGTGGCAGTGGCCCGGCACCCGCTACACCGCCCGCAGGACGCGGACCCGCCCGGCCGCGGACCCGGAGGTCCGCGCCGCCCTGCTGGGGCTCCACCCGGAGCTCGGCCTCGGGCTGCACCCGGAGCGCGCAGCCGGTGCGGCGGCCCGGCGGGGACCGTACGGCACCCGGTCGGTGCGCACAGCGCTCGCCCGCATCACCCGCGGCTGAGCCCTCCCCGAGGGCATGCCCTCACGGGCGGGCGCCGAGCACCTTGGCGAAGGGCGAGGAGCCGTCACGGGCGTAGCCGTGGCGCTGCCAGAACCCGTGCAGGTCCTCGTGGCGCCGGGAGGGGATGACGATCTCCAAGGTGTGCGCCCCCATCTGCCGGGCCAGTTCCTCGCACCGGTCCAGCAGACGGGACCCGATCCGCTCGTCCCGGTGCTCCTCGTCCACGACCAGCGCCGTGACGCTCGCCCGCACCGCGTCCTCGGGCGTCTGCCGCGGGGACAGGTAGACGTGCGCGGCCCCGACCGGGATGTCGTGGAGCGTGGCGACCACGTGGTCCTCGGTCGCGGGCTCGGCCCGGAGTCGCGTGCGGATCCACTCGGGGTTGAGGCTGTACCCCACCTGGTCGGCGAGGTCCATGAGCAGGAACATGTCGGAGACCCGGGCCGGGCGCAGGACCACCTGCGCCGCCCGGTTCGCACCGGCAGGCTGTGGAATGGTCAAGACGCCCTCCTCACTCGTCGTGCAGAGCCCCGGGACGGCAGCCGCCCCGGATCTCCCCGGACGGTCCGGCCGCGAGATGTCGGATCATGACGGCCCGCTGGGCGCACCTTAGTTCGAAAAACGCAATGTCTCTTGACAAGAGTAGATCGCGCGCACCCCCTCTGGCCAGAGGTCGGGGGTCTTCGTGCGGGATCGGTGTCCGGCGGTGCGCGGGTCGTGGTGACTACACTGACAAGTGCACCGGTGCACCCGGCCCCGGGCTGCAGAGCGCAGCGCGGGACCGCTCCACACCGGCAGGTCAAGCAGACGGCCGGAGCGTTCGCCGCACCCGAAGGACTCCTCCATGCCTCGTCCCGCCCCCGACGCGCAGGTCTCGATCCCGCCGGACGTCCCCTCCGCGCCCGTGTCCCGCCGCGCGTGGGGGGCGGACGAGACGGCGCACCGGCGACCGGCCGTGCGCAAGCTCCGGTTCATCTCCCACGACCCGTCGGAGGGCGTCGAGGTCCTCGAGCGCGTCTATGCCGCCCGGGTCCGGGTGTCCCCGGGCAACCCCTTCTCCATGCACCAGGCCCTGGGGGCGGTGGAGCGGCTGAGCCTGGAGCGGGTGCGCCTCAGCGGCGCGCCCGCCGCGGCCCTGATCGACGCCCCGGGCACCCTGCGCGTCGCACGGGTGCTGGGCGGCCGGCTCGCCTTCACGGACGCCACGTCCACCGCGGCCGGCCCCAGCCCGTTCCTCTTCCCGGTGCGTTCCTACACCTGCCGGTGGGACGAACTGGACCTGCTGACGCTCTCCCTGGACCTGGCCGCCGTGGAGGCGCACGCGGCCGGCCTGCTGGACGCCGAGGACTTCCGCCTGCGCTTCACGGCCGCCGAACCGGTCAGCCCCGCCATGGCCAGGTACCTGACCGGGTCCGTGACCGCCCTGGGGCAGCACCAGCTGGGCAACGAGCAGGCCATGGCCAGCCCGCTCGTGCGCGCCGAGACGTTCCGGGCCCTGGCCACCGCGGTGCTGCACGCGTTCCCGAACAGCTTCCTCGAACGCTCGGCCGTGCCCGAGCCGGAGCGTGCGGCGCCCGCCGGAGTGCGCCGGGCGGTGTCGTTCATGGAGGAGCACGCCGCGGAGGACATCGGCCTGGGCGAGATCGCCCGTGCGGCCCGGATGAGCCCGCGAGGACTGCAGGCGGCCTTCCGCCGGGAGCTGTCCACCACCCCCCTGGCCCACCTGCGCACGCTGCGCCTCGAGGCGGTGCGCGCCGAGCTGCTGACCACGGACCCCGGGGCCGGCGCCACCGTGGCCGAGGTCGCCGGCCGGTGGGGCTTCAGCCATCCCGGGCGCTTCGCCGCCGCCTACCGGGAGCGGTTCGGCGAGAATCCCGCCGCCACTCTGCGCGGCTGAGAGCAGGACGGGTTCCCGCGCGCGGAACGGTCGACGCGGCCCGCGCCGAGGCGTAGCGTTTCAGGCATGAACTGCCAGGTGCGGCGTTCCGTGTTCAGCACCCGGGACCCGGCCGAGGGCGTCGCCGTGCTCGACGAGGTCTTCGCCATCCGGGACGTGCGCAGGGACCGGGACGGCCGGTTCTCGATGGACCTGTCCGAGACCGCGGTGGGCCCGGTGAGCTACGAGCGGGTCCGGCTCATGGGCTCCTCCACGACCGGGCGCACGGACGGGGCCGGGGTGCTGCGGGTGTGCCACGTGACGCAGGGTGCCGTCAGCGCCGTCAGCGCCGGCGACCGCTTTCCGCGGACCGGGCCCTTCCTGTTCCCCCAGCGCACGTACACCAGCTGGTGGGAGGACATCGAGGCCATGACGGTGGCCGTGGACCCCGCGGCGGCGGAGGCCCACGCACGGGGGCTGCTCGGGGACGAGACCTTCCGGCTCGCCTTCGCCGGGTCCCGCCCGGTCTCCGCGGCCATGTCCCGGTACTGGCTGGGCACCGTCGCCCACCTCGGCCGGAACCTGCTGGCCGACGACGAGGCGCTGACCAGCCCGCTCCTCCGGGCCGAGCTCACCCGCTCCCTCACCACCGCGCTGCTGCACACCTTCCCCGGCTCGTTCCTCGACCGGAGCCAGGCCCTGCCCGGGCAGTCCCGCGCCGCTCCGGCGGGGCTCCGGCGCGCGGTGGCCTACATCGACGAGCACGTGGACGCGGACATCGGCCTCGCCGAGATCGCCGCGGCCGCCGGGATGAGCGTGCGCGGGCTCCAGGCGGCCTTCCGGCGCGAACTGGACACCACCCCGACCGCCCATCTGCGCGCCGCCCGGCTGGACGCCGCACACCGGGACCTGGTCGCCGCCGACCCCAGCACCGGGGCGACCGTGGAGGTCGTCGCCGCGCGGTGGGGCTTCACCCACCGCGGGCGCTTCGCCGCCGCCTACCGGGACCGGTACGGGCGATCCCCGGCCGTCACGCTGCGCACCTGACCCCACGAGAGGACCAGAGGATGACACCCGCCACACCGGTGAGCCTGCACCTCGCGACCACCGATCCCGACACGGCCAACGAGGCGCTCCAGCAGGTCTACTCCCGCGCGCGGATGGGCACGGTCCGGGACCGGACGTCCTTCCTGTACAGCCAGGACGTGGACGGCGACTCCGACCTCAACCTGGGGCAGCTCACCTTCCGCGGCAGGATCGCCGGGCACATGGTCGTCGACGGCGCCTTCTCGGTCATGCTGCCGCGCGCCGGAGGAGTCAGCTGGCGGATCGACGGGCGGGCCGGAGGCGGACCGGGCCTGTTCCTGCTCCAGCCGGGACAGGAGTACTACGGCGAGGTGGACCGGCTGTCGGTCGCCTCGGTGAACCTCGGCCCGGAGACCCTGCGCCGCACGGCCCGGGACGTCCACGGCGACGAGTCGCTCGAGGTGGCCTTCGACGGCCCGCACCCGGTCTCCCCGGGGCGCGCCCGGTACTGGCGCAGCACCCACGAGTTCGTGTCACAGGCCCTGACCGACCCCGCCGTCGCCGCCGTCCCCCTGCTGCGCACCGACCTGCTCCGGAGGATGTCGGTGGCGACCCTGGAGACCTTCGCCTTCCTCGGCGACCCGCGCACCCGTCGCACCTCGACCACCGACCGGCAGTCCGCCTACCGGCGTGCCGTGGAGTACATGCGGGCGCAGCTGTCCTCGCCGATCACCGTGGAGGACGTCGCCCGCCACGCAGGCCTGAGCACGATCGAGCTCACCCGCGCCTTCCGCTCCCACACCGGGACGACGCCGGGGGGCTGTCTCCGCGAGCTGCGGCTCGCGGCGGCCCACCAGGACCTCCTGCAGGCGGACCCCGAGGCAGGCGACACGGTCCGGGCCATCGCCCTGCGCTGGGGGATGGTGCACTCCGGGGACTTCGCCCGCCGCCACCGGCAGGTCTACGGCGAGAGCCCGGTCGAGACGCTGCGCCGCTAGGTGTCCCGGGCCACCGCGCCGCGGCGGCACGGGACACCGGCAGGGTCCGGGATCCTAGAGCAGCGGCCAGGGGACCCGGCGCCCCGTGACGTCGACGGGCAGGACCGGACGCTCCAGCAGCCGGCACACCCGCTGCCGGAGCGCGGCGGCCTCCGGGGCGGTGAGCAGGTCGGCCAGCTCGTCCGGGACGGACTCCGCCAGGGGGGCGAGGGCCGCCAGCAGGCCCTCGGGGACCGGGTCGCCGCCGAAGTCCCACACCACCGTGCGCAGCTTGTAGCCGGCCGCGAAGCACAGGCCGTGGTCGATCCCCCACACCCGGCCGTCGGTCCCGCGCAGCACGTGCCCGCCCTTGCGGTCGGCGTTGTTCGCCACGACGTCGAAGAGGGCGATCCGGCGCAGCGCCTCGTGGCTGCCGGGGACGCCGTCGTACAGGGTGAAGTAGTGCGCCAGCGGATCGTGCTCCACGAACAGCTGCAGGGAGCCGACGCCGAACGGCCCGTCCTCGCGCAGCACGGTGGGCGGGACGATCCCCCAGCCCAGGATCTCGCTGAGCAGGTACGCGGCGCGCTCCCGCCGGTGCAGCCCCGGGGGGAAGTCGACCAGCGGCCGCTCCCCCTCCCGCGGCTTGTAGACGGCCCATGCGGAACGGTCCTCCAGGCACACCTGCACGAGCAGCGCGGAGTTGCTGCTGCCCCGGATCATCCCGAGCAGCTCCATCCGCCCCTCCGCGAGGAGCGCGAGCTCGCTCACCGGGACCTGCTCACGAGACCCTCAACCCGCTCAGCGGCTCGTGGGTGGAGTTGAGCGTGAGCACGGCCGGCGCCTGCCCCGGCGCGTAGGAGATCGCCGAGACCGAGCACGGGCTCACCACGATCCGCTGGAAGAGGTCCAGGTGCGTCCCGAGGGCGTGCGCGAGGACCGCCTTGATGGGGTCCGCGTGCGAGAAGCAGACCACGACCCCGCCCTCGTGCTCGGCGCGGGCCCGGTCGACGGCGCCCACCATCCGGGCCTGCATCTCGGGGAAGCTCTCCCCGCCGGGGAAGCGGAAGGTCGACGGCGCGCGCTGGACGGTCGACCAGGCCGTGAGCCGGGACAGCCGGGACAGCTCCGCCCCGGTCCACTCCCCGAAGTCGCACTCGAGCAGCCCGGGGTCCACGACGGCCGCCCGGCCGGTCCGGGCCTCGGTGGGCTCCGCCGTCTCCCGGGTGCGCTCGAGGGGGGACGTGAGCACCGCGTCGACGGGCACCCCCGCGAGCCGCTCGGCGACCTGCTCGGCCTGGGCCCGGCCGTGGTCGGACAGGTGCAGGCCGGGCGCCCGCCCCGGCAGGACCTTGCCGGTGGTGGGCGTCTCGCCGTGGCGCACGAGCAGCACGAGCGTGCTCCGGGGCCTCTTCCGCGTTGCCATGATGTACCAGCGTACCGATCGGGGCGGCGCTGACCAGAGGGTCCGGTGCCGAGGACCCCGGCCCCCCTTGACGCCGGGGTTAATGTGGCGCTGTGACTGATCGGACAGATCGACCCGACATCCGGACGCTCGGCGAGCTGCGCGCGGCCGGGCACTCCCCCCGGCCGCTGCGCCAGGAGATCCGGGAGAACCTGCTGAGGACGCTGGCGGAGGGCGGTGATCCCTGGCCGGGACTGCACGGGCTCGGGCGCACGGTCCTGCCCCAGCTGGAGCGGGCGCTGCTGGCCGGCCACGACGTCGTGCTGCTCGGAGAGCGCGGCCAGGGCAAGACGAGGCTGCTGCGCACGCTCGCCGGCCTGCTGGACGAGTGGTCGCCCGCCATCGAGGGCTCGGAGCTCAACGAGCACCCCGAGGAGCCCCTGACGGAGGAGTCCCGGCGGCGCGTGCTGCTCGAGGGCGACGAGCTGCCCGTCGTGTGGCGGCACCGCTCGGAGCGCTATGTGGAGAAGCTCGCGACCCCGGACACCTCCGTGGCCGACCTGATCGGTGACGTGGACCCGATGCGCGTGGCCGAGGGACGCCGGCTCGGGGACCCGGAGACCATCCACTACGGGCTCGTGCCGCGCGCCCACCGCGGCATCGTGGCGATCAACGAGCTGCCCGACCTCGCCGAGCGCATCCAGGTGGCCATGCTCAACGTGATGGAGGAGCGGGACATCCAGATCCGCGGGTACGTCCTGCGGCTGCCGCTGGACGTGCTGGTGGTGGCCACGGCCAACCCCGAGGACTACACGAACCGGGGCCGGATCATCACCCCGCTCAAGGACCGGTTCGGCGCCGAGATCCGCACCCACTACCCGCTGGAGCTGGCGGACGAGATCGCCGTCATCCGCCAGGAGGCGGAGCTGGTCGCGGAGGTCCCCGAGACGATCCTGGAGATCCTGGCCCGCTTCACGCGCCTGCTGCGGGATTCCTCCGCCGTCGACCAGCGCTCGGGGGTCTCGGCCCGGTTCGCCATCGCGGGCGCGGAGACGGTCGCGGCGGCGGCCCTGCGGCGGGCCACGGTGCGCCGCGAGGACGACGCCGTCGCGCGCATGGTCGACGTCGAGACGGCCACCGACGTCCTGGGCGGCAAGATCGAGTTCGAGTCCGGCGAGGAGGGCCGCGAGCGCGCGATCCTCGACCACCTGCTGCGCCGGGCGACCGCCGAGACCGTCCGGGACCGCTTCCGCGGCCTGGACCTCGGCCCGGTCGTGGAGGCCTTCGACGGCCGCACCACGGTCTCCACCGGCGACGACGTCTCGGCCCGGGACTTCCTCGCCGCTCTGCCCGAGCTGCCGGAGTCCGACGGGGACGGCGCGGTCTACGACCAGATCGCGGCCCGGCTCGGGGCCACCAGCGCCGGACAGCGCGCCAGCGCCGTCGAGCTGGCCCTCGAGGGGCTGTTCCTGGCCCAGAAGATCTCCAAGGACTCCGACGAGGACGGCACCATCTACGGCTGACCGCTCGCCGCGTCAGCGCCACGACACGTTAGGGGGCGTCATGCCCGCACACCACCGGTCATCGCGGTACGGACGGTACGCCGGAGGGCCGGACCCACTGGCCCCGCCGGTGGACCTCTCGGAGGCGCTGGCGGCCGTCTCGGAGGACGTCATGGCGGGGTACTCGCCGGAGGAGGCGATGCGGGAGTTCCTCCGCCGGGGCGGACGCGGCCGGGAGGGTCTCGACGACCTGTCCCGGCGCGTGCACCAGCGGCGGCGCGACCTGCTGAAGCAGCACCGCCTGGGCGGCACGCTCGACGAGGCGAAGCAGCTGCTGGAGAAGGCCCTGCGCCTGGAGCGGGAGCAGTTCCTGCGCGACGCCCGGATGGACCCGATGGACCGGTCCTTCCGCGAGATGCAGCTGGACGGGCTGCCCCGCTCCACGGCCGCGGCGGTCAGCGAGCTCGCCTCCTACGACTGGCAGTCCGACTCCGCGCGGGAGGCCTACGAGCAGATCAAGGACCTGCTCGGGCGCGAGATCCTGGACCAGCGCTTCGCCGGCATGAAACAGGCCCTGGAGAACGCCACCGACGCCGACCGGGAGGCGGTGGCCGAGATGTTGCGCGACCTCAACGAGCTGCTGGAGAAGCACGGGCGCGGCGAGGACACCGACGAGGACTTCCAGGACTTCATGGCCAAGCACGGCCAGCACTTCCCGGAGGACCCGCAGTCGGTCGACGAGCTGATCGACGCCCTGGCCCAGCGATCGGCGGCGGCCCAGCGGATGCTGAACTCCATGACCCCCGAGCAGCGCCAGGAGCTGATGCAGCTCTCGGCCCAGGCGTTCGGCTCCCCCGACCTCATGGCGCAGCTGGGCCAGCTCGACGCCAACCTGCAGGCGCTGCGCCCCGGCGAGGACTGGAACGGGTCGGAGCGCTTCCAGGGCGGGGAGGGCCTGGGTCTCGGCGACGGCACGGGGGTGCTGCAGGACATCGCCGAGCTCGACGCGCTGGCCGACGAGCTGTCCCAGCACCACGAGGGCGCGAACCTGGACGACCTCGACCTCGACGCGCTGGCCCGCCAGCTCGGCGACGACGCCGCAGTGTCCGCGCGGACCCTCGCCGAGCTGGAGCGGGCCATGCGGGAGAGCGGCTATCTGCAGCGGGACCAGGACGGGGACCTGCGCCTCTCGCCGCGGGCCGTGCGGCGGCTCGGGAAGTCGCTGCTGCGGGACACCGCCCAGCGGCTCTCCGGGCGGCCCGGCGCCCGGGACACCCGGCTGGCGGGCGCGGCCGGGGAGCCGACCGGCGCCACCCGGGAGTGGCAGTTCGGGGACGCGGAGCCCTGGAACGTCACCCGCACCCTCACCAACGCCATCACCCGGACGGTCGCCGAGGGCGGCGACGCCGGGCGGGGACTGCGGATCGACGTGCGTGACATCGAGGTGGCCGAGACCGAGGCGCGGACCCAGGCCGCCGTCGCGCTGCTCGTGGACACCTCGTTCTCGATGGCTGCCGAAGGACGCTGGGTGCCCATGAAGCGCACCTCCCTGGCGCTGCACCACCTGGTCTCGACCCGGTTCCGGGGGGACCGGCTCCAGCTCATCGGGTTCGGCCGCTACGCCCGGGACCTGCGGATCGAGGAGCTCACGTCCCTGCCGCCGCGGCGGGAGCAGGGCACCAACCTGCACCACGGGCTGCTGCTCGCCACCCGCTTCTTCCGCAAGCACCCCTCCGCCCAGCCCGTGCTGCTCGTCGTCACCGACGGCGAGCCCACGGCCCACCTGCTGCCCGACGGCGAGAGCTGGTTCTCCTGGCCGGCCGAGCCCGCCACCCTGCGCGCCACCGTCCAGGAGCTGGACCGGCTGGGCCGCCTGGGCGCCCAGACGACGTTCTTCCGGCTCGGCGACGACCCGGGGCTGGAGCGGTTCCTGCTGCGGATGGCCGAACGGGTGGACGGGCGGGTGGTCGCCCCGGATCCCGCGGACCTGGGTTCGGCCGTCCTGCAGGAGTACCTCGACGCCCGCTCCAAGGACGCCGACGACGCCGACCCGTGGGGGTAGGTGCGCACCGACCGGAAGCCTGAGGCTGTCCGGGAGGGATCGCCATGAGGGTGCTCGTGCTGGGCGGCACGTCCCCGGCACGTCCCGGGAGGTCGGGCTTCCGGGATCGGCCGGCCGCGGTCACCGGACCGCCGAGGAACCCCCCTCGCCCGGAGGCGTCCGGCCGGACCCGTCCGGGGCGGCGCTGCCGTCCGTGGCCGCCCTGGAGTGCTTGCCGTGGTGCTCGCCGTGGTCCTCGTGCCTGCCGTGCTCGGCCTCGTGCTGGCCGGGGGCGGCGTGGTCGGCCTCGTGCTCCCCCTTGCCGAAGGGCAGCAGCTCCCAGACCAGCACCAGGACGGCCCCCCAGACGAGGCCGAGGACCGCGGAGAAGAAGGTGTTCGTGAGCCAGGCGAGCGCCGCGCCGAGCCCGCCGGGCACGGCGCCGTGCACGAGCTCCTCGACGTGGTGCACGGCCTCGTAGGGCGGGTGCCAGCCCAGCTCGTCGAGGCCGACGAGGATGATGTGCCCACCCACCCAGAGCATGGCGGCGGTGCCCACCACCGAGATCACCGCGAGCAGCCCGGGCATGCCCTTGACCAGGCCGTGGCCGATCTTCTGGCTGGTCAAGGAGGACCGCTCGGCCAGGTGCAGACCGAAGTCGTCCATCCGGATGATCAGGGCCACCACGCCGTAGACCAGGACGGTGATGCCGATGGCCACCACCACGAGGATGGCCGCTCTGGAGAACAGCGGCTCGTCGGCGACCTCGTTGAGGGAGATCACCATGATCTCGGCGGAGAGGATCAGGTCGGTGCGCACCGCGCCGCCGACCATCGTGTCCTCCGCGCTCTTGCCCTTCTCGACCACAGGCGTCTTCGTCTTGGGCCCGTGGCCGGAGACCTTGGCCCAGATCTTCTCGGCGCCCTCGAAGCACAGGTAGCTGCCGCCGAGCATGAGGATGGGGGTCAGCAGCCACGGCGCGAACTGGCTCAGCAGAAGGATGGCCGGGAGGATGAAGACCAGCTTGTTGCGCAGCGAGCCCTTGGTGATGCGCCAGATGATGGGCAGCTCGCGCGCCGGGGTGACGTCCTGGACGTACTGCGGGGTCACAGCGGTGTCGTCGACGACGACGCCGGCCGCCTTCATGCTCGCCCGGCCCGCGGCCGCGCCGATGTCGTCCACGGAGGCGGCGGTGACGCGGGCCAGGGCGGCGACGTCGTCCAGCAGGGCCATCAGACCGCCGCTCATCGGAGGACCTCCGGCGCGGTCTCAACAGGGGCGGTCGGAGCCGCAGTGGTGATCAGCATGTTGACAGAGTAGGTCCTCGGAGGGCCGGATGCGCCCCCGGGAGCGTCCGGCGCCGGCACGAATTGCGGACGGCCCCGCCCGCACCCCGCACCCCTAATAGGTAGACTGGTCTAACCAGCTCCGAGGAGGTCGTTCCATGAGCACGGACCAGCACGCCGTGGACCGTCGTCAAGGATCCGCGCGGTCGCGGATCCTGCAGGCCGCAGCCGCGCGCTTCTACGCCGACGGCATCGCCGCCACCGGCATCGACGCGATCACCGCGTCGGCGGGGGTGGCCAAGATGAGCCTGTACAACAACTTCGCCTCCAAGGCGGCCCTGGTCGAGGCCTACGTCGAGGCCCGCCACGAGGAGTGGCTCCAGCTGTACCGGGCCCGCGTGCAGGACACCAGCACCCCGCAGGAGCGCGTCCTGGCGGTCTTCGACGCCTACGCCGACCACGCGGCGGCCGCCTACGAGCAAGGGTTCCGGGGTTGCGGGCTGCTCAACGCGGCCGCCGAGCTCTCCGCCGCGGACCCGGCGCGGACCGCCGTGCGCCGCCACAAGGAGCAGGTCGAGCAGCTCCTGCTCGACCCGCTGGGCGAACTGACCGACCCGGCCACCGCCCATCGGTTGGCGGAGCACCTGAGCTTCCTGCTGGAGGGCTCCATGGCCCGCGCCGGGCTCGAGGGCGAGCCGACCCGCCTGGTGCGTGCCCGCGCGATCGCCGCCGACCTGCTGGCCGCCCGGTGAGGGGCCGGGCCGGCGGCATCGCCGCGATCCTGGTGACCTCGGTCCTGTGGGGGACGACCGGGACCGCCGCGACCTTCGCCCCCGCGGCCGGGCCCCTGGCCATCGGCGCCGCCGCCCTGGGCATCGGCGGGCTCCTGCAGGCCGCCATCGCCCTGCCCGCCCTGCGCCGCGCCCAGCAGGCGCTGCGGACGCACGCGGGCCTGGTGGCGCTCGGCGCCGTCGCGGTGGCGATCTATCCTCTGGCGTTCTACAGCTCGATGCGCCTGGGTGGGGTCGCGATCGGCACGGTGGTCTCCCTGGCCTCCGCGCCGCTCGCCTCCGGCGTCCTGGAGCGGGTGATCGAACGCCTTCCGCTCAGCCGGTGGTGGAAGCTGGCCGCGCTCCTGGGCATCCTAGGCAGCGGCATGCTCTGCCTGGCGAGGGCCGGGGACTCGGCGGCCTCGGCTCCGGCCACCGCGGCGAGCATCGGGCTCGGCCTGGTCGCCGGCACGACCTATGCGCTCTACTCCTGGGTCGTGCACCGTCTCATGGGCCACGAGGTGGGCCGTGCGGCATCGATGGGCGCGGTCTTCGGCGCCGGCGGGGCGCTGCTGATGCCCGTCCTGCTGCTCACCGGCGCGCCCCTGCTCCACTCGGCGCAGGCGTTCACCGCCGCGGCCTACACGGCCCTGGTGCCGATGTTCCTGGGCTACTTCCTCTTCGGCCTCGGCCTCACCCGGGTGCGTCCGAGCACGGCGACCACCCTCACCCTCACCGAACCGGCTGTCGCCGCCGTGCTGGCCGTGCTCGTGGTGGGTGAGCGGCTGTCGGGTCTCGGCTGGACCGGGTTGACCGTCATCGGCGTCGCGCTGGTCGTCCTCGCCCTCACTCCGGCCAATGTCGAGGCCGACCCCGGTGCCCTCCGGCTCCGTCGAGGCGGTTCCGGCGCCGAGCGGGCCGACGACGTCCGGTCCCGTGCCGATCGGAACAGTGCCGATCGGAACAGTGGTGCCCTGCCCAGCGACGTCCTGTCCGGTGCCATGCCGACGGATGGCCACGGAACCGCGCCGGACAGCACGCACGTCGACAGCTCCACCGGGCCCACTGAGGTGATCACCCGGCGCCCGTGACGCGGGAGACGGTCACAGGACGCGCGGACGCTCCAGATCGAGCACGCGCCAGATGTGCTCACCCACCCTGGTGTCGCGCACCAGACCGGTCTCGCGGAAACCGAGACTGCCGTAGAGCCGCCGCGCAACGGCGTTGTGGGCGTAGACGCCCAGCGTCAGCACCGGCAGGTCCGAGATCCGGAACGCCTCGTGCACCGCGGCGGTCACGAACCGACGGCCCAGCCCGTGCCCCCGCAGCGCCGGATCGACGACGACGCAGCCCAACCGCATCCTGCCTGCCGCTTCGTCCACCAGCAGGGAGCCGTGCCCGGACATCTGCCCCGCGATCGCCGCGGAACCGGACCAGTAGAGCCGGCGCTCGTCCGACAGGTAGGCCTCGAGCTGCGCGCGGTCCAACGGCCAGGCGAAGGTTGGCCCGGACCACAGGAACATGTCGGTCTCGGTGGGGACCCAGGTGCGGAGCACCTCGAGATCCTCGGGGGTGGTCGGCCGCAGGTGCATGCGCTAATGCGGCCCTTCACAAATGAGCATGGGTAGCGGGGTGCGCGGGGACGTTCCGGAGCGCGTGTTGTGAGGCCTGGGTAGAGGTCGAGGCCTCCAGGATGGGTAGCGACCAAGCAACCTGATCCATGAAGGCCTCGACGTGTCTCATGCTATCTGCGCACCCGCGTGCGCGCTCTTCGACCTGACCGACGTCCACGTCCTGACGGTGGAACGCGGGCCACGCTCGTTCACCGTGGTGGCGGAAACCGCCTCATCGCTGGCGGGCTGCCCAGGATGCGGGGTGCTCGCCACCGGTCACGGCCGGCGGGAGGTCCTGCTCCACGATCTGCCGTGTGCCGGAGTGCCCGTGCGGGTGCTGTGGCGCAAGCGGATCCTCCGGTGCCGGGAGGATGCCTGCGAGATCTCGACGTTCAGCGAGGTCCACGAACTCGCCGCGCCACGGGCCAAGCTCACCACCCGCGCGATCGCCTGGGCGGTGACGCAGCTGCGCTCCCACGACATCGCAGTCTCGGCCCTGGCCGAGATGCTCGGGGTCGCCTGGAACACCGTCTGGCACGCGATCGTCCCCGTCATCGAGACCCAGCTGACAGCCGAGGACCGGCTGGCCGGGGTCAACGCCTTGGGCGTCGACGAGCACGTCTGGCGCCATGTGGGTCCGCCCGGCACCGGGCTGGTCACCGGCATCGTGGATCACTCCCGCGGTGAGGACGGCCGGCCCCGGGCGAGGTTGCTGGATCTGGTGCCCGGGCGCACGGGGGCGGCCTACGGCGACTGGCTTGCTACCCAGGGGCCGGGGTTCACGAGCGGGATCCGCACGGCGACGCTGGACCCGTTCCACGGCTACGCCAACGCGATCCGCGACGAGCTCCCGGAGGCGATCACCGTCCTGGACGCCTTCCACGTGGTGAAGCTCGGTGGGCAGGTCGTGGACGAGGTGCGTCGCCGCGTGCAGCAGGACACCCTCGGCCACCGAGGCCGGGCCGGGGACCCTCTCTACGGGATCCGCCGTACCTTGCAGATCGGCGCCGAGCACCTCACCGCCAAGCAGATCACCCGGCTCAACGCGAAGCTGGTGGCTGGGGACCCGCACCATGAGGTGACCCTGGCCTGGCACTGCTACCAGAAGCTGCGCGCCGTCTACCACGCCCGCCCCGAGCACGGGCGCCGGCTCGTCGCCGAGGTCCTCGATGCGTTCCCCACCTGCCCGATTCCGGAGGTCGCCCGGCTCGGCCGCACTCTGCGGCGGTGGAAGGCCGCGATCCTGGCCTACTTCGACACCGCCGGGGCCTCGAACGGGCCCACCGAGGCCGTGAACGGGGTGATCGAGACGATGCGCAGGGTCGCCCGCGGGTTCCGGAACTTCGAGAACTACCGTCTACGCGCCCTGCTCGCCGCCGGCGGACACCGGCCGTGGAGAAAGACACCTACCCATGCTCATTTGTGAAGGGCCGCTAATGCTAGGCCGGTCGGGCGCTTCTCCTGCGTCGCGTGCAGCCATGAGAAAAGGCCCCGCACCGGTGCTGGTGGGGGCCTGATGTGTGGGGAGCCCCCGCACCGGGTGGTGCGGGGGCTCGACCCTGGGTGTGGTCCGGCGGTGTCCTACTCTCCCACACCCTGGCGGGTGCAGTACCATCGGCGCTGTGGGTCTTAGCTTCCGGGTTCGGGATGGGACCGGGCGTTTCCCCCACGCTATGACCGCCGTAACTCTGTCTCCCCGCCGTGGTCCCTGGCCGGTGGGCCGGGGTGGGGGGGAAATCTGGTCACAGTGATGACTGTGGATGCAATTGTGCGGTTGGTGCAACCGTGACCCCGGCGGGGTTGTTGGTTGGGAGCCGTATAGTGGACGCGGTGTTCTGCGGTGTCCCCGGTGCCCCCGTGTGCCGGTTGCCCGGGGCGGGGGGTGGGGTGTGGGGTAAGTTGTCGGCG